>JASJCB010000198.1 GCA_030066195.1 Acidobacteriota bacterium
TCTCATTCTTTGCTCCTGACTTTTCCGGGTCAAGGACCCACAACTGATTTCTTTCACATTACTTTTCAGGGCGCAAAGAATCGGTTTCGATTCTTTGCTCCTGACTTTTCCGGGTCAAGGAATGAGGCCTATTTCTTTGCCCCTGACTTTTCCGGGTCGAAGAATCAACCGCAAAACATCGACACCTGGTTTTCAAGTACAACGGATGACAACCGGGAATGAGACCCTGAGAACCCTCGATCGACAACCCAAGATCGATTTCCGCCTCCCCGCGTGGGGGAGGCGGGCTCCGGATGGGTTAGCGGGTTACTTTTTCCGCAATGGTTTCCCGGCCGTCGGAAAAGACGTGAATTCCCGTGATCTTACCGTCGGCGTTCAGCTGGAATTCGGCGATGATCCTGCGCTCGCGGTTGAGGAAGAGGTTTTTTCCCTGGGGGTACAGGCGTCCCTCGATACCCTTGTAGCGTACCCGCAGGTAACCGTCACCCGGCGTGATGACCGCGTCGCCTTCCGACAGGCTGTAGGTTCCGGCGTAGGCTTTTAATTGGGTTTGGGTCAAGGGCGTTGCGGCCCACTCCGTTTTTTTGCTCGAGGGGTACACCCTTGTGGATTTCACCTGTTCGCCGCGCATAAAGGCCAGCACCTTTTGAATGACGCCGGGTTGCCCCAAGATTCTTCTGCCGTGGCCCTTGTCCTCAACTGTTACCAGGACCGCGTTGCGCAGGGTTTCCCCAACCTCTTCGGCGTTCCCCGGCGGGGTGCGGCCGTCCATGGCGCCGTTGACCATCAGCACGGGGACACTGGAGACAAGAGGGGCGCGGAAATCGTCGCCGAGGTCCAGCTCCGCCAGTTCATCCATGGCGATGTGCAGGCAGCGGTTGGCGGCGTCGCCCAGCAGGGTCTCGTCTCGTTGGCGCATGACAGCGGCCAGGCGCTCTTTACTGACCCCGGAGGCGATATCGGTCAGGGCTGCCGTGGTGCTGATCAGGCGCTTGTTCCGCAACCGGGCGACCCGGGACGCTACCCTACTGAAATCGCCGTTGAGCATCTGCATGTAACCCCTGGGAATATCGGTCATGGACTTCGGGCCGTACAAGGCTTTAGCGGTCAGCAGTTGGATGTCGTAGGCGCCGATGACCAGGGTTTGCTCGAACCCGTTGTCGTCGGTGATCGTGGTGGTATGGGGGTTCTCTTCCAGGCTTTGCAGTACCGTGGTCATGATGTCCAGCAGGCGATTGCCTTGCAGGACGGGGAGCCCGGCGGTTTTCCGGTCCAGTTCTTCCAACAGGGCCTGGCTGTCCGCGGGTAGTTTCAGGGTGTGGTCGGGACCCTCGATGCCGTTCAGCAGCAGGCGTTCCACGTGTTCGCCGTGACGACGCAAGACGCTGAAGGCCAGGTGGCCGCCGTAACTGCCGCCCCAGATAGCGATGCGGTCGGCGCCGATGTACTGACGGAGCGCGTCCACATCGTCGGCGTTTTCCTCGGTGTTCCAAGCGGTCATATCGATGCCCCGGTCCTGCCACCATTCGGCGCAGGCGCGGGCGACCTCACGGGCTCGGGCTTCCCATTCCTCGCGGCTGTAGGCGCGGTCATAGGCCATGCCCTTGTCCTCGGGGCACATGGGTAGGTCGCCCGACATGCCGGTGCCGCGCCGGTCCAGGGCGATCACGTCGCGTTCCTCCAGCAGCGGCAGCACCAGGTCGATCAGGCCGCCGCGAATGCTCTTGATGCCCGAGGAGCCGGACCCGTCGGAAAGGTAGATAACCGGGGGTTTGGGGTTGGGGTTGTCCGTGCGCAACCACAGAAAACTCAGGGTCAGTTGGGGGCTGTCCTGTCGATTGCGGTTTTCGGGTACTTTGAAGGTGTGAATCTCGCCGGGCAGGGTGTAGCCGTTCGGGCCTTTTAGTTTAACCGTTCTGGCGTCGGCGGCGGCAAGCGCGGGGACTAAGAGTAATGTCAACAAAAATCGGAACATGATGAACCTCCTTGGCATGTTGCGTCATGCATAGACTACGTGCGGTTCCGGTCTTGCTGTACGGGGGTTCCTGTGAACGGCTCCAGGAATGTGTCAACGACTCGGACATCGGGGGCGGGGTTTGTTATGCTTGATACGGCACAGCACGCCCGGAGCGTTTATGACCCGTTTTGCACTCATATGGTTGATGATGCCGGCCCTGCCGCTCTGGGCGCAGGACAGCGTGCGCGTGCAGCGGGTGGTCTACCACAAGGGCGATCAACGGGCATGGGCCTCGCCCGATTTCGACGACAGCGATTGGAAGCCGTTGCGCCCCTACCTTCGCAAGCAGGAAACCTATCGGGGAGCGCTGTGGATTCGGGCGAAAATCACACCGGGCAAGCGCTCCGACCCACGTCCGCGAGCGCTTCGCATTGTGGCGACCGCCAACTACCAGGTTTTCTGGGACGGCCGTTTCCTGGGCGGCAACGGCCGGGTTTCGGCCAAATCCGGCTACCCGCCGGGTCGTACCGAAACCATTATTCCGGTTCCCGATGATCTGGATACGCCCGAGACCCACCTGCTGGCCTTGCGCATCTCCACCCATCTCGGCGACGGCAAGCTGCGCCTGATGGAACCGCGCTTCGACCGGTTGGACAGGCTGATTCACGACTCGCGCATGGCGCTGATTCCCATGAGCCTGCTCAGTTCCTTTCTGGTGGTCGGCCTGTACTTTCTCTTCACCGGTCGGGTGGACAGCCGCCAGGGCGCTTTGAGACTGTTCGGCGCGCTTTGCGTCATGGTGGGGACCTTGTTCTTCCTCGAATACTGGCGCTTGTTGGGTTATCCCTATCACCTGCATCGGCCGCGTACGTTGATCATCAACGCGCTGACCATGATGGTTTCGGTGATGCTGCCCCTGTTCTTCTTCACTCGCTACGCTGTTCCGGGTAGGATGCGTTGGACGGCTTTGGCCGTCATTCCGATGATCTGGGCCTGGTTCGGTCACCAGGATCCTGACCTGCGCAACGCGGTATTTTTTGTCTCGGGCCTGTCGCTCTCGCTTGCCGCAACCCTGTGGGCGGTTTGGCGCCGCCGGCCCCACGCGGGTTTCGGGCTGACCGGTTGCCTGACTGCCGCCGCCGGGGTGTGGTTCGCCAGGGATCAGTTCGTCGAACTGCATTTCTATACCAGCTTCTTGTGTTTGATGTTGCTGATGTTGGCGTCCACCGCGCTCCAACTCAGAGCCCTGCGCCGCCGGCACGAAGAGGCCCGCCTGAACGCTTCGCGCTTGGAAAACGAGTTACTGCGTCGTCACCTGCAACCGCATTTCATGATGAACAGCCTGACGGCCGTTCAGGAATGGATGGAGGAAGACCCGCCCACGGCATCCAGGCTGATCGAGGCCTTGGGGCAGGAAATGAGAACCCTGGCCCGGATCGCCGACCGCACCCTGATCCCGCTTAAGGAGGAGTTGGCCCTGTGTCGCGCGCACCTGACCGTGATGAGTTACCGCAAGGACTGGCATTTGGATCTAGAATGCAGCCTGGCCGTGGAGAATGTTCAGGTTCCGCCCGCCCTGTTGCACACGCTCATCGAAAACGGCATCACCCACGCGGCCGGCGAACCGCCGGGATTTGAACTGGTTAACGAACAGCTCGAAGGCGACGTCTGCTTCACGCTGACGACCCTGGGAACGCGACCGGGCGGCGGACAAGGCCAGGGCACCGGGCTGAAATATATCCGCTCCAGGTTGGAGGAAGCCTTTCCGGGCCGATGGTCTCTGGAGGAGAGCCCGCTGGAGAACGGTTGGGTGACCCGCATCCGCTTCCCGCTTCAGGAGGTATCGTCGTGAATGTCTTGATCGTGGAAGACGAGGCCGTCATTGCGCGCCGCATTCAACGCCTGCTGACGGAAGTCGCGGGCGACAGGGTGGACCGGATTCGAACCGCCGGCAGCTTCGACGAGGCAAAGGACTGGTTGGATCGGCATCCGGTGGACCTGTTGTTTCTGGACCTGAACCTGAACGGCCGCGACGGTTTCGACATCCTGAAACGCGCCGTGGCCCGATCCTTTCACACCGTGGTCATCTCGGCGCATACCGAGCGCGCCTTGGAAGCGTTTGAACACGGCGTGTTGGATTTTCTGGGAAAACCTTTCGGCCCCGAACGTTTGAAGAAGGCGCTGGACCGGTTTTTCGATACGGGGCGGCGCGCCGATTTCGCGGCGCGTTACCTGTCGGTGCGCAAGCATACCGGTTTGGTGCTCATCCCCCTGGCCGAAATTCGTTACCTGAAGGGCGCCAATACCTACGCGGAACTTCATCTGGAAGACGGCAGGACGGAACTGCACGCCAAGTCCCTCGAAAAAATTTCCGCGCTGTTGCCCGCGTGCTTCGAGCGCGTCCACAAAAGCTATATCGTGGACATGAACCGCGTTAAGGAGTTACGGGCGTTTACGGGCTCGCGCTACGAACTGGTCCTGGATGACGGTGCGACGTTGCCCGTGGGCAGGACGCGCTACAAGGTTCTCAAGGAAAAGATGGGCTGAAGCGGGACCGGCCGGAGCGGGTCCCGTACCAGACCGCTAACCCTTGGGCTTCAAGCCGATCTCCTCGATGGAGAAATCGCCTTCTTCATTGGTCCGAATGGCAAACAGCCGACCGGATTCGCCCAACAGGTCGCCGTTCTCGCCGCAATGGAAATTGAAACGCGCCTTGACCTGACCCTTTTCGTCGATCATGAACCCGGTGATGTCGCGGTAGAGGGGCGAGATGTTGAAGACCAGGAAGCCCTCTTTGCCGATAGAGATCACCCGTTGGTAGAACTGCTTCTGTTCGGGGAACTCCGCTTTCAGCCGGCCGGATTTCATACGCTCCTGGCTGTTGTACTCTTCTTTATCGGTCTGGGTGACTTCCATGCGGGGAATCTTGAAGCTGAGGTTTTTGGTGTTCTTGCCCTTGGCATCGTAGATACCGAAGCCGGCCGTTTCGGAATAGCCCGCGATGATACGGCGGTTGACGGCGTCGTAACCCACCACCGTGGAGGGCGAAAAAGCGGTAATGGTAATGGGACCGCGGGGTCGACCCCGGCCGCGACGACCGCGGGGCCGAAAGCCGGTGATTTCATTTTCCATCAACAGGGCCAGTTCCTTGCCCTCGCCGTCCAGGAGGCGAACCACCTCGCGCGGGCCGGCCTCGGTGAAGGTGCGCTGATAGAAGAGGAAGGTATTTTCGTCGATGGTCCAGAAGGCATTGGTGCGCGAACGTTGCGTCTTGAAGGGCAGGGCTTTTTGGAATTTCAGGTCGGCCAGGCCGAAGACGCTGATCTCCCGCCGGGCGCCGTCAAAAACATAAAGGCGCTCGCCGTAAACGGCAATGAACCCGGTTCCCGAACCGCGCCGCCCGGAAAAGGTAAACTCGCCGGGCGCCGAGCCGGAACTGCCGAAGGCTTTTTTGAAACTGCCGGACTTATCATAGATAAAAACGCGCTTGGCTTCGATATCCAGCACGTAGATCCCGCCCCTGGCGTCCACGGCCAGATCCACGGGCCTTTCGAAGAAGAGGTCGTCTTCCTCCGGCAGGGGCTCCAGGGTGAGCACGGTTTCCACGGCGACCGGGTCCACGGCCAACAGGGCAAAGAGCATAGCAAACATAAGGCACCTCGATGTTGAAGGATTTCCCAACCCTGGGAAGGCGATGTGACGTGACGAAAGGGTCGGCCTACCGAGAGGTCAATCCCTACCGGGTAGGACAAACGAGGCAGCCGAATGGTTGAACGCGCATAAAACCATCAGACCAGTCCTTCGAGAGAGTAGAGATCCACGGTACCTACCTGGCCGCGCAGGGTAATTGTCTTGATAAAAACCGGCTCACGCGGGCTTTCGCGTAGGATTTCGCGAACCTCATTGGTAAACAGGAGGGGGACTTTATTGTATTTGGTTTCACTTTCGATGCGGCTGGCCATATTGACCGTATTGCCGATCACGGCGAACTCGCTCCGCTCACGGGTGCCGATGGTGCCTACCGCCGCGGGTCCGGAATGCAGGCCGATGCCCAGCCGGAGGTTGGTTCCCTGGGATTTATTGAACTCGGGAAGGCGCTCCAGGATCTCCAACGAGCAGCGAATGGCATTGTCGGAGGTATGGTCGTCCTGGTTGTAACCGAAAACCAACATCACGCCGTCGCCCATGAAGCTTTTCACCAAACCGCCGTACTTGTGGACGATTTCCAAACTGTATTCATAGTAGGCCTTCAAGAAGGCAATCACCTCGGCGGGCTTGCGGTTTTCGGCAAAGCTGGTGAAGCCGCGGATATCGACGAAGATCACGGTCAGGTACTGGCTGCGAACCTCCGTGGTTCCCCAGCCGCGCATGATGTCGTCCTTGATTTCCTTGCCCACGTGACGGCCCAGTTGATAGTCCAACTCGTTACCCAGTGTATGTAACTTGTGTTGGCTGCGATCGCTGACGCGGGTCAGGTTGCGGGTTTGACGCAACAGGCGTTTGTAATCGCGAGTAAGGGTTTTCAGTTCCACCAACGCGTCCTGAAGATCGTGTTGCTCCGCGTTGAGGAAAGCTTCCGCCCTTTTCAGAACGTTGCGTTCCTTGGCAAACAAGCCGCTGTCGGCTTGTGATTTATTCGATTCAGGTTTCTTCATTCCGGCTCTGCTCATCTAAATCCAGCTTCCTTGCGGTTTGCCTGATTGTTCAACAGGATATACAATTCATTGTCATAAGGGAAGCACCAATCCCGGTCGGGCTTTGGATTGGTTCGGTTAATGCGGAAACCGGACAGGTTTATTTCATTTTAGGCTGTTATTTTCAGTGATGATGCAAGATAATGGAATAGGCATTCCGATCGAGGACAATTTTCATAATCACTCGGGCCGGTAAACCCGATGGTGTTGATCTCCCCTGTCAACCCATTTATAATGGTGCCAATGTCAAGCAGGGACGAATATGCTTCTACGACAGCTTTTCGAAAACTACCATACGCTGGACAACCAGAAGATCCTGATGTTCTACAAGGGCGCTGTATCCCAGGAGACCATGGTGGATCTGGGTTCCTTCTTGCGCAGTTCATTGTGTGGTAGCAAGAAGATCCGCAATATCTTCTCGGTGTTTATCGAAATGTCCCATAATATCCGCCATCACTCCTTGGAAAGGGACCAGAATCAAGTCGGGGTGGGCTTGTTCATGATTCAGCAAACACCGGAATTCTATACCTTGAGTTCCGGCAACCCCGTGCCCAAAGAGCGTGTGGCGGAGATTCGTGAAAAACTGGAACACCTCAGATCACTGGACAAGGAGGGCCTAAGGAAGTTATATAAGGAGCGCAGACGTTCGGGGGAGGACCGAACGACCAAGGGGGCGGGTCTGGGTCTGATCGAAATGGCCAAGAAATCGGACCACCCTCTTGACTTCGAGTTTTTCGACTGTGATCCGCAAACTACCTTGTTCCGCTTGACCGTCAAGGTATCAAAAGGAGAATGAGCTTGCCCAACCTGGAACTCGCCAAAACCATCGATACGCCCGCTATCCATTTCGATCATGAAAGCGGCAAGCTGGGCATCGAGGGAGAAAGTTATCCCGAAAACGCGATGGAATTCTATCGACCCGTTCTTGAGAGTCTCGTCACCTTCGCTGAAAACGGGGAGATACCCCTGCAAGTCGATTTCAAAATGCTTTACTTCAACAGTTCCTCATCGAAGTGCCTTTTGGATATTTTCGACATCTTGGAAGAGTACGCGGCATCGGATAAGGATGTCACCGTCAACTGGTACTACCAGGAAGATGATGAAGACATCAAGGAAAGCGGCGAAGACTTTGCCGAGGACTTGAACCTGACGTTTAATCTGATTGCCTACAGCTAGGACACCCGAGCACCGGTTAACGGACCTACCCTTTATTTAACGTGGTTTCCCAAGTCAACCGGATCATGGGTGTTCTCAATACCTGGATTTATCTTGCCCAAGACCGGCGCATGTATCGGGCAGGGCCGATATTCTGCACTTTTTTACATTAAGCTTGACGCGCTTATGCCGTTCAGTAAATATGTAAGCACGATACCCACCTCGTTGTGAAAAAAGGAAAGGGAAGCCGCATAAAAATGTAATATGTGGTATAACTTTTAATGGTTGTCGCCGTATTTTACCAGCGCCTAAGCAACATAATGGGAATAGGATGGAGTAATGAAGGACAAGCTTGAGAAAATTCTTGCCGATTCGGTGCAAAAGAATGACAGTCATAAGATTTTGGATTTCGATGCCTATCTGGACCTGGTATTGGAAAAGCCCTGGGTCACCCGGGATACCTTCCAACTGCTTCACGACATGATCCTTTCGCGGGGCGTGGAGCACGCCATCACCCCCGGCAAGCCGGTCAAGCATCGCTATGCCTTTTTTGAGGATAACGAAATCGTCGGTCCTTTCATTGTTTTCGGTCAGCAGAAGGCCAAGGAAAACGTGGTTGAGAAGGTGGACAACGCCTCTCGCGGCCTGGAATCGTCCAAACGTCTTTGGATTCTGCTGGGGCCGCCCGGTTCGGCCAAATCCCGTTCGATGGACGGCATCAAAACCGCGCTCCATTCCTATTCCGCTTCCGATGCGGGCGCCACCTACACCCTATTGTTGCCTACCATGGACGAGCGCCTGAAGGACCGGGCGCTGTTGGAAGAAGACGGCGTCTATTACATTCAGAGCCCTATCTTCGAACGTCCGTTACAGGTGATTCCCGAGCACGCGCGCCAATCTTATTGCGACGAATTGAATCACCACGTGGACGGGGATTCCATGCGCAACTTTCTGGAAGCGCATCCCCATTACGACAATCGCTACCGCATCGACATCAAGGGTCGCATCTCGCCTTATTCCCAGTATGTCATCGAGGAATTCATGCGGGCCAGGGGCGTCGATTTCAACGGTTTGTTGAAACATTTGAAGGTAAAGCGTTTGATCTTCGATGCACGCACCAAAACGGGTATCGGTTCCTACACGCCGCGTGACGAGAAAAGCCAGGAGGCCGGATCGCTGGTGGGTAATATCGATTACAGTTTGCTGCCGCGTTTCGGTAGTGAATCGCATCCCCTGGTACACGATTACAAGGGCGAGCTTTGCGCGGGCGCCAATGGTTTTGTGGAGATTCACGAGATCCTGAAGCTGTCGGACAAGTTTTTATATGAAATGTTGTTCGCCACGCAGGACCGCTTCTTCAAACCCGAGGGCCAACCGCCCATCCCCTTCAACGGCGTGATCATCGGCCATACCAACTTCCACGAGTTCAACATGTTTATGGCCAACGAATCGTTCGAGGCGTTGCGGTCGCGGACCACTTTTATCGAGATGCCGCTGTCGGTGAACTTCAAGGATGAAGAGAACATCTATAGCTTCACCTACAGCAACGAATCTCGCGGCTGGAACAAGGAACGCAAGCATATGTGCCACACGGCGCCGCACAGCCTGGAGTTCCTCAGCCTGGTGGCCTCCATGTCCCGCTTGTATGAATCCAAGCAAAACCCCAACCTGTCGTTGCTGCAAAAAGCCCTCATCTACGCGGGCCGGGCCGACAGCGGGGTCGATAACAACATGGCCAAGATGATTTTGGAAGAGTTCGAGTTCGTGAAACCCACCGAGGGCACCTTCGGTTTGGACCCGCGCTTCATTCAAAACGTCTTCGAGAACACCGAGCACTTCCAGATCAACGAATACGCGGCCAATATCAAGAAGCTGCGCGAGGAAAGCGGTGATCACGCCATGTTGACGTCCATCGCGTTGGAAAACCCGTGTACTACTCCGTTGGACCTTTACGTGCGCGCCGAGCGGGCCGTCAAGGACCTTTTCGCCACCAATAAGGTGAAGCTGAGTCATTATGCCGAAAAGATTCTGCCGTTGGCCAAACACTGGATCTTCGGTCAGATTGCCTCGGATGTCTACTCCGCTATTCTGCGCGACGATTCGGTGCTGGAGACGACTTGGAAGAAGTACACCGATCACGTGCGCGCCTACGCCCACAACACCACGGTCAAACACGACGTGACTCAAGCCGATGTGAAACCGGACGAAAAATTCATGCAGACCATCGAGCAATACCTGGGTATCCCCGACAAGGAAGTCTTCCGCAAGGAACTGTCGGACGCCATCTCCTCGGTGAGCTATGACGTGTTGTTGAAGGACGAACCGTCCTACCAGAATGCGGTCAAGAAATACGTTTTCGAGAACGAGTTCAAATCGGGTGAGAACATGAAGCTGTTGGGCTGGATCAAGAGCGGCACCAGCGCGGCCAACGTGAATTCCAAGGAACAGGAACAACTCAACGAAACCATCAAATACCTGATGGAGACCAAGGGTTATTGCGGTAAGTGCGCGTTCCAGGCGCTCACCATCACCGCCAACGCCTCCAGCATCGTGGCTTGAGGTGAATGAATGAGCGGCATCTTTTCAGACATCGGCGATCGGATTACCTCGGACGAGTCCGAAGGCGCGTTCAACGAGTATATCGATGAACAACTGCAAGATCTGATCGACGGGATCATTACCGACGGCGATCTGACGGAGTTCGGCTCGCAAGGCTCGGACCTCATTGTGGAGATGGACGACATTACACCGCCCAGCTTCATCTACGGTGACGACGGGCAGGGCGGCGGCGGAGGCGGCAGCGGTCCCGGCTCGGGCGGCGGTAAGATGAGTTTCAGCCTGCCCTTCGATAAGGTCATGGAGCTGATCGCCAATCGCCTGGAGCTACCCAACCTGCGCAAAGAGGGTAAAGGCAAGATCAAGGAAGTCTCCTACGAGTTCAAAACCTTCGGTCAGTTGGGGATCATTCTTGACAAAAAACGCACCTTCCGTCGCGCCTTGAAGACCTCGGTGGCCAACGGCATCTACGACCCGAACGAGGGCAAGTTCGAGATCCAGATCCGACGCCGCGACAAACGCTACAAACTGCCCGAACGCATCGAGAAACCCAAATACCGCGCCGTGGTCTACTACATGGGCGATATCTCCTATTCCACCTACGGTGAGCGCTTGGAATTGGAGAAACGCATCGTCAAGTTCATCCACAACTGGCTGGACTACAACTACGGACACAACAATGTGGAACACCGCTTCTTCGTTCACGACATGGAAGCCCGCGAGGTCATGCCCGAGGACTTCTATCGCGTCAGTAATGTGGGCGGTACCCGAGCGGCCATCGTCTTCGACCTGGTCAACCAGATTACGATCAACGAATACGATACGGCGTCTACCAACTTCTACGGTTTTTATTTCGGAGACGGCGAGTTGTTCGCCGACGACGCCAAGCAGATCGTGGATCTGCTGGAAGTGATGCGGCCCATCTTCAACCGGATCGGCATCGTCGAGGTGCAGCCCAGCCGGTCCAGTCATCTTAACTCCAAGGTGAGCGCGCGCTTCAAGAACGATCGCATCATTCGTATCGACGAACTGAAACACAACAAGGAAACGATCAACGTCATCAAGACCTTATTCGGGGCCGTACCATGAGAATGATTCACTCCGATCCTGAACTCAAATACCTGGAAGAACGCTGCCTTCACTATGCCGATGTATTCGGCATGACCCTGCCCGAGTGCCGTTTCTACATATTGGACAGCATGGAGTTTGCCTCGCTGTTGGAGAAACGGGTCTACCCGGTCAGTCCCATCAATATTTGGGAAGGCAAGCGCATGCTGAGCAAAAAGTACCGCATCAAGGAGGGCATGGAGTCTTCGTTGTATTACGAGGTGGTGCAAACCGGTCGGCCGTCCTATGCCTACCTGAACAATACCAACTCGGCGATGACCCAGGCCACGGTGATTGCGCACGTCTACGGCCACTGCGAGTTCAGCGAACTGAACGTGTTACAGGATTCTACCGACGATCGCACGGAATACGTGATGTGGATGGTCAAGAAGGTCAACCGGAGTCGGCAGCAGATGGGGGAAAAGAGCTATCTGAATTATTGGAACGCGGTGGAATCGGCCCTGCCGCTGATCGCGCCCAACTCCCAGTACAGCCTGGAACACTCGGTAGAAACCGACCGCCGGACGGGGACTCGCACCAAGCGCAAAAGAGAAGAAAAGGCGGAGGCTCCCAAACCCCTGTCACCGTTCTCCTCGACCATGGATTCCCTCCTGCGGCCCACGCAAAAGTCCAGCCCTTTCGAGTTGGAATTGAAAACCAAGCTGCGTCAAGAGACCTTAAGCCGGCGCGGCTATCGGTTGCGGGCGCCTTGTCAGGATGTGCTGGGTTTCCTGAAGGAATTTGCCCCCACCACCAAGGCCGAGAAGAACATCCTGGAATACCAATACATCATTCATGCCCCCAGCGACTTCGTCATGCGCACCCAGATCATGAACGAGGGCTGGGCCATGTACTGGGAAAAGAAAATCATGATGGAGTTATTCCGCGAGAAGTCGTGTAAGGGGATCATCGATTACTGCAAGACCTTCTCCGGCGTGTGCTATCCCAGGCCCTATTACAAGCGCAATCCCTACCACCTGGGCTTCCATATGTGGGTCTATTTGGAAGACGCCATCAAGAAAGGCAAGATCAGCCTGGAATTCCAGGAGGAAACCGACCAGAAGGTGAAGCAGGAATGGGACAGGGGGGACGGCTCGGAGCCCATTCACACCATGCGCCACCTGGTCAAAACCGTGACGGACTATGAGTTCCTACGACGTTTCCTCACACCGGAACTGATTCACGAATTTCATCTCAACCGCATCCACCAGCGCGAGTTCGTTCGCCTGGGCATCTCCAAGCGGGAAGTGATCAAGGAAGACAGCAATTGGGTCTGGTTGGATCCCAGACCGATCAAAAAAGAGATGTTGTCGTTTTTTACCCATTACTACCGGCCGCGTATCTATGTCATCGACGCCGATTTCGAGGACGGCGGCTTACTGCTCTACCACCGCGACGACGGACGGCGGTTGCGCAGCAATTGGATTCAGCCCACGCTCAAAAACCTCAATATGATTTGGAAGGGCGGGGTGACCCTCATCTCGCGAAACACGCTGTACCAGTACAGCGGCGGCAGGCAACGAGAAAAGCGAATACGTGAGCTGGCTTTCGAAACCGTGGTTGAACGGATGATGGAAGGCAAGAAACCATTGATTTTTGAATGAAGTGCGCACATATTTCGTAGTGAAGAGGGTGTGTGCGGTAGACTGAGATCAGGGGTGTCAGATGACCAATCATGATATCAGAGGCGTGCTGGGTTATTCCCGGAACCGGACTTTGCAATTCTCCGAATTTGTCGAGGAGTTTATTGCCAATCCAGAAGGATATCTGCACACCTCGCCAACCTTGCTGGCAAGCGCCATCAAGCATTTCGGCTTCAAAATCGTGGTACGTAGCGGCGAGCCGGTCATCAGTTACGACATCTTCAAAGACGAGTTCAACAACGGCACCAACGCGGTATTCGGCCAGGAGTTTGCCATCAAACATCTGGTTGACAGCATTACCTCGGCCGGTAAGGAAGCCGGCCCCAATCGCGGCCTGGTGCTCATCGGGCCGCCCGCGTCCGGCAAGACCAATATTATCGACTTGATGAGTCATGCCTTGGAGGAGTACTCCAAACAGAAATCGGTCAAGCTGTACTCCTTTTTCTTCGAGTTCAAGAGTGAGGACGGCTTGCGAACACTGGAATTTTGGAGTCCCTTTCGGCATAACCCGGTCCTGCTGTTCCCGGTGGTGCTGGCGGGCGATCAACCGTTACGTCCACGCCAGGAATTGTTTGAATGGGCTTGCGCGGGCCGCGATCACAAGGTGTCTATTCCGACTTATTACCAAAACGCCAGTTTGGATAAGAACAGCATCAACATCATCGAGGGGCTGTTGCAGAATCCCCGCAACCGGGGTAAAAGCCTGTTCAATATCTTCGAGGACTATGTACGCATCGAGGAAATTGTCTTCTCGGCAGGCCAGGCCCAAGGTATTTCCAATATCGATGATATGCGCGAGTTGAAAATCCGCCGCCGCAACCTGGATATCGGCCCCGAGGACAAGGCCATCCTCAACTACCATCTCCCCGGCTTCACAGTCTACCTGTACGAGGGCGCCATGGTCGCCTCCAACCGCGGCATCCTGCACATCCACGACGGCTTCAGCGGCGACGACCGTACCTCCGAATCCGATTACCGACCCCTGCTGATGTTGTTGGGCAGCGGCAAGGCTTCCGTGGACGCCACTCAGGCATCCATCGACACCTCCGTGATTGTCACCACCAATATAGAGGAAATGGAACGCCTGGAAGGCCGGTTGACCTCCTCCAAACTGTTGGACCGCATCGAAAAGGTGCCGGTCAATTATCTGTTGGACGCCAACTCGGAAATGGACATTCTGAAGCGGGATATGGCCATTATGCGGGAAGAGTACGAGGTAGACCCCAACCTGCTGCGCGTTGCCGCCAACTACGCTGTGCTCACCAGGCTATTACCACCCGGGCGCAAGAAATTTCCTGAGAACTGGAGTCAGCGGAAGCGGGATCTCTATCTTCGCATCTCGCCGGAACAAAAACTGTTTATTTACGCTTACCAGTCCGAGGAGCCCATCCACACCATCCAAAAGATTCCGCACTGGCACGGCTTCCGCAACGAGGCCATGAAGCTCGGTCTGGACCTGAACGACCCTGACCAACTGACCCCTTTAATCGAGCGTCATCCCGAGTCCATTACCCTACACGCCTCGGGCTTGTTTACCAACGACGAGTTATCGCTGATCGACGATGCCTTTATGCGCGAGCTTTGGAAGGAGCACTATCCCTTCGAGGGCCGTACGGGCATCTCGGTGCGCCAGTTGCAAAATATCATGCGCAACACGGTCAGCCACAGCGACGGCCGTAAGATTCACGTGGGTACCTTTCTCAGCCAGTTGAAACGCATGATCCGCGAGGGCCCCGAACTGCACCACTGGCTGCATGTGGACGGCCGCTATAAGAAAGACGGCCCGCCGCCCGCCCGCGTTCGCAAAATCGGCGAGATGCAACTGGGGCCCGGTGAGGGTTCCTACGGCGACTTCTCCGGTCTGGTGAAGGTCGTACAGTATCTCTACTATAAAACCATCGAACGGGAAATTACGGAAGCCACGGTGGATCGCGACCCGGTGCAAATTGAAACTGACTTGCGCCGCTACCTGCAATATGCCCTGCTGGCCAATGCCATCGACAACAAGGCGTTTGCTCACATCATGGTGCCCAAATTCACCTTCATTCACCCCACCACGGGCGAGAAGGTCGATAAACCGGACACCGCCTTCATGGCCAGTATCGAAAAAGCCGTGGCGCCCAACCGCGACCCGGTCCAGTACCGCCGTGAGATCGCCCAGAAGTTCCTGGAGATGCAGAGCAAGGGCGAGATCAGCATCGCTGAGGGTAAAAACGTCCTCAACTCGCGCAATGACAACCTGCTGGTCTGCTTCCACACGCTCTACGCAAAGTTGTTGTCGCACCGACGCACCGTAGAGGGCATCAACGCGGAACTGCTCCGCGACGCCTTCTTCCAGCGCAAAAACAACCTGACCCAGTACAAGACCTATCCGGTCGAGATCCGCGGTTTGGTAGAGAACATCATCAACAATATGAAGGCCCGCTTCAACTACCCGGAAACCATCGCTTTGGACACCATCGTCTTTGCCCTGCGCAAGAAGATCGTGGATATCACCAAGATGATCAACTAGCGGGCGCTTGCGGACGAAGTTGCAAAGATCCATCCCGTTTCAGGTTAAAATAGAACTTGACCGGGAGGTTCGATGCAACTGCCTGAATTGATGACGCCTTTAAAAGAAGATATCGGCCCCGTGGATCTGTTCACCGGACGGTCTCGGGAAATGAAGTATTTTCTGAAATGGGTGGATCTGGTCAAGCGGGAGATCGGCCCTTCTCAATGCATCCTGGCCAGGAAACGTCGTGGGAAGACCGCCTTCTTGCAACGTTTCTACAATGTGCTTTACACTCGCGGTGATGAGAAGATCATCCCTTTCTACTTTCGCATACCTGAGCAAAAGACTGATTTCCGTGCGTTTACTCTCCAATTTTACAAGACACTCATCACTCAATACCTTTCCTTCAAAAAAAGATTGACCGACCCCTTGGATGCCGGCATCTCATTGGAAGTACTTGAAGAAATGTGTGCCGAGGACCCCGTTCTTGCAGAGAACGTGAAACAGATGCGTCGCTTGAGCGCTGAGAGTATCGACCTGGCATGGGTAAAAACGCGAGAATTAGGCGCCACCATCTCGCATAAAAAAGATGAGCGCATCATTCAGATTATCGATGAATTCCAGTTCATGGACCAGTACATTTATGACGGCAGGGAAAAAAAGCCTTTATGCGGCGCCTATCAATCGACCGGTGAAAGCAAGATATCGCCCCAGATCATTTCCGGCAGTTATGTGGGTTGGTTGGACAGTATCATTCGCAAGATGGTCGGCCGCTACACCAGTTTCTATATGCATGCTCTGCCGGATGATGAATCTGTTGCCACCATCTATAACTATGCCCATTTCTATCGATGTCTTGTTACAAGCGAAGACGCGGCTTACATCGCGCGCCTATGTCATAACGATCCCTTTTATATCTCTCGCATCTTCCAGAGCCCGGTAAGAGAGGAACACATCACCCCCGAGGTTGCGCGTGAGGTTATGACCTATGAAACCCGCGTGGGCAATGAGTTCGGCGAGATCTCCAAAATGTGGGGCGAATATATCTTCAGCGCCTTCAAGCGCATCAATGATGTCAATGCCAAGAAAATCGTGCTCTACCTGGCCAAAAACCAGGACCGGGAGTTTCGTCGTGGAGAACTCAAGGACCTCCTTGATCTGGAAATAAACGATATGGAGTTGGAAGATCGCATGGAGAAACTGGTCAAGGCCGATATCATCGGTCGCGGCAGCAGTATGTCCAAATACAAAGGTTTGGGCGATGACATCTTTGCCCTGGTCTTCCGCAAAATCTATGAGGACGAGATCGCGGCCGTCGACGCGTCGAAAATCGAAGAAGAATTCGAGCAAAAGTACCAAACCCTAAAGGGTAAGTACAGCAACGCGGTCGGCCTGGCCGCTGAGCACAAGGTTCGCTACTACCTGGGCCAAGTCGGCCCGGCCCGTCTCAATGCTGCTGAACTCACACTTGCCGATACCGAAAACCTACCCGATCTAGGGCCTTTCAGCACCATCCGCAAGCGTAGCGAGCATTGGGAACTGAATAAGCGACTGGAAATCGACCTCTATGCCGAGGCCGCCGAACCCGGTCGGCCCAATCTGGCTGTTGAAGTTAAAGACTGGAAACGCAAGGTGGGCGCCGCCCAGGTTACCGAATATATCGCTAAAAAGAAATTACTGGAAAAGCGATTACCGGGCGCCACCCTCTTCATGCTCTACAGCGAACACGCCTTCACACGCGATCAGGTCGATCGTCTCGATGCCGAGGGCATCCTAGCTTGTGACGCAACCCTTTTACCCGGCCTGGATCAGTGCTAGGCCTCTTGATCGGATGAAGACCCGCGGCCTCTATCACGAACCCAAACCGCGTAGTAAACCGGCGGCTCGGGCGGCGTCCAGGCGGTCTGCCGGTTCCGGCTCCAGGCAGCGACAGAACAAACCCCAGACTGCCGGTTGCAAATCCCGGTGACCTGCCAGAATTGCCGCTACCTCGCCGCGCACCTCGGTCATGTTTCTGCCTTGTCGGCTGCCCCGGCTCAAACCCGCGGTCATTAGTTCGTAGAACAGAAGGCCCAGGGCGTAGAGGCTTTGTGCTGGAAATGAAACGATTGCTGTTTCTGTTGAAAGTCTTTTGTTGATAATTGGGGAAAATGCTTCGCAGGTAAGCGGAACAACCCGGTAAAGGCCTCCTCGATCGCACTCGATTCGGTTTTTATGAAGCCGTGCCGGGGTTCTTTTCGTAGATTCTCATAGGCAGCCTACCCGTGGTAGAATATCGCGGTTGGTTCGTTGATAAAAAATTGGAGAAGCCGCTATGCTGACAATGGGTTGGGTGCTATTCCTGTTTCCCCTGCATCCCGATGCCGGGATGAATCTGGTCGCCAGGAGGGAGCCCGCGCGCAATTACGCGCGAGAAAGCTGGGAACCTCGCCTCGAGGAATTGCGCGCCGCATTCGGTCAGAATAAGAAAATACCCAAGCGGTACGAGTTGGAGATTTTATTGGCCCTATCCCATTACCCGGAGCTGGCGCGGGCGCATATCAATTTCAAACTGACCATGAACCGTGTCCCGGCTACCTCGCGGCCTCGAATCTACAGTCTGTTCTTCCCACGCGATAAGCGCCGCTACCTGGTGACTATCAGCGAAACCGATTCTTGGGGTGCTTCCAAGGCCGTTGCCAAAAACCAGTCGTTCGACGCCAGGATCGGTCTGATCGGCCATGAATTGGCGCATACGGTACACTATCACCGCAAAAATGTCTTCGGTATCATCGGCATGGGCTTGAATCTGCTCAACCCCAAGCAGCGCGCCCGCTTCGAACGACGGACCGATCAGCGCGCCATTGACCACGGCCTGGGTTGGCAGTTGCATCAGTGGGCCTTGGAATTGCGCGGCGGCAGCGATATAGGCAATTCCTGGCTGGACGCCTTCTACATGACGCCGGGAGAAATACGCCGTGAAATAGAGCGCAACAGCCGCTATTGAATCTCCTTTACCAAACCTGACGACGGGCGTTTTCTCCATCGTCAGCTGCATCTCCGCCACGCTTGTTTTTCCCCGCTGTGCGAAGCGATTCCCTGTATCGAAGAAGTTTAAGCCCCATAAAGTGGAAGGTAGCGGCTCGCGCTGAATATGCAACCAGATTGAGCCGAATATCGTATAATATCCGGAAATTGGGGGGCGGTAGGTCCAGAGAGCGGACAGCGTACGCAAGGGGCCTTGTTTTGCGTTATAATGTCCGCGTTATGACGACGATCTTTACTTTAAGGAGATTGTAATGAGCTACGGTCAACCCCTCTCGACCGGTGAAAAACTTTTCGGACAGACCAGCCTGACGGGCGCGAGGTCTTCCATCATCAAAAAAACCTACTTGCTGCTGAGCCTTAGTGTCATTGCAGCTGTTGCGGGCGCCCAATTCGGCGTCACATCCGGCGCCGCGGCGTGGGTCACG
>JASJCB010000381.1 GCA_030066195.1 Acidobacteriota bacterium
TCTGCCGTGCACCTTGCTTCTGATCTCATGCGCCAAGCCTACGACGTTTCGTTTGCCGTCAGGGGACTGTGTCCATAAAGGGGTTCTTGTTCAGATCACTAGCGATGAGTTTGAAGCTCTGGTGGCGGCACATCCCGAATTAGGGGTACTGAAGGGACAAAAGGATAACATCTCCTGCGTTTTCCAAATCGTTAACCCCGTTCCCCTGCCGAATCTGAGACTTATCAACCTGCCACCTACCCCCCCCGGAGGAACCCTGATGTCTATTGCCAAATATCTCTCTTTTCTCAAATCGCTTGAGGATGACATTGTCTATGCCCCCAGTCTCATACCCGTTACCGGCACCAAAGAAGAAAAAGAACGGGCCCGCATTGTCTTTAGGGCATTCGCCAAACGCCACGGTTTTCCAGAAAAGGGTGATGGTGTCGTCTATTTGGCGTTTCAGGTCCGCCTTGTGGGCTGGTTCGGTCATCGCTGGAAAGCCGCGCTTGCTGGCGAAACAACGTTCGCACCCGATGAAATGGAGATCAGTCGTGTTGATGACGCTTGGACACGGGCCGATCTGCTTCCACGGGAATCCCTCTTCCGCCTGAGAGACATTACCGATCTCCTGGGGATTGATTCCAGGGTGATCAAAAAGGAAGTCGAAGCGCTTCAGGCTCAGGGTCAAGATGCCTGGGAAGTCATGGGGGCCAAAAAGGTGATGGGCTTTTGGATCATCCGCATGAAGGCCTTTGCGCCTTACTACAAGGAACGGTTTGGCCAAAGGTCTGAGTAGCGCTTTCCCAACTCACCGGCCAAAGCCACGGTCGTTCGGTCGCTTCACCACTTCCTGTTCCCGCTTCTTCTCTTCGTCGTCCTCGTCCTTCTCCTTCCCGTCTACTGGTTTGGGGCGGTTGCTGTAGGCCAGACCGGCCGCACTGGCCAGGATACCCACGGTCAGGGGCCGTAGGGATTTCGGGGCGTTCGTGGGTTTCTTCTGGATCGTGTCTTGATCGGCTCATCCTGCCTGGGTTCGCGCTCCGGTGTTGGCTGGTGCCGTTGCTTGTCGGCCTGTTCCTCGGCCATGGCAGCCAGTTGGCGGGCCCGGGCGGTGATTTTTGGGATGATGCCCATGATGCGGGTATAGCGCCGTCTCGGGTCGGCGTCCAGGTTGCTGGAATTGGTGAAGCCCGGCAACCTGCTGTAGCTGTCAAGCTCCGGGTATGGGCTTTGGCCGAATCGCCGTTGGAACTCCCGCCGGATGGAATCGGTCTCCGCGTCGGTATACCTTCCTCTCGGTAGTTCGACCCAGGTTTGCACGTCGTAGCCCTTATGCACGGTGAGGCACGGCTCAAAGCCTTCATCCCGTAGACTGGCCACGCCTTCCGGGCTGATGTTGTCAACCAAAATCCAATGCCGTTCCGGCTTGATGAAGACCGCCGCACCACGGGCGTTTTCCCGCTTCAGCCACCCCAGGTGATCCAAGATATCAGTACCGGTTAGGGCGTGGGTTTCCAGTTGGTGCAATCGGTCCCGTAGGGCTATTTCGTACTCAAGGCACCCCGTTGCGGCCAGGAACCGGGCGACCTCCTGGCGGGTGGGGTCGTGCGGGTGTGCCTGTTCGGTGATCCTGTCCCAACGGTCATCAAAAAGGGAACAAATCACGGCCCGTTCCTCCGGTGGGGCCTGCCGGTTGCCTAGATGAACAAAGCGCTCACGCATAGGCTGGTAATCAGGCAAATGCAGGTCGTCAAAACTGCCCACTTTCGATTTAGCCGCGTCCGGACTTGTTCCGCTTGGTGGGTTACCTGGCGTAGCAGTTCGCTTGCCTGTTCCGGCGGACAACCCCGGTCTATTGGATATAACCACATGGTGGTATGGATCGTACACCGCCGAGGGCTCCACCAATTAGATTGACTGAGGTAAACGACTGTACTATGCTTTGGGTAAATAGCGCGCATCTCGTGACTATAAATCATGATAACAACTCATGCCTGAGGTGTAATGCTATCAATCAACTCAATTCTGAAAAAGGTGAATCACATGATTAAAAAGTTCCTTTTGACTCTTTCTTTGCTTGGCGTGATGACGTTGGGATTTTCCCAACTCCTGATGGCCGGTCCTCAGTTCACGGACAATGGCTGCGGCGGTTGCTGCCCCGATTATCTTGGGGCCGATTCCAACTATGCCTGTGAATTCCGTGCTTACGGTTTCGTGGACTGTTATTACATCACCCCTCAATATAGTTGGTACATCGTTACTTACAGCACTTCCGGTTGCCTCTGGTAAAAACACATCTGGGAACCCGGCCCTTGGGGCAGGGTTTTTTGCCCTGCTTTTTTCAGCCCGCCGGGGCCACATCCTCGCAAACCTCGGAAGATGTCCCCGGCGGACAACCCCGGGCCGCCTTTTGATTTCCTGATCAGCGCATTCGGAATTCCTTTAATTGAAAACACATAAGGGGCGCCCGTGTTATAATGGCCGACTGATCCTACCCGATACCCGTTTGAATGAGGACAGCATGGGCGCTCAAGCGCAGGCAACCCAGGCCAACGCCAACCAGTCAAGCGACGCCGGCAAGCAAGCCGAGCATCAGGAGTTGGAGCGCGAACAGGAAAAGGAAGAGGTTCGCGGCGTCCCCAGTCACCTGCCGCCCGAGCCCCGGCATTCCATCGACGATTTCGATATCGAACCGCCGTCCGATGCCTTTCGCCTGGAACCGCCGCCCGGTCGCCCGGCCCATGTCGTTTTGCAACGTTCCGTCGATGAGCAAACGGAGCCCGATGAGGCGCCCGAACCTTCCCAGAACCGCGACTCTATTCTGGCCGTCATGCAGCGGCATGCTCAGTCCAACGCCGGCGATCTACCCAAAAACGGCGACGGCGAAGCGGTCGATAAATTGCGTTCAATGGCTTCCGGGCCCGGTCGCTCCCTGGACGACGATGTGCGCGGCAAGATGGAGCACGCCTTCGGTCAGTCATTCTCAGATGTGCGCGTTCACGAGGGTGAAGCCGCGCCTTCTATCGGCGCCACCGCCTACACCCAGGGCGCCGATATCCATTTTGCGCCGGGAAAATACCAGCCCGGCACGCCGCAAGGTCAGGCGCTGTTAGGGCACGAGTTGACCCACGTGGTGCAACAGCGGGCCGGACGGGTTGCCGTACCGCAGGGACAGGGCCTGCCCATCAACAGCCAGGACCATTTGGAGCACGAGGCGGATGTGTTGGGCGCCAGGGCGGCTCGGGGCGAAATCGTGCGGGTCAGCGGTGTCTCCGGTCATCGAACCGCACGGCTGGCCGCCATCCAGGCCAAGTTCTCCAAGCGCGTGGTCTCCAGTCACCTGGATGCCGCCGTCAAGGGCCTGAAGGAGAGCGACAAGGCCGAAAAGGTGCCTGACGATGAGGACCTGACGCCGAAAAAGAAAAAAGCCCTGGAAAAAGCCCGGCAAGACGAAACCAGGGAACTGGTAGAAGGCCACCTCGATGCCGCCCTCAAAAATATTCGCGGCGGATCAGGCGGTTCAGGAGGCGGCAGCGGCGCCGGCGGCGAAGGCGCGGATAAAAAGAAAAAAGGCAAAGGGGACATGGCCACCAAAGGCGTCGCGGCCATGGGTATGGCCGCTTCCATGTTCGGTCCCGTCGGCATGGCGGTGGGCGCGGGTCTGATGCTGGGTGTCGGCGCTTACAAGTTGGGCAAGGGCTTCCGCGATTACGGCCGCAAACGACGGGCCCTGGCCGATAAGAAAAAGAAGAAGCTGAAGGGTTACAAACCGGGTTGGATGGATCGCAATGTCTGGTCCAAGTTCAAAAACCAGGACGAGATCGACAAGAAGAAGCGCGAGGAGCTGGAAGCCCTCAATTCAGACGACGATTTGGAAATGGATGACGAGGAAGTTGAAGAGCAACCCAAGGGCCGCAAGCGTTCCAACGCGATCATCGAAAGGCCGATCATCGGCAGGCACCGATCCAACGCGGTAACCGATCCCAACCGGGAAGATGAAGATGAGGATGAAGAGGTTTAGCGGGGTTTTCAGGATGTTATACTATTGCTCGCATCGCTGAATAGAGTGGGAAGATGTCCGACCGCAACGATGAATTTCAATTATACAATTTGCGCATCGAGGTAATCGGCCGGGCCGACTCCTTTGTTTGCGGCCACAAGGCCGGGAATTATTTTGAAGCCCGGGGCGAGAACCTGTTCTTCCCGACGGGAGAGCCGTTTTCCATGTACGCTTTGGCCGCCCTGATTCCGTTACTCCCCGCCAAGCAACGGCCCACGCAAAAAACGGATTGGATGACCACGGATGCGGAGATTGCCTGCCCCGACCCGAATTGCGGCGCTCGCTTCCGCATTACCCGGATCGGCACCAGTACATTCCGCCATTCCGAAACCACCGTGGTGCCTTTACCCGAGGATGATCTATGACCCTGAAACCATTGCCGCGAATTATCAACGGCGGCTGGCAACTGTCGGCAGGGCACGGCGCCGACTGGGATGAAATAGAAATGATCGAGGACCTGATGCAAATGGCGCGCTCCGGTCTGACCGCCTTCGATTGCGCCGATATCTACACCGGCGTGGAGGCGTTGTTCGGTCGTTTCCTCAAGATGTACAAAGCACGCTACGGTCAGGAGGAAACCGATAAAATCCGCATCCACACCAAATATGTGCCCAACCTGAACCAGTTGAAGTCTCTGCGCCGCGAGGATGTGACGGCGACCATCGACCGGTCCCTGCAACGGCTGGGTGTGGAAACCCTGGACCTGGTTCAGTTCCATTGGTGGGACTATGATGTGCCGGGTTACGTGGAAGCCGCGGGTTGGCTGGCCGAGTTACAGCATCAGGGCAAGATTCAAGCGTTGGGCGCCACCAATTTCAACGCCGCGCGCCTGCGCGAGATTTGCGAGGCCGGTATCCGCATCGCAAGCCATCAAGTACAATTTTCCCTCCTGGACCGTAGGCCGGAAACCAATATGGTGGATCTCTGTCGCGAGCATGACATGGTCATGTATTGTTACGGCTCCCTGGCCGGCGGCTTCCTTACCGACCGCTGGCTCGATCGCGCCGAACCCAAGCCGCCTTTCGAGAACCGGTCCCTGGTAAAATACCGCCTGATCATCGAGGAATTCGGCGGCTGGCAGGCCTACAGCGACCTGCTTCGCCTTCTGCGTACCATCGCCGACCGTCACGGATGCAGCATCGCCAACGTGGCGGGCGCCTGGGTGCTGAACCGGGACCGGGTGGGCGCGATCATCGTCGGTGCTCGAAGCGCGGCCCACCTGACCAGTAACCTGCGCACGGCAGATCTGGTCTTGACACCTCAGGACCTTGCCGCGATCGATGACTATTTGGCCGGGTTTCCGGGACCGGAGGGCGATACCTTCGACCTGGAGCGCATTCCCGACGGGCCGCACCAGATCATCATGAAAACCAACCTGGGCTGAGATGAAACTGCCGGGACCGATCAGAAAAACGCTGAAAAAAGCGGTGACCGCCTACCACCGGTGTCTGTTGCGGCGCCGTCCGCCCACGACCATCATCCTGGCCGCCCACATGCGTTCGGGGTCAACCCTGTTGGCCCACCTGTTGATGAGTCATCCCCAAATCCTCGGGGCGGGTGAACGCAACAAGATCTACCGAACGGTTGAGGATTTCACCGACCTGGCCCTGGACATCTACAGGGAAAACCGCTTGATTCGCGGGCAACCCATGTATGTGATGGATCAGGTCAACCACACGCGCTTCCTACCCGAGCCCGAATTGCTGAACCGACCGGAAGTCAAACTGGTCATGCTGGTCCGGCGCCCTGAACCAACCGTCCAAAGCATGGTCCGCACCTTCCAGCCCATCTACGGAGACTGGCCCCAAGACCGGGCAATTGCTGCATACGAAGAACGCCTGCAAGCCTTGATCGATTACGCGGAGATACTGAATCGAGACTGGTTCTTCACCACCTACGACGAACTGGTCAACGATACAAACCGGGTTCTGGAGGACCTGACCCGGTTCCTTGATCTGAGCACACCGCTCAGCGAGGAATACCGAACCTGGCCGTTCACAGGAAGACGCGGCGACCCATCGCCGAACATCCAAGCGGGCAAAATCTTGAGACGACAAGAAGAAGCGGAACCATTACCGCCGGAGATCGCGGCAAGACTGACCGGATTGTACAGAAGTAGCGTGAACAAGCGCCCGCATAGATAGACTGAGGATGGGACAAGGGCGGCGGAAGTTACAGGGGGGTGCTTATAGGCGCGGCGGGCGTTTGTTCGCGCAGGAGGAACAAAGATCTCGGCAAGATTAAGGAAGAACATCCGAAGGCCGCAATATACCGACGTGAAACCCCGGTGTAATCTCGCCTTCGGCCCACGCTCACTACCGTTGCCGACGTTTTAATTTGTCCGACGTGAACAAGCGCCCCAAAAGTAGCGTGAACAAGCGCCCGCATAGATAGACTGAGGATGGAACAAGGGCGGCGGAAGTTACAGGAGGGTGCTTATTAGCGCGGCGGGCGTTTGTTCGCGCAGGAGGGACAAAAATTCCGGCATGGTTTAGGAAGAACATCCGAAGGCCGCAATATACCGACGTGAAACCCCGATGTA
>JASJCB010000380.1 GCA_030066195.1 Acidobacteriota bacterium
GGTGCGCGAACCGGTTCCGTTAACCATTGCCCTACGGGAAGAAATCGGCAACCCGGCCCTGTTCACCGGTCGCGGTCAAGAACTGGCCTACTGGATGACCTGGGTCGAGCGCGTCGAAGGAGAATTGGGTCAGTCGCACGTCATCCTGGCCAGAAAACGTCGCGGCAAGACAGCCCTGGTGCAACGGCTCTACAACATTCTGTATACCCGAAACAATCCGCGCGTGATTCCCTTCTATTTTCGGGTTCCCGAGGGCCAAACCACGACCGCGGCCTATTCTCGTTTGTTTTTGCACACCCTCCTCAGTCAATACCTCGGCTTCAAACATCGCAAGCCGGAGTACATCGGGAAAACGCCCCTCGAAGCTGATGCCCTGAGAAAACTGGTACAGGATGACGCGGTATTGCGCGATCTCTTCAACGCCATGGAGGATCATCTGGAAAAAGGGGACCATCACGCCGCCTGGCGATTGGCGCGTGAGGGTGCGCATACGATTGCCGACCGCAAAGATGAACGGATCATCCAGATTATCGACGAGTTCCAGTTTCTCAACCAGTTCGTCTACACCGACGATAGCTATACGACCAAACACCACCTGGCCACCTTCTACCAGGAAACGGGTTCCAGCAAGGTCGCTCCTCAGATCATCACGGGCAGTTACATCGGTTGGCTGAGCAAGATCGTGGACCACATGGTAGGCCGTTACCGCAAGATCTACCTGGCCAACCTCCCCGTGGACGAGGCCGTCGCCTGCGTCAATAAATACGCAACCGTCCATCGCGTGCCCGTGACTGACGAAAGCACAACCTACCTGGCCGAGGTCTGTGACAACGATCCCTACTACATCGCCGCCCTGTTCCAAAGCTCCTGTCCCGATTTGGACCTGACCACAAGACCCGGCATTCGACGCGCCCTGGATTTCGAAATCACCCAAGGCGGCGACATCACCTCCATGTGGCAGGAATATATCCATACGGCTTTTGCAAGGGTCAACGACCGAATCGCCAAGAAGGTGGTTCTATACCTGGCTCGCCACGGTGACACGGTCCGCACGCGACACCAAATCAAAGCGGACCTGAACCTGACCATCAGCGATGAAGACCTGGAAGACCGTCTGGAAAAACTGGTCTATGCCGACCTCATCCGAGCCGGAGACGCCTCATCCGAATACAAGGGTCTGGGTGATCCCATTTTTGCCATGTTCTTCCGCAAAAGATTTCGAGGAGACATTGAAAATATCGACCAAAGTCAGGACTCATTGCCGGAATTACCAGCCAACTTGGAAGCGGTCAGCGTTCCGGATCGATTACAGATGATCCAAACCATCTGGGAAAGCATCGAGGCAGAGCTGCAATCGTTACCGTTAACTAAAGCCCAAGAAAGAAAACTGGACAAGCGATTGGCCGCCCATCGACAAAGCCCGGATGATGTAGTTCCCTGGGAAGATATCAAGCGAAAGCACCTCGGCACTTTGTGAGAAAGGGAGCTCCTGTCAGACTCAATTTGCCGGTGTCCAAATCGCTGGTTAACATACTGATGAAAACCCGAAGCCAAAAAACTATTTGCCCTCCCGTTGATTTTCGGTTAAGGTAGGTGTCACCAACAAGAAGTCTATCAAACCGGTAGCATCAGCATTACCCATCCCGCCCATGGATCTCCTTAAATGCTATGTATCCCAGGAGGTTGCCGTATGTTTCAAGATATCTATGTTCCGGTAGATAATTCCGCCTTCTCCAACCGGGCGGTGGACCTCGCCCTCTCCCTGGGCCGGGCCACCGGCGCCAAACTGGTTGGCTCTCATGTCTATGCCGCACGCATGCACGATTATCGCTTCAAACAGATGGAGTACACGTTGCCGGAGGAGTACCTCCAGGAACGTGAGCTGGAACGCCAGCGCAAAATCCACGACAGTCTGATCACCATGGGCCTGGAGCTGATCTCTGACAGCTATCTGGATCAGATGAAGCAAAGTTGCGAGCAACGCGGTCTCCAATTCGAAGGTCGCATGATGGACGGCAAGCACTTTGAAGAGCTGATCAAGGACATCGATGCGCACGACTATGATCTCACCATCATGGGCGCCCACGGTATCGGCAAGGTTCGCGACAGCGATCTGGGGTCCGTCACGGCCCAGGTCACCCGTCATGTGAACCGCGATATCTGGGTCGTCAAAAACTACAAAACCGACAAGACGGAACGGGACACCATCCTGGTTGCGGTCGACGGGTCCCCCAAAAGTTTCGGCGGCTTGCGTCAGGCCATGCGCCTGGCTCGGTTGTTCGACAAGAAGATCGAGTTGATCTCGGTCTACGACCCCTACCTGCATTACTCCGTCTTCAGCGGTATCGTGGATGTGCTCAGCGAAAAGGCCAAGAAGGTCTTCCGCTTCGAGGAACAGAACCAGTTGCACGAGGAAATCATCGACACCGGTCTGGCCTCCATCTATCAATCCCATCTCAACGTGGCCGAGGCCATCGCCAGGGATGCGGGTTTTGAAGTTACCAAAACCCTGCTGGACGGCAAGGCCTTCCAGAAAATCCTCGATCACGCGCGCAAAACCGAGCCCTGGCTGTTGATGCTGGGCCGCATCGGCGTGCACAGCGAGGAGACCACCGCGGGCCTGGGCAACACTACCGAGAACCTGTTGCGCCTGGTCCCCTGCGACATCTACCTCAACAGCCACAGCGAACTCCCCAAGCTGGACCTGAAAGCCGAGGAATCCATCCGCTGGACCGACGAGGCCAAAGAGCGCATGACGCGGGTGCCCTCCCTGGTTCGCGGCATCGCCCGCACCGCCATCCTGCGCATGGCCATCGAGCAGGGTCACAGTGTGATCACCGATTCCCTGATCCTGGAAGCCATGGACCGCTTTATGCCCAAAAGCGCTTCCAAGATGACCGTCAAGCTGGCCGAGGCCGTGGCCCTGGAACGCGCAACGGAACAGCCCACCGCTATCTGCAAGCACTGCGGCATCACCGCCAAGGAAGCCGATCCGGTCAAATGCGCGGTCTGCGGCTCCAACGATTTCGAGACCATTTCCCGGGAAATGATCGACAAGATCGCCGCCACCGAGGGCGGTATCGAGGAAGACGCGAGCTATGACGGCCGCAAGTTGAAGTGGACCAGGGAAGCCCGCCTGGAACTGCGCGGCATCAAGGACGCCTACCAGCGTCGCCGGGCCAAGGCGCGCGTCGAGAAAACCGCCCGCATCCGGCACCTGGAAGCCATCACCCTGGAGCACGTGCAGGAAATCATCCGCGAGGAACTGGGCAACCTGCCCATCGATGTGGAACGCGAGCCCGAGGTGTTGGAACAGCCGCAAGCGGAACCCGCCGCCCCGCAACTGCCCCTGGTGGGCACCGACGAGGCCGGTCACCCCATGCACAGCGCCCTGAACTGGCAGGACGACGCCCTGCAACGCATGTTGCGCGTCCCCGCCGGGTTCATGCGCGAGCGCACTCAAGGCAGAGTGGAGGAGGTCGCCCGGGAAATGGGCGAAACCACGGTGACTATGGTCATGGTCGAGGAGGGCTTGGAGCGCGGTCGTCAGATGATGAACCAACTCCTGGCCCAAGCCGGCGGCGACATGAACGCCATGCTGGAAAACGCACCCCAGGAGATCAAGGAAGCGGTGAAATCCGTGCCGGAAGGTGTCTGTCCCTTCCACGCGGCCCAACAGAAGACCGAAGCCGCTCCTGCTGCCGAACCTCTCAACGAGGTCGAAAGCATCCACTTCGCCAACCGCTGAGGTTCTCGGCGGCTCCATTCAATCGATATAAGATCGCCGCCCGCGACGGGCGTTGTTCCGACGCGGGCGCCCATGGGAATGTGGCCACATGAAAGGAAGAGACAAAGTTCGTCGCCTCCTGATTGCCCTTACGGCGGGTTTGTGCCTGTTCGGCGGCACCGCGTTATTCGGTACGGACGAACCCGCCTATCGGCAATTCGGAAATTTTAGCTCCAGGGACCTGATCTGGATCGTGGCTCAGGTCAAGCTGATGTTCGCCGCCTTCATCCTGGGCGTCCCCATGTTCGCCCTGCTCATCGAGTTCATCGGGTACTGGACCAAGGACCCCAAGTGGGACAAGCTGGCTCGCGAGTTCATCAAGCTGTCCATGATCGGCTTCTCCACCACCGCCGTGTTGGGCGCCATCATGCTGTTCATGCTGATTACCTTCTACCCCAACTTCTGGAACTACATGAGCGGGGTTTTCAAACCCACCATGTGGATCTATCCGGTCCTGTTCTTCGGGGAAGCCTTTACGCTCTACATCTACTGGTACGGTTGGGATTGGCTGTCGGGCAATAAAAAGGGCTGGCACCTGGCCTTGGGCCTGTTGCTCAACCTGTTCGGCACCGCGCTGGTATTCCTGACCAATGCCTGGGCCACCTTCATGATGACGCCCGCCGGCATCGACATGGAGACCGGCGTGCTGCAAAGCACCTGGGCAGCGATCAACAACGCCACCTGGCATCCGCTCAACATCCATCGCCTCATCGCCAACGCGGTCTTCGGCGGCGCGGTTGCCGGCGCCTACGCGGCTTTCAAGTTCCTGGTCGCCAAGACGGACGAGGATCGCGCCTATTACGACTGGATGGGTTACGTGGGCAATATGGTCGCCGTCAGCATCTTCCTCATCCTGCCCTTCGCCGGATACTGGCTGGGCAAGGAGATCTACGACCACAACCAGCAGATGGGCATCACGCTGATGGGCGGGTTCCTCTCCTGGCTTTGGATCATCCAGGCCATCATGATCGGCATCCTCTTCCTTTCGGCCAACTTCTACCTGTGGGTGGGCATGGAGCGCATCGACGGCGCCGAGCGCTACCAGAAGTACATCAAGTACATGCTCTTCGTGCTCTTCGCCTGCGTTCTGATCTGGTCCACGCCGCACTCGCTGGTGGCCAGCCTGGCCGAGGCGCGCAAGATGGGCGGTACGCACCATCCGTTGCTGGGCGTCATGGGCGTCATGAGCGCCAAGAACACGGCCGTGAACCTGATGATCATCACCACCTTCCTCAGTTTCGCGCTCTACCGTCGCGCCAACCTGGCCGTCACGCTGCCGGGGGATGGTATGGGCCGCAACGGCAGGATCTTTCTGGCCCTGTTTTGCTTCTACCTGGCCATGCCCCCCGCGGTCGCCATGGCCAACCATTACTTCCACATGGCGGTGCCCGGCTGGATCGGCATGGGCGGCGTGTTGATCTCGCTTGCCATGGTCGTCTACGCGGCGATTGCGGTGGCCAGGCGTGGAGCGGCAGAGACCGGAATGCCCTGGCGACGGGTAGGCATGGCCATGCAATGGTGGACGCTGGGCATATCGTCGGCCTATGTGTTGGTGCTGGGCGTACTGGGATACATGGTCGATGCGGCTACCCGTATCGGCTTCGCGCCCAAGCAGGTCGGCATCGTACTGCTGGCAGTCGTCTTCTTCATGCTCTTGGACATCCCCTTGTTCAAGGGCGCCAAGTCCGTGGGCAAAATTCGCTGGGGACAAATCCCGGCCCGCGCCCAATACGCGCTCTTCCTGCTGGCCGTCACCTTCTGCTGGACCATGGGCCTCATGGGTTACGCCCGTTCGGCCTTACGCCAGCACTGGCACGTCTACGGCGTCATGCGCGACACCTCGGCCGATGCGGGCCTGCCCACCCTGGGCGCGGCTTCTATTCGCATCTCCCTGTGCGTGGTGATATTCGTGCTGATGACCGCCTTCATCTTCTGGTTGGGCAACCTGGGCAGCATCAAGGAAGGCCGGGCCGCCTTGACCCGGGCGGGCATGGGCACCATGGCCAAGATGACCGCGTTTGTGCTGATCGTGGTCTCCGGTTTCGTGATCTTCGCCAACTCCATTCCCCAGGTGGAACACCAACCTCCCGTCGAGTTGAACCTGGAGGTTCCGGTCTGGGAATTGGACCACGACACGGCCTATACGCTCGGGGAGGAGATCTTCTTCGGCAAGGGCACCTGCGGCACCTGTCACGGCGTAGGCAACTCGGGTCCTCGCGCTCCTGATCTCAAGCCCACCGTCGCCCTGGCCAAACAACGGAATCCGGACATGACGCCGGGAGCTTATATCATGGAGTCGATGACGGATCCGGGCGCCTATGTGGTGGAAGGATACGGCAATATCATGCCCGCCATCGATAAACCGCCCATCTCGCTCAGCCCCGAGGAACTCTTCCTGATGACCGTCTACCTGGAGAAGGTCGGCGGCGGCGAGGTGACGGTTACCAAGGACGATATGCCCGAAGCGCCGGCAGGGGGCATTGCAGCGGTTGCCGAGATCAAGGTCTTGGGCAACGCCGAGCGCGGCAAGGATATCTACTTCGGCAAGGGCATCTGCTACACCTGTCACATGGTGGGCGGTGAAGGCGGCGACGCCGGGCCGGACCTGTCGGCCATTGCGGCCATCAACACGCTGGAGTACATCCAGGAATCCATTCTCGAACCCAACAAGGTGATCGCCGGGCAGTACCCGCCGATCATGCCCGCCGGTTACGGCGAGGTCATCAACGCGCGCGACTTCAATGACCTGGTCGCCTACATGATGACGCTGAAGGGGGAATAACA
>JASJCB010000208.1 GCA_030066195.1 Acidobacteriota bacterium
CTCGACGCGCCGGGTGTACCTCGCGGGGAAATCGGGATTCAATACGCGGTCGATCAGGTTACCTTGCCGGTAGATCTCTACACCGTCGATGCCGTAGCGTTGCAGGTAAGTCGAAAGTCGGCCCGGCCGGTTTTGATGCAAATCCACCAGGGCATCGGCGTGCATGCCGTGAACCCGGGCCATTTCTACAAAATGGTCTTGAACAAACTGGTCGGAATAGCTGATGAGGCGGGTCTCGGCTGTATCGGCCGTGATTTCCAGGAGGAAATCATCGACAAATCGCGTGGCAAGAATGAATAAGGCAACTGACGGCAGTACCGTAAGCGGCAAAAGGGAGAGAATGACCTTGGTTTGCAGGCGGTAACCGGTCACCCGTCGTCGATGCGCAAAGTACAGCTTGACCAGGCTGCGCAGAATGACGAACAAAACCAGAATGACCAACAGATGTGACAGCGGCTTGAGGATATTGATCATCAGCCGGGCCGCCTCGCGGGTCTGGTCAAGGAAGAACAGGCGGAAGGACAAAGCCGAAATCAGAACAATCAGCAGGAGAAAAAGCAGATTGATCCAGCGGTTCTTCATGCACTCCCGTCCTTACCCGACCGCCCGGCCGGTTTTAACGCCATGTTAACACACCTCGAGAAGCGGCGTTCAGGCGGACACAACAAACATGGCCACGGCGCAGGCATGCCCCGCGGTCCACACCAAACTACGCAGGGAGGCATAATCGGCGATATACAGGAAACCGTAGACCAGACGGGCCGCGATAAAACCAATCGCCAGGTAGTCGATGGTAGACTGGGAAGCTGTCCCCACCTGATGCGCAATGATCACAGCAGCGGCAAATATGGGAAAAGCTTCGAATGAATTGAGATGGGCATTGTGTGCGCGGCGGCCGCGGCCCTTCAATTTTTCCTGAAAAGCACGGGGATCATGGTTGGCGCCCGGGCCGTATCGATTGGTCATCTTGGCGTAACCGGTAAAAACGACGGGCAATAAGGCGGCGATTAAGACACACCAATAGGCAATGGTCATGAGAGCACCCTCCGAACGAGTTAGTCTGGATTGAGTATACCTGAAAGTAGCGCCGACATTACTCCAAACCCGCGAACAGACTTGGGCCGGACCGATAAGCACCGGGTCGATACCTCACAAGCCGACCATCCCGACCGAGAATGCCGGGCCTATGCCCCTACCGTCTCCTGACCGATGACCATGTTGCGGCCCTTTTGTTTGGCCAGGTATAGGTTTTTGTCCGCCAGTTCAACCAGTTGTTCCGGGTCGTCGTCACGTTCAGGGACGAGACCCGCGACGCCGAAACTGGCCGTGACCTTGAAACGGTAGGGAGGATGGCTGATCTCCAATAGTTCGATGCGTTCGCGGATGATCTCCGAGAGCTTCATGGCATTGGAGAGATCCGCTTCCGGCATCAGCAGACAGAATTCCTCACCGCCGAAACGCGCGGCAAACTCCGCGGGACGACGCGCGGCGCCCGCCAGGACGCCCGCAACCCGACGCAGGCAGTCATCTCCCGCGGGGTGGCCGTATTGATCGTTTACCTTTTTGAAATGATCGATATCCACCATCACCAGGGATATGGGATGTTGATAGCGAACGGCTCGACGCCATTCCTGTTCCAAACTGTCATTGAAATAGCGGCGGTTGGGGATGCCGGTCAAACCGTCCGCAATCGACAAACGCGCCAACAAATCCCGCTGACGCTTCAGTTCCAGGTGAGTCGCCACACGGGCCTTGACGATAGGCAGGCTGAAGGGTTTGGTGATGTAGTCTACCGCGCCCAGCTCCAACCCGCGCTGTTCATCGGCCACGCGATCCATGGCGGTGATGAAGATAATCGGTATGTCTCGCGTGCGATTACGGCGCTTCAATTCTGCGCAGACCTCATAGCCGTCCATGTCGTCCATGGCGATATCCAGTAGAATGAGATCCGGCTTATCGTCTTGATCCGCCTGCTCCAGGGCTTTGGTTCCGTTTTTAGCAAAGGCAATCTGGTAAAGGGGCTTCAATTCCTCGGCCAATAATTTGATGTTGATAACCTCATCATCCACAATCAATATTTTGGGTTTGGCACTCATGGTGTCCCTCTCTCTGTCTCCAACGCACCGCGAAGACGCCCCAGGGTTTCCAGACCGCAATCGAAATCGAGGTTCTCTACATGCTCGGCTAATTCCGCGGCTAGATCGCCGTAACGTTCACCAAGTGCTTTTCGAAGCTCATCCATGGTTGTACCCGCTTCCATGTCGTTTGCCGTAAGTTGGGTGTCCAGCCCTTTTATTAACTGTAACACCTCTTGAACAGGTTTTGCGGGAGAATGCACTATTTCCGACGGTTCTTCTTTCCTCAATAAATCAGTTCCGGCAATTGCAGCCTCCATCGCTGAAGCAAACGTCTTAAATAGTTCCTCGATATTGCCTTCAGCGTGCCCTCGCAACACATTCTCCAAAGCCCTGGCTTCCACGGCAGTTCGGTTGGCGCCCAGGTTTCCCGCGGCGCCGCGCAGAGCGTGCAGCAGTTTTGCGGCCTCCGTGTGTTCTCCCGCATCCAGCCGGGCCTTGATTTCCCTGGAGGCATCGCCGTATTTGCCGGCAAAAGCCAGAAGCAGGTCCCGATAGAGTTGGGTGTTCATGGCCACCCGACGCAAGCCCTCGCTGATCTCGAAGCCCGGTAATTCCGTCGGCAACTCGGGCCCGTCCTTCTCTTTGGGTTCCGCGACCACGGCCGTTCGCCCCTTCTTGGGTTCCACCCAGCGGGAAAGTACCGTATACAATTCCACCGGGTCGATGGGCTTGGTCAGATAATCATTCATACCCGCTTCCAGGCACTTTTCACGATCGCCCTTCAAGGCATGCGCCGTCATAGCGATGATGGGCAGTTTGTCTCCCAAATGCTGTCGGCGGATATGGCGGGTGGCCTCGAAACCGTCCATTTCCGGCATTTGGATATCCATCAGCACCGCGTCGAAGTTGTCGCGGGTGGACACCGCCACGATGGCCGCACGGCCCGAATCGACAACGTCTACCTTCAGGCCCGCCGTCTGCAAAACCTCCATGGCCACCTGCTGGTTGATTTCGTTGTCCTCCACCAACAAAACATGTGCGCCCGCGATGCGTTCCAGGATGGTGGTCTCAGCCGAGTCCGAGGTGCGGTGGCTTACCAGCCTGGTGCCGCCCTTGCCCAAGAGTTCCAGGATGGTTTCCAGCAGGGTCGAGATCTTGATCGGTTTGGCCAGAAGGGCATCGGCGCCGTGTCGCTCGCTCTCGCCGGTTTGCCCGTCGCCGGAGAAGGGCACCATCATGATCACCGGGACCTGCCGATAGCGATCGTCGGCCCGAATACCGTCAACCACCTCGCGACCGTCCATCTCCGGCATATGCAGGTCCACGATCACCAGATCATAGGGTTGAGAATTCTTTTTCAGCATTTCCAAACCCTCCTGGCCGCCGGAGGCGATATCGGCCTTGAAGGTGAAGGATTCCAGGCTGTCGCTCATGGCCTGGCGGGCGCTGTAACTGTCGTCAATAACCAAGACCCGCAACCCGGTCAGGTCGCCGCCGGCCAGGGGCGCTGCCGGCTCCTCGAAGGGGGCATTCAACGGGAGGGTGAACTTGAAGGTACTGCCGTGGCCCGGGGTGCTGTCGACCGAAATGGTTCCGCCCATCAACTGCACCAGATGGTGGCTGATCGCCAGACCCAGTCCGGTGCCGCCGTGTTTGCGGGTGATGGATTCATCGGCTTGGGTAAACGGCTGAAACAGCTTGTCGACGGTCTCTTGATCGATTCCCGTACCCGAGTCCTTGATGGAAAATTGCAGGGGAATCTTCTCGTTGTTGCCCTCGCGTTCCCCGCTGACCCGCACCAGAACTTCGCCCTGACTGGTGAACTTGACAGCATTGCTCACCAGGTTGATCAGCACCTGGCTGATTCTCAGGGGATCGCCGATGAAGCGGCGCGGCAGTTGCGGGGACTGCGTAACGATTAACTCGACCCCCTTCTCGGCGGCCTTTCCCGAGAACATAATGCACAGATTGTCCAGCACTTCCTGCATGGAGAACTCGCGGTACTCCAGTTCCAGCTTCCCGGCCTCGATCTTGGAGAAATCAAGAATGTCGTTGATAATGCCCAGCAAGGACTGTGAAGACGTGTCGATGATCTCCAGGTAACCACGCAAGGTCCGCGGGTCCGGATCGGTTTGCCTCAAAGCCAGGCGCGTCAGGGCAATGACCGCGTTCATGGGGGTGCGGATCTCGTGGCTCATATTGGCCAGGAAGCTGCTTTTTGCACTGGAGGAGGCTTCCGCGGCTTCCTTCTGAACTTCCAACTCCTTGGCGCGCATGCGATGGGAAATATCTTTGATGGAACCCTCGAAGAAATTGTGGTTGCGCTTGTTGTCCATCACCACATGCAGGTTCACCGAAATAGGCACCGCGTTGCCTACCTTGTTCAGGATATGCGTGATGTGCTCAAGAACCTTACCTTCTCTTGCCATGTCCAGGATTTCCCTGCCCAAAACCTGCTCGCCGGTGCGGCCCGACGCTAAAAATTCCTCGGCTGTTTCGTAACCCATGATGTCAAGAAAGGCAGGATTCACGGTCAGAAAATGCCCGTCCAGACTGATCTGAAAGATGCCCTCGGTGGCGTTTTCGAAGATACTGCGGTACTTCTCGTTCGCCTGCACCAGCGCCGTATCGCGGTCCTGGATATGCGCCAACATCTCGTTGAAACCCTCGATCAAAACCCCGATCTCGCCGCCCGCCAGATTGACGGCGCGTACCCCGTAGTTCTTGTCCCGCGAAACCCTCTCGGTGGTCCTGGCCAGATGCATAATGGGCCGCGTAATCGGCAGGTGCACCCGCGATGCCAACAGAAAGATAAGGCCCAGAGCCGAAACCAGAACGATCAAACTCACTTTCAGGTTCTGGTCCAGAATGGATTGCAACAGATCGAACTTAACGTAAACCGCGATCGAGCCCATTCGTTCGCCCTTGTAAAAAATATCGTCATAGACATAGAGATATTTTTCTCGGAATTCCTGAACCGGACCCGCGGGCGGCTCTTCGATCTCCGTATCCGACGGTAGGGCGGCGAATCGTGCCCCCTCCAGATCGTAGACGATGATCCTTTCCAGGGCGTCGTTGTTCTTCATGTAACTCAATTGGTCATCGGCGTCCAGGGGTTCGTTGAAGGTAAGCGCCGGTCCGCAGTTATAGCCGATCCATTGAGCCAGGCTCTTGTGCTCCTCGATCCAACGCGCCCGCATGGTGTTGTATTGGACATAGACAAATCCGGAGAATGCCGACAAGATTCCGATCAGGGAAACGCTCAATATAATAAGGATAAGCTTGCTTTTAATACTGATATCGCGAAATTGGATCATGATCACCTACGCCCGTTATCTGCTTTCTCAACAAATTCAGCCCTGGAGAGCAGGCGGCTGGCGATGCGCAGCCCGCTTTTACCGGCGTTCTTCTGGCTGATTTCGAAGAGAATCGATTCTTCTTTCCTGACGAAATTGATCACACCACCCTCGGTCAAAAACCCGGCCGTTTCGGAAACGGTCAGGATGGGGCGCGTGCCCACCAGTTGCAAGACGCGCGAGGCATCCTTGCGTCTGGGCCTGGTGATGAACAGAAGATGGCAGTCCTTCAAATCGTCGGGAGTAATTTGCGTGCGGTAGGTGATGATGATTTTCCTGCCCCGAACCATCAGGTCCCGACCACCGAAGCGGTCGGCATTGGGCTCCTTGCCCAGGACCATCAGGGTAATATGATCTTCGGGGAAAACATTGTCGGGCCAATCCACGAAGCGTATGAAATTGACCAGCCAGTCCGCCTTGATATCATAGGCGGGTCGGGGCGCATTTCCATCCTGGCCGTATACCAACGGACACAGGCAGAACAACGCCCATAGAATCAGGCGCCTGCAAAATGGGATCAAGGATCCGAATGTGGGGTGCGGTAAAGAGAGATACATAGAACTTTCGGCATGGTTGAAGTGAGCGGAAGAGGCCGCAATACCCCTTTCTTCGCCATTTTCCACTCGTAACTAAAGCTTTATGCGGAAATTTGCTCGGATTACGGTGGCAAAGGCCGGAAAACCATGATGCCGTGCCGGTTATTGACCGGAGCCAGGAACTCGTGCAGCGGTTGGACGCTGATCTCTACACGGCCGTTTTTGCTGGAGGCATGCAGCAGGTGCAGGCGTCCTTTCTGCCGAACGGCCAGTCCCACGTGACCCACGTCCAAACCTTTCAAAGGAGTGGTCAGGGCAATCAGGTCGCCGTCTTGAACCTTGTCCTCCACATCCCGGATGCGCGCCTTGGGAATGTAGAACCGCTGTTCGCGGTTGATTTTCTCCTCCACACGCTGCATGGCCCGGTGATTGTCGTCAGAGGCCAGTTGTTGGTAACTTTGCCGGTGCGTGGTCATGAAATCGATCCGCTTTCCGTAAGGCTGACCGCCGATCGACCGAGTGATATCGCGCACCAGACCGCGCTTTTGATTATCGGCGGCCCAGTCGCTGGTGTAGTGCAGCCGGGAGGGCCAGCCGTCGAGACGACCGTCGCGATAGCGCAACCGGGTTAACTCGCGGGAATAGTCAGCCAGGGTCGGCTCGCCTTTCTTCACGGTTCTGGCCAGAGCCAGGGCGGTTTCCATCAGGGTGAAACAATCGAATGAGGCGAAGCGCACGACCAGTTCCTCGGGTCCGGCGCATTCCAGGGTTTTTCCCTCATAGGGTTTGTCGAGAAAAACCCCGCCGGCCGCTACTACCAAAGATCCGAAGGGTTGGGAAGCCTGGTCTTGGAGGCGCGAGACAACCGATATGAACTCGGTTTCCAGGTTCCCGCCGGGCAGAGCGGACGTAAAGAACAGGCAGAAAACAAGAAGCAAACAACGCATATTCACCTCCGTTACTGCGGAAGACCGGCCTCAGCCTCTCGCAACCAGGAGCCGTCCGGCTGGCGACGCCAAACGGCCAGGAACTTGCCGCCCACGGTTACCGGGTCGCTTTGAGCATCCAACTTGACCGTGTAACTGAAGTTGCCGATCTCATAGGCCAGATCGCCGCTTTGAGAAAGCTGAATGGTTTGTACGGCGCCGCTGAGGACCTTGGCGCGCAGGAGGATCTCCTTCTGGTCACGCAGGATGCTGTCCCGCCCCTGTAACATGGGCGCGTTGGGACGAAGCATGACGGCATTCTCGGAAAACTGTTTGGCAACGCCCTCGGCATCTCCTGCTTTCAGACTTTGAATATAGGCTTTGTGGTATGCCTTGATGGTATCGCGGAGTTGGGCATCCGCACCGGTTGCGGTCAAGACCGGTGCACAGACAAACACGGCGAAAAGCAACAGGCGATTGGGGATCATGGAAGTACCTCCGGGGCCGAAACGGCGTTTCAAGACATTATGAGGAAGAATAAGGCCGGGATCAATGATTTGTCATCCGGTGATCGGGGGGAATGTCAGGGTTCAGGAATATCCCGTTGCCGGCGGTTTGTTTTCTCCCCGTTTGTCCGGGTTCGCCAACTTGCCCGTTCCAACCGATGCGATTGTCGGGGCTTTTGCCTCTTTGGACGGGCCGGACGTTGATGAAACGTTCGGTTTTCCGGTCAGGCGGGTCGGCGGATTTTTGGTCGATATACTCCTCATCCGGCACGTCAGGTTCTTTTAAAACACTTTCGTTCATTACTTCTTCGGTTCGAGACTCGTTTTTATCGGCCGCTGTTGATTCCCCGGCATCAGTGGGAACTTCATCGATTTCCCGGTCGCCGGCAGGCTCTTGACTCACGGTAGCTTCTTCCGGTGCTTCCTCGGCCCGGTCGCGAAAACGGAAGCCATAACTCCGCATAATTCGCCGAATCGTCGGGGCATCCTTGTCATGCAACAGCACCCGAAAGTTGGCGGCTAGACCGCGTGCGACCAGTTGGGTTTCCTTGCGCAAATCGACCAGAACATCTTGTACGTCCCGATAGCGACGGTCGGCTTCCTCGGCATTGCCTCGGAGTTCGGCGAAGGCATCGAGGCTTGCGGTCAGTTCGTCCGCGGTTGGGTTGGTCATGGCCGGGAAACCTTTGCCCAGCGCCGTTGCCTCTCCGTCCAGCAACCATTGTCCCAACTGATACCAGTCGTCATCATAAACCGGTTTTCGCTCATGGGGCATGCGGTAGTATTGGAGGACCACTTCGGGTTCACCGTTACGGCGCACACGACGCATCAAGGCCGACCGGAAGTCGCGCACCGTGTGTTTCATGGTTGTCACCACTTTATTGCGTGCGGCGATTTCCTCGGCGCGCCTCGCATGGGCATGCAACTGGGCAACCATGGCCTTTTCAAAAGGTTCGACCAAGTTGGCGATCTTTTCGAACCAGGGCTTCACCAGCAAGTTCTTGCCCTGCTCTATATCCACCTCGCCGTTGCCCGATGCTCGCTTCAAAAACGAGAGACACTGTTGATTACTTTTAATGGTGACCAGCTTCAGGGTCATGGCTATCCTCCAGGTCGGCGTACCGCCGTTCGCTGCCATGCTTAGACCAAAACCCGTGCCAGATTTGCCACACGACCCTGTTTATTCGCAAAAGAGAGTGCCCAAACTGTTTAATCCATGGCACTTGAATAAAATAAAAGGCGTGTACTGAAAGATCAGGGGAGGCCGGGGGAACCAACAAAACCCTTGTACATTTTTACACTTTTTTGGAAAACTTCCAAAAAAGTGTAAAGTGTTCAAGATTCCATCGGAGATTCCGCCGAACAATGCCTTCACAAGCCCGCTTACAAGCCCCATGAACACTGGCATTCAAACACTTTATCCCGAATGGCCGAATCACGGGCGATCAAGGCCGAACAGCGCGATTTTTTTACACTTTTTTGGAAAAACCTATTTTCAGGACCGGTAACCCAAACCACGCCAACTAATCTTACCACCTGAAAAGAAGAAAGTTATCGATCAAGGAAGCCGGAGCCGAATCAACCCGAAAAAATCGGACTGTCATTGGGAGGCGCACACCGTACCTCCGGCATACCGCGGGGGCTCGGGCCGATCCGCGTGGTTTTTCCGAAAAACCCGGTTTCTCCCGGGCGCCGCCTCAAAAAACGCCGAAAAAATATGCGGCGCCCGGGCCGCCGCCTATTCGCCGATGAAAAACTGAATGGTGCTCGGGCTCCCTCCGGTTTCCCGAAGAAAATCGATAGGCGCCCGGGCCGCCGCCGGTCCGTCGCTAAAAAACCGGAAGGCGCCCGGGCCGCCTGGTTTATTTCGAAGTGAAACCATGAGGGGGCCGGGCCGCCTGTCATTATTCAGTGCGCATATGTAGGTAGGCCGGGTGCGGCAAGGCTGTATTTAAAAGTGAGGGCGGTGATTTGGGAAAAAAATTCTGGCTTATAAAAAAGATGCCAGGGTATTCTGGGGGAGACGGCCGGACAGGTCTGAATGAAGAGGTGGCGATGCAAGATGAATCGGAGGAATTCGAGGAACCAACTGAAGAAACCGAGGAGGACGAATCCGTAGACAGTGTACAGATCATCAACCCGCACGACCGTTTCGTCAAGGCGGCCATGGAGAACCGTGATGTGGCGATGGAGTTCCTGGACATCTATGTGCCGGACGAGGTCAAAGCCATTTGTAAGTTGGAGGAATTCCAACATATCAAGCAATCCTTCGTCGACGCGGACTTACGGGAACATATTACCGATATCCTGTTTCGCGCCCCCCATAAAGACCCGAAAGAACCGCCGGTCTTCCTCTACTTCTTGATGGAGCATTTACGCAACAACGACAAGCTGTCGGCGTTTCGTGACTGGAACTACAAGGTCAAGATCGTCCGCTTCAGCATGGAGGATACCGGCAGGCAGGAAGTCCCGCTGATCTTAAGCTTCTTCATCTACAACGGCAAAAGCGAGTTCACAGCAGTCAACAAAATCGTGGACCTGATCGCGGTGAAAAACAAGGACCTGGCCAGGAAAATGGTCGAGGGCTTCGAGCCGATCGATTTGCAGAAGATCTCCCACGAGACCTTGATGAACCGACTCTGGTTCCCCGTGCTCGCGATTGCCTTGAGCGAGGTGGACAACCCGGATGTAGTAGCCAGGGTCCACAAAATAGCGTATTATCTAAGAGAGATCGAGAGGACCGGGAGAGGTCATGAACTGCTGGAAGCCCTTCTAACCTATATGCTTCAAACCAGCAGGGCAGAACACCAGGAGGCACTCGTGCAAGCTGTCAGAACCAGTATTTCCAAGCAATCCGGCGATCGTACTCTGACCATTGCCGATATGTTGGTAAAAAGAGGCCGCAAAGAAGGTCGGGAGCAAGGCCGTAAAGAGATTGCTCTTCGGCTCCTGGCCAGAGGGTTTACTCCTGAAGAAGTTTCCGAAATATCCGGACTCTCTCTTGACGAGGTCAATGCCTTGGGCTGAGTTCCGGATTTAGACAGGTCAGGAGGCACTTGTGCAAGCTGTCAGAACAAGTATTTCCAAGCAATCCGGCGATCGAACCCTGACCATTGCCGATATGTTGCTAAAAAGAGGTCGAAAGGAAGGTCGGGAACAAGGCCGTAAAGTGGGCCGTAGTGAAGGCCGTAAAGAGATTGCTCTTCGACTCCTGGCCAGAGGGTTTTCCCCTGAGGAAGTTGCCGAAATCTCCGGGCTCTCCCTTGACGAGATCAATGCCTTGGGCTGACCCGGTATTCCTGGCCTAAAAACAAGACCCGGTCTATGATGGAGGCATGCTGAAGGTTGCCCTCCTCGATTACCGTTATGAAACCCGCTTCAAGACCCCGGAAGCCATGTTTCAGGCCTACAGGACATCGTTGGGCGTGGCGGCGGCCCTGCGTAAGCGCGGGATCGATGCGCGGATCTTCGGGCGCTTTCATCGAAAGGCAACGTTTCGCGTGAAAGACGTCCCCGTCCACCTGATCGCCGACAGCTTCCCACCTGCCTTGAGACTTTTGCAGGTGCCGAAAGCCTTGCATAGGGCAGTCCTGGAAATGAAGCCCGATGTGGTTCACGTCCACGGTTTGGGGTATCCCCCGCAAATCCGGCACCTGGTTCGAGCCTTTCCGGGGCCCGTTGTCGTTCAGGATCACGCGGAGCGGCCGTTGCACGGTTTGGCCCGGCTCCTTCAAGCCCGTTGTTTGCGTCGCGTCCAAGCCTTCTTATTTGCCCACCGGGCCCTGGCCGAGCCCTGGATTCAAGCCGGTGTCATCGATCCGGCCCGCGTCTCTGCCGTCATGGAGGATGCTTCCGAATTCCAACCGGGAGACCGGGCCGAGGCGCAACGGCAATGCGGCCTAAAGGGCGATCCGGTGTTCCTGTGGGTCGGTCGCCTGGATGCCAACAAGGACCCGTTGACGGTTCTGCAAGCCTTCCGAACCTACGCCTCGGAAAACCCTGCCGCGCGTCTGGTCATGATCTTCCACGAGGGCGATTTGGAGGGGCGGGTCCGCGCCGCAATCGCGGATGATGCGGCACTCCGCGGCCAGGTTCAACTCGTGGGCAAACTACCCCATGAAGCCATGGAGACCTGGTATCGGGCCGCTGACTATTTCATCCTCGGCAGTCATCACGAGGGTTCCGGTTACGCCTTGATGGAGGCCCTGGCTTGTGGACTGAGACCCCTGGTGACCGACATCCCCACTTTTCGAGCCCTGACCGCGGAGGGGCGTCAGGGCAGGTTATGGCCGCCGGGCGATGTCCAAGTCCTGCTCGACTGCCTGCGCAATCCTCCGCCGATCGATCCGGTGACCGTTTCGGCCCGGTATCACCGGGAAATGGGCATGAACGCGATTGCACGAGGTTTGAACGACGTTTACACCCGACTGGCTAGATCGTCCGCTCGAGGTTCGTGATGTACGGACTCGCCCGGTAGTATCTTCTCGGGATCAACCAGCGTCGAGGCAATGGGATCGATCACCGGAAAGGTAAGGTCGATCAACTTCTGAAAACAATCGGCCAGGACTTCGGCAGAGGTCGATCCCTCAAAACTGACCCGCAGGCGGCCGCGCTGACGGGACCAGTCTTCGTCCCAGTCCACGGGGCGTTCGGGAAAAGCGGCCTGAACCTTCGCCGCCAGGCCCTCGATGGTCTCGCGCAAGCCGGACGCAACCAGATCGCTCTCCAGGTGAATCTCGGCCCCCACCCGGTTGCCGTAGTCCAGCAATTCGTAGTGCAGGGCGCGCGGCCAGGAGGGCGGGCCGATGCGACGAAAGTGATCGAAACGGCCCCTGGGTTTCATGCCCGGTGAGGCATGACGGCTGTAGGCGTCGATCACCTCGGCGAAGAAGGGTCGCATCGCGCTCTCTACCTCATCGAAACAGTACACCTTCAGGTAGCGGTCTTCCAGGGGAGCTCGGGGTTTGGGTTCCGGCTGAGGGCAGGCATCGAAGTCGATCGTGTAACGCGCCAGATCCTCGCGCGTTATGCCATGCCCTTCTTTCCCGGCCCGCTCTACCTCCAACCACAGCGTCACGGCGCGGCGTAGATGACCGGCTTGCAGGAAGCAGGTGTGGAAATCCACATAGGGCAGGTAATGCGCCAGCAGGTTGTTGATCTCGTTGATGCAGTGGCGAACCATGTTGTGGTAGAGCGGCGCCAGGGGGAAACCCATCCCCACGGCAAAAGCGGCCATTTCTACCAGGTGGCCCACGTAGTAGATGTGGTTCTCGATGAAGTCGCCCATGGCCAGACTGTTGCGACACTCGCGCAAGAGGCTGTCGGGAGCGATCTCCCGGCCGGTCTCGATGGTTTTACCGCTCTCCTCGAAGATCACGCCCAGCAGCAGGCCCATGTCCATCTGGCCGTCCAAAAAGCCGCGAGCGTCCTCGTGATAAGGCGCCAGTTCCGGCACGCGGGCAACCATGGCGACCAGTCCTTCGGTCAGGTGAAACTTGCGACACACATCGAAGGGACCGAAGTGATGGGCTTCGACACCCCGGTCCATAAGTTCCTGCACGTCACAAATCTGATCAGACATGGAGAAGGCGCGCGCGCCGACATCGGGGTCCACATCGGCCAGGGCAAAAAGGAGGTGACCCAACTCGTGCCCTTTGTCGGTATTGAGGAAGCGGCTGTGAAGGGCAAGTTGACGAAGCGTGGCACCGGTGGGCGGAATCGGCAGGTCGGGATCGACCCCGGCCATCACCGCGTAGGCGAAGGTCTGCCAGGGATGATAATCGCCGTCGTTATCACATTGCAGAATGAAGGGGCGCCCCGCTGCATCGCGATGAATGAAGGGCGTGACGCCTTCCAGCAGGGTACGGCCCCGGTAGCGGGCATTGCCCCAACCGTTGATCACATGGCAGAGATGCGGCAGGCCGTCGCGCTCGATGATATCGGCCAGGATGCCGTTCATGGCTCGCGTCAGGCGTCCGTCCATACGGGCAACGGCCTCGCGGTCCAGGGCGACATAGGATCGCTGCATGCGTTCACGATAATCGCTGATCGCCTCCCTCTGCCGCTCGCTCAAGGCAAGCGGCCACCAGTAAGGCGCCTTCATGGTTGCGGGTGTTTCGATCATGGCGGGCTCCTGCCGACCCGGGCGAAAAAAAAGGACCTCGCGGAAACGAGGCCCCCTTATTTAAGTAATTGGCCGAAAAAAGATTATGCCGGAGGAGGCGGTGTTTCCGCACAACCTTGGGTACAGCAGCCCCGAATGATTTGCCCACCGGTGACGGAAGACAAATTCTCCAGAATTTGGCCGCTGACCTGGGCCAGACTCTTTTTTGTATACCTTTTTGTTCTGATTTCCTTCACGATGAACCTCGTCTGAAATCGGTCTCCTGTGAATTTTCTCACATATACCTTACAAGCGCAAGGTAGTAAGGGCATACTAATTCGTTCCGACACATGACATGTCGCGGTGCTGTTCAGATTGTGTGGGGCAAATTCTATCCCAGGTTCACCGCACGACACAAGATAGTTCTTCATCATGTTGTCTCCATGCTCTTTCGCCGCTTCGCCCGGTTGCAAGCCGGCAGTGTGCGCTCCGAGACCGAACAGGTGTTTCCCCCGGTTTGATCACCCGCATGGCGCAAGCCGGACGGGTCGTGGTATAAAGAGCAGGTCATCCCAAACCAGGACGGAAGGGCATATGAACATATGTATGGTATTGGCCGGTCAAGATTTCCCACCGGATATCCGGGTTGAGAAAGAAGCCGTTGCGCTGTTATCCGGCGGACACGAGGTGACCGTGGTCTGCGACTCCCGCAAGCGTCCCCCGGGTGAGGACAACTGGGAGGACGTGCGCATCATCCGCCTGCCCATGAGCACCCCGCACTACAAGATGCAGGCCCTCATCACCCTGATCAGCTTCGCGCATCCGTTCTGGGCCCGCAACCTGGACAAGGTATTGGCCCGCGAGGATTTCGACGTCCTGCACGTACACGACCTGCCCATGGCGGGTCCGGCCCTTGCCTTGGGCCGCAAGCACAAGCTGCCCGTGGTGATGGACCTGCACGAGAACTGGCCCGCCGCCCTGCGCTATTACCGACCCTGGCGGTCCCGGCTCAGCCCCTTGAACTGGGACGCTTATGAATTACGCTGTGCCCGCGAGGCCGACCAGGTGCTGGTGGTGGTGGACGAGGCCCGCGACCGCTTGGTGGAACGCGGCCTGCCCGGCGACAAGATCACCGTCATCGAGAATACCCCCAACGTGGCGCGCTTCACCTCTTTCGAACTGGACCGGGACCTGATCGACAGCTACAAGGACAAATTCGTGCTGTCCTATATCGGCGGCTTCGGCGGCACCCATCGCGGCCTGGAAACCGTGGTTCGCGGCATGCCCCGCATCCTCAAAAAGGTGGAGAACGCGCATCTCCTGCTGGTCGGTCAGGGTAAGATCAAACCGCGCCTGGAAGCCATGATCGCGGAACGCGGCATCGGCGATGCCGTGACCTTCCTGGACTGGCAACCCTTCGAGAAGGTGCCCAGCTTCGTCAAACTGAGCGACGTCTGCCTGGTGCCGCACCATTCCAACCCGCATACCGAGGCCACCAGCCCGCACAAGTTGTTCCAGTACATGCTGATGGAGCGTCCCGTCCTGGTGAGCAGTTGCAAGCCCCTGGCGCGCGTGGTGGAAAACACCGGCGCGGGCCTCATCTTCAAGGCGGGCGATGCCGATGACTTTGCGGAGAAAGTGATTCAACTGGACGATATCGACCTGAAGGAAAGCTTGGGCGCGGCGGGCTTGAAAGCGGTCACCGAACATTACAATTGGGACAGTACCGGTAAAATTCTATTGAAGGTCTATGAACAACTCGCATCACCCTGATTCATACCACCTGGCCGAGAACATGTTACGGCGCTTGGATGCCTGGGTTCGGACCAACGGTTGGGCCGGCTACGATCCCTACGACATCCGCGGCCTGCCCTGGATGATTTGGATCGGCAAACGCCGCAAGCACGCGCCGTTCGAGTTGTTGGAACGCATCGTCAACCGGGGCGCCGCCGTATTCCCCGGGGCCGGACGTTTCCTGTTCCGCGTCAAACCCCGCGTCAACGCCAAGGCCATGGGCCTGTTCGCCCGCGCCTACACCATCCTGCATCGGCTCGACACCGGCGTCGACTACGCGGATCGGGCCGCCGAATGCTTCCAATGGCTGCGCCGAAACATGTCGCCCGGCTACTCCGGCGCGGCTTGGGGCTACCCGTTCGATTGGGCCAGCCGCAAACTGATCCCGCAAGGCACCCCGTCTTCCGTGGTTACCTGCACGGCCGGCGACGCCTTCCGCACCGCCTGGTTGTTGTCCGGGGATCCTGACGCCCTAAACGTCTGCAAGTCCGTCGGCAGGTTCCTGACCAAAGACCTGAACCGCGCCCGAAACGACAAGGGGCACACCTGCTTCAGCTACACGCCCGTCGACGATTTCCAGGTCCACAACGCCAATCTCATGGTCGCCGAGTTCCTGGTCTGGTTGGGTAAAACCATCGACGACCCCGCCCTGCTTGAACTGGGCGCAAGCGCCGGTTACTTCGCCCTGGATGAACAAAACGACGACGGCTCGCTGGATTACTGGTCCCGGGCGCAACGCACGGTGAAAGGGCAGATGGACCATTATCACACCGGCTTCGAGATGCGCGCTCTCTGCGGCTTGTGGCGGCACACCGGCGACGAGGCCTTTCTGAACGGCCTGAAACGCTACGACGCCTTCTACCGCAAACATTACCTGGAACCCGAGGGCGACGGCCTCATCCCCAGATTCAAACCCGGCAGCACCCAACCCGTCGATATCCACAGCTGCGCCGAGGCCCTGATTCTCAACACCACCCTTGCCCCGCACTTCCCGCAAGCGGCCGAGCCCGTCGCCGGTTTCCTGCGCTGGATCGCCGCCAATATGCAGACGACCGAGGGCTGGTTCATCTACCGTCTGTGGGACAAGGGACACCTGCCCCGCCGGGAGGTCATCCCCTACCTGCGTTGGGGCCAGGCTTGGATGATGCTTGCCCTGGCCTTGTGCCTGAAACATTTCGCTGAGGTTCGCTCATGAAGATTCTTTTGATAGGACCCGTACCGCCCGATGTCGGCGGCGATACCTCCGGCGGCGTCGCCACCCACACCTGGGGCCTGGCCGCCCACCTGGTCGAAGCCGGTCACCGGGTCGCCGTCCTGGCCGATAATCTGCCGAACGGCGAACAGGACAAAGCTAAAGGCGTGCGCCTGTTCGGCATTCCCCGGCTGAAACCCATGAGCGCCCTGGCCGTCACCAAATCCTACTTCCGACAATTGAACATGGTCTACAAGCGCACTCACTCAGTCTCCGGCCGCCTGGCCCCGTTGCGTTATTTCGCCGCCGTGCGCGCCGTCCTGGACGAGTTCGAGCCGGATATCGTCCATGTCCACCACTTCGAGGTGCGCTATGCCTACAGCTACCCCGCCCTGCCGCCCCATATCCCCGTGGTCAGCACGGTCCACAGCGTCACCAACCTGAAATACGGGCCGGCTGTGAAGCAATACCGGACCCTGGCCGGGGAAAACGCGGCCGACGGCACCCCGCTGATCTTCGTCAGCGATAAGTTGAAGGAACAGTTCGATCGCCTGGTGGAGGACGTCAAAGGACCCTGCCACATCCTGCCCAACCCGCTGGACGCGAAGAAGTTTGTCCTCGGCTCCCGCCGGGCGGCGCGGAAACAGATCGGCTTCCCCGAAAAAACCACCCTGGCCCTTGTCGGCTCGCCGCTGGAACACAAGGGAGCTTTTCTATTGGCCAGGGCGGTGTCCCTGCTGGTTTCTCGGGGTAGAGACATTCATTTGGCGGTGATCGGCGACGGCGGCGATGCCGAACGTTTTCGGGAACTGCTGGACGATCTGGACCTGACCGAACGCACCACCTTGCGCCGCCACATCGACAACCCCTACCTGCCCCTTGTCTACAACGCGGCCGACCTGTTCGTTATGCCCAGCCGCAGCGAGTCCTTCGGTCTGGTTTACCTGGAGGCCATGCTCTGCGGCACGCCGGTCGTCGCCCTGGACAATGCCGTGCCCGAGGAGGTGGTGCCCCACGGCAAGGTGGGCCTGCTGGCGCATGTGGCCGACCCCGAGGTCCTGGCCGTCGCCGTGGAACGCGCCCTGGAAATGAAATGGGACCGCAAGGCCCTGGCCCGGCATGCCCGCAACTTTTCCTGGCAGCATCTCCTGCCTCAATTCGTTGCCCTTTACCAGGAAATCATTGACAATCACAACGCGCTCGCCGATGCTAGGGTATCTCCCGGGAGGTGATGGATGGGCTTCGATGCCGGGCAGTTCTGGGAAAAACGGCTGGCGCGCTTGACCAACCTGGAAGGCGTAGGTTGCGAAGGCCGTAGCGCCGCCTGGAACCGCATCCTCTACCGCACCAAGGTCCGCGCCCTGAACCGCGTGCTCAAGCGTTTTCGGCTGGACCCGGCCGGTCAGGCGGCCCTGGACATCGGCTGCGGCGTGGGTTTCTGGATCGACACCCTGCACCACCTGAAAGCCGGCCCGATTACCGGCGTGGATATCGCCGCCTCCGCCGTGAACCACTGCCGCGAGCGCTTCGCGGGCATCGACGGCCTGGATTTCAAACACGGCGACTTCGGCGCGCCCGACTTCGATGCCGACGCCTGGAGCGAACGTTTTCAGTTGGTCACCTCGTTCGACGTCTTCTATCACATCACCGACCGGACCCGCTTCGAAACCGCCCTGGCCAATGTAGCCAAGGTGATGAAGCCCGGCGGCTGGTTCCTGGTTTCGGATACCTTCGGCCGCGAAACCATGGCCCCGCAGGAACACGTGGTCTTTCGCGGGCTGGATGTCTACCGGCAATGCCTGACCGATGTCGGCTTGGAAACGGCGCACGTGGAGCCCGTCACCGTCTTCCTCAACTCGCCGCTGGACGGGCGCGGCCTCTACGGCAAACTGCTCCACCTGCTGTACTACAAGGTCACCAACAAGCTGACCCGCAAATCCGGCAGCGACGATTGGGTGCAGCGTTGCTGGCTGGCCTGGTTATATCATTGCGAAACCGTGCTGTTGGCGGTATTTCCCGCGGCGGGCAAATCCAACCGGCTGTTGGTCGCCCACAAGCCCGGGTAGGCGGAAGAGCGCATGAACGAAGCCTGGATCCGCTGCCTGGATATGTTGGGTCGCCTGAAACGCGGCCTGCCCTTCGGCGGTTATCCCCTGCACCTGAACGAGGACTTGCGGCCCTTCTTCATCATCGGTTCGGGCCGCTCGGGCACCACCCTGCTGCGCCGCATCCTGACCAGCCGGCCGGACTGCCATATCCCCCCCGAAACCTATGTGCTGCCGGTCGTCATTCGCGAGTACCGCACCCACGCCCGCGCCAACTGGCAAACCCTGGTTCGGCTGGTGTCGGCCCGCTTCGAGTACCACCCCGAATTCGCCAAGATGAAAGCCTGCCTCCAAATCATCGTGCCCGACCTGGTCGATATCCCCAAGGAACAACGCTCTCTGGCTTTCATTATCGACCGAATCTATCTGTCCCTGGCCGAACAAGCGGGCTCCCCTTGCCGGATATGGGGCGATAAAACGCCCAACAACACCTACCACCTGGACCGCATTCGCTTGCTCTTTCCCAAGGCGCGCTTCATCCACATGATACGCGACGCCTGCGATGTAGCGGTCTCCATGGTGACAATGGGCCGCTACGAAACCCTGGCCGAATCGGCCGAACGCTGGCGCACCACGGTCAAGCTGTCTCTCGACTTCATGCGGCGCTACCCGGACCAGGTCATCCAGGTGCGCTATGAGGATCTGGTCTCCAAGCCGACGGATGAAACCCGCCGTATCTGTGAGTTCCTGGGCCTG
>JASJCB010000379.1 GCA_030066195.1 Acidobacteriota bacterium
TCGTAGGCTCTCAGGGCGCGTTTCATGTTTTCCGCGATGTCCTGGACCAGGGCTTTTGCCTTCGGTCGGCATTTGTGTATGTCGGTCAGGCACAGGCCGTATTCCTTTTGGGCCCGGTCGACCGCGTGCACCGCCTCGTCGACCGGGGCGACGGCTTCTCGGACCTCTTCCGCGCTCGGGTTGACCATGGGCGGCAGGCCCTGGGACACGGCCAGGCGTTCGCCTTCCAGGATCAGTCTTCCCAGCTCGGCCCATCCGCCGGCCGTTTCTCCCTTGGAGTGTTGGACCTTGCCGTAAGGGAAGTAGTAGGACGGCACCTCCGAGCCGTGTTTCATGCGTTCCGTGCGCAAGGTGACCACGGTCCAGAAGTGGCGCACCGTCATTTCCAATTGCGCCGCTGCCTCGTTGCGGACTCTCACCGCGTCCTTGCGGTTGATGTAGGCCGCCTGGCCCTTTTCCAGGCATCGGAAGTACGGGGTGATGATCTCCTCGAGGTCAGGTACAAAACGTCGTAGCGGTTCCAGGTCCGAGAAAATGGTGTTCATGGTGAACCGGTCCCTCAAGATCATGAGTGTTCTCAAAATTTGTCTGTCCGTCCGCTCTCGTTTTCGTCGCATGCTCTTCGCACTCCTGATCTCGTCCTGTTTCTTCCGGTCGTCAAATCACTACCATTTTCATTGTAACCCAACATTTTTGTTGGAAAAGGTAAACTTATGCGCGGAACATACCACTTCCGCGCCAGCAAGACATGTCTGCCCCGCGGGACATACTACTTCCGCGCCGGCAAGACATGTCTGTCCCGCGGGACATACCACTTCCGCGCGAGCAAGAGTAGTGTGTCCCGCGAGACATACCACTTCCGCGCCGGCAAGAGTAGCCTGTCCCGCGAAACATACCTCTTCCGCGCGAGCAAGAGTAGTATGTCCCGCGAGACATACCACTTCCGCGCGAGCAACACATGTATGTCCCGTACGAATAGGTTGTTAAAACTACAGGAAAGACGACCTCCGCGATGAAGACTCCGCATCTTGGTCCGTAGTCGATGATTCGTATGTGGGAAGGTCCGCATCCCTGAGACGGTTTTTGCGGGCATGGTCGGCTATGCCTGGTTTCGTGCGTACCAGGCAAGGCAACCGGATACAAAGAACAGCGTTCTTTGCCTCGGGAGATCACGTCAGGATTCGGGTATGTAGACTCCCGGCCGGTATAAACAACCCGGGAATCCGAGTACTCACTCGGCAATACCCGGCGCCTCATTTTCGCACGGGGTTGTCGTCTCTTTTGCCGATTAGGTAAGACGGGCGAAACACGGTTTGCTTGTGTCCCGCCTGTCGTTTTGCAGTCGGGACGCCTCCACATCGATTCCCAGGAGAATGTAGAGACGCCGCCGGAGAAGGCGTGGCCTTTGCCTCAAGTTTTGGTTCCGGTCGGCCCCGCTTCTCCGGCAGGATGAAGCGGGTCCGCGGATGGTCAGTCGTCGGTGTAGAGAGGATTGGCCCCGCCCATATCCGTGGGTGTATAAAGCGGATTGACATTTGCGGAGGCGGCGGCGCCGGCGGATCGGGTTCCACCCGTCAATGTCTTCATTTCCTGTCGCGTCAATTTATTGAACATATGGTATCTCCTAGTCGTCGTCAGCATCGAATAAAGGGTTCACGGCGCCACCCGTTTCGGCATGGAGGGGATTCGTGTCCGCCATATCGATATCTCGATTGTTGCGGCCACCCTTAATCGACTGCATTTGCTGTGGATGAAGCAGTTTGAGCATGGTTTGTACTCCCGTGGAAAAAATATTTTAGTCTCAAGGCATAGGCTCATTATACAGCCGACCCGCCCACGGCGCGTCTTGGAATCGGGGATTTGTTCAAGTCGAGAGAAGTTGAACGGTGTGATGTCAGGTGGGTATCTTGCCGCTGACCCTCCCAGGCCGAAGGGAAACCGGTAAAAGTCACTGCATAAAACAATTGGGTGGCTCGTTTACGTGCATAAACACTTGTTTAGTCGAAAAATATTTTACTGTTCCCGGTAACAATAAAATCCCTACAATCCGGTACGATATTGTTACCGAGAACAATATCGTACCGGACGACGGCTACGTTGTTGTTCCCGGGAACAATCGAGCACCGGACCGCGGGCTTTTCATGTCGTTCCGGGAATATTTAAGTCCGTTGGGCGTTGTTATCGGCTCATGTTCACGGCTTTGACGAGGCCCTGGTAGAGAATCACATGGGTAACTGAAAACCGTCTGATTCTCACAATTCACCGCTCCCGCTCTTGACGATTTGGTTTTGCGGGCCAATAATGAAGTTACGACCTGTGGTTGCGTTGGAACCTGGAGCGCTGATTCGATGTTGCCTTCCCTGATCGTCATACTTGCCTCTTTGATGCTCACCGGACCGGAGCAGGGTTTGGAAGGCCGCTGGGCCGGTTCGATCGAAATACCCGGCAGCAAGCTGGAGTTTCGCATTGACTTCCAACGCGACGACGAGGACGGCGACTGGCAGGGCAAGATCTCCATCCCGTTGAAGAAACTGACCGATATCCCTTTGAAAGATATCGATTTCAGTGACGGCAAGGCAAGCTTCTCCCTTAGCAATACGCCCGGCAATCCCACCTTCAACGGGCAGTTATCGCCCAACGGCAACCTGTTCACCGGAGAGTTCACCCAAAGCGGCGAAACCATCCCCTTCGTCATGTCCCGATCCGAGCGGGGTTTTGCCGCGCGTCGCGCCCTGGCCGGTTTGGACCCGATGATCGAAGAAGCCATGGCCAATTTCCAGGTTCCCGGCCTGGCTCTGGCCGTGGTCGTGGACGATGAGGTGATTTTGGCCAGGGGTTATGGTTTCCGTAATATTGAGGATCAGGCGCCGGTGACCTCGCGTACGTTGTTCGCGGCGGGCAGCACCACCAAGGCCATGACTTCCGCCCTGTTGGGCACCCTGGTTGACGAGGGCGCCCTGGCCTGGCACAAGCCCGTTTTGGATTATCTGCCCGATTTCCGGTTACACGACGAATACGCCACGCGGTCACTGACCGTGCGCGACCTCTTGACCCATCGTTCCGGTTTGCCCCGTCATGATTTGGTTTGGTACAACGCCGCCGAGACCAGCAAGCAGCTTTACCAACGCCTTCGCCACCTGAAGCCCAACCGCGAGCCGCGCCAAAGCTTCCAGTACCAAAACCTGATGTATATGGTGGCGGGCATGATCGGAGCCAGGGTGACAGGAGAGACGTATCCTGAGGCGGTACGCACGCGGTTACTGAAACCGTTGGGCATGCACGACAGCAACTTCAGTATCGAGGTCACCCGACAGATTACCGATCACGCCGATCCCTACCGTCTGGTGGACGGTGAACTGAAACGCGTCCCCTTCCGCGAAACCTCGGCCGTGGCGCCGGCCATCTCTTTAAACACCCATGTGGAGGATATGGCCCGCTGGGTGCGCTTCCAATTGAGCGACGGCCGGGTTGGCGACGTCCAAATCCTATCCCCGTCCACCGCTCGCGCCATGCATACGCCCCATGTCAGCGCCGGCGGTTATCCGCGCAGCCGGAACCGCTTCCTGCAAAGCTACGGCCTGGGCTGGTTTATCGAGTCATACCGCGGCCATTACCGCGTTTATCATTCCGGTAATATCGACGGCTTTACCTCCCTGGTCTCGCTGCTGCCCCTGAAGAAGGCCGGCCTGGTCATCCTGGCCAACAAATGGAGCGCGGAACTGCCCGAATTACTGGCCTTCGAAATCACCGATCGCCTGCTGGGTCTGGAATCCTCCGATTGGGTAGGCAGGGCGCGAAATTCCCGCCTGGCCGGCTTGGAGAACACCGAGGACATCCCCGACACCGAACCCCCGCGCCGCAAGCGCGCCAAACACGCGCACCCTCTGAAGGACTACACGGGCAGCTATCTCAACAAGGGCTACGGCGAGGTGCTGATCCATTTGGAAGACGGCAAGCTGCACGCCACCTATAACCGCATCACCACGCCCCTGGAGCACTGGCATTACGAACGCTTCCGCGCCATGGAAACGCCCGAAGGCCCGACCCGCGGAGGCTTGTGGTTCCGTTTCACCAACGACATGGACGGTTATGTCGGCGACCTGTCCATCAACCTGGAGCGCGCCGCCGACCCGATCGAGTTCCAACGTCAACCCGACCGCGACATGACCGACCCGGCATTTCTGAGCCAGTTCACGGGCACCTACCTGCTGGAGGGCATGGTGCTGTCCATCGAACAGAAGGGCAACAGCCTATGCGCCGTCATTGCGGGCAGGCCGCCCCGAGACCTGGTGCCCGTTCGCGATACCACCTTTTGCCTGGAAGTCGCCCGCGACACCCGCATCGAGTTCGAGCGGGACAAAAGCGGCGATGTGATTCGCGCCCTCATCCATCGGCCCGGCGGCACCTCGGTGGCGGAACGCCGCGAATAAATCACCGGCAGCAGCGGTCTCTTTCTCCGCCCGGCCGCATGTAAAAGCTTACGTTGAGTCACTTTTTCGAAAAAAATTCCAACGCTGTTGCACCTTTGTCGCAGCTTTTTGCAACCAGCTGTATAAACATGGCTTGCGGGCTCGCAAAAAAACCATGAAACGCCGTTCGATTTCCCACCCCCCGAAGACTCGCCGTAAATAAATAGTAAACAAGCGATTTCTTTTCGTGTATGCTTGCGTCTGCGTCGGAAAAATGAGCCTATATTCATTTTATGATTTCGCTCTTCTTTCCCCGTGTTGCGGCGCATTCTTTTCCCTATCGACACGGGCTCGCATTCATTCCAAAACACTCTTTCGAGGATAGACAACTATGAAGAAGCTTTCTGTCTTTAGTCTCTTTCTGTGCCTGATCTCAGCATTCGGCCAGGACCGTTTGCCCCTTCACGAGCGTGAAGGTATGGGGTTCCTGGACAAAAACGTCTCCGTGGAAACCGCCGCCCGGAATTTTCTGGTCGCCGAACGCCGAAGCAAACGGGCCCAAAAAGACTTTCGCCGACTGGACACCCATGTCGATAACCTGGGTCAGGTCCACATTCGCTTTCAACCCTTGCTGAACGGCCTGCCCGTGTACGGTGACCATGTCATCCTGCACGCCGACAACACCTCTGCCAAGGTGTTGGCCATTACCGGCGAGGTCAAGGTAGCCGACGATTTCACCGATCAACCCGCCCTGGACGAAAAACGCGTCGCCCGCAAGGCGCTCAGCCAATTGGGCATCATCGACTACCGGGTCGTCAGTCGGCCCGAGTTGGCCTTTGTGGTAGACAGCAAGCGCCGACCCACCCTGGCCTGGAGTTTCAGGATCGAATACCAGGGCGAGGAAGGTCCGCGCCTGGACCAGATTTTTGCCGACGCAAAGGACGGCTCGGTTGCCGCGGTTCATCCCAAGTACTATTACGGACGTAATCGCATGACCTACTCGGCGAACAATACCTCCAGCACGCCCGGCACCCTGGTTCGCTCCGAGGGTCAGGCCGCTACCGGCGACGCCTGCGCGGATGCCGCACACGATTACGCCGGCGATACCTACGACTATTACGCCGCCGTTCACGGTCGCGATTCCTACGACAACGCGGGCGCCACCATGGTTTCCACGGTTCACTACCAGTCCAACCTGAACAACGCCTATTGGACGGGCTCGCAAATGCTCTACGGCGACGGCGACGGCGTTACTTTCACCTGTCTCGCTCAGTCCCGCGACGTGGTGGCGCACGAGTTGACCCACGCTGTAACAGAACGCACCGCGAACCTGATCTATCAAAACGAGTCCGGCGCCCTGAACGAGGCCATGTCCGATATCCTGGGCGTGGCCACCGATGCCTGGGCCGCCGGCGGGGTTTCTTCCGCCACCTGGCTGTTGGGTGAAGACGTCTACACGCCGGGCACCAACGGCGACGCCCTGCGCTATATGAACAATCCCACGCAAGACGGTCAGTCCTATGACTACTACCCCGAACGCTACACGGGTTCCGCCGACTACGGCGGGGTTCACCTGAACTCGGGTATCGCCAACCTGGCTTTTTACCTGCTGGTTGAGGGCGGTACGCATCCTCGCGGCAAGACATCCACCGTGGTCACCGGCATCGGTATTTCCGACGCCGCCAAGATCTTCTACCGTGCGTTGTCGGTCTACATGTCTTCGTCCACCAACTTCGCCGGCGCCGCGGAAGACACCATTCAAGCCGCAACCGACCTGTTCGGCGCAAGCTCCACGCAAGCCGTTCAAACGGCCAACGCCTGGGACGCCGTGGGTGTTGCCATTCCCCAGCCGCCGCAAACCATCGGCAACGGCGATTCCGTCTCCTTGACCGAGTCGACCGGCACGTGGCGCTACTTCATCCTGACCATTCCCTCCGGCGCGACCAACCTGTCCGTAACCACCAGCGCCGGCAACGGAGACGCCGACCTGTACACCCGCATGGGCGCAAAACCGACCACCTCCACCTACCTGTGCCGATCCTACACCTCCAGCAGCAACGAGACCTGCACCGATGCCTCGCCCTCCGCCGGCGATCTGTACATCGGCGTCTATGCCT
>JASJCB010000378.1 GCA_030066195.1 Acidobacteriota bacterium
ATCTTCGGAGTTGTCCGAGGGCGAATGCCTTCGGAACAAGGAGGTGACGGTTCCGCCGCATTCGGTTCCTCCCACGCGAACAAACGCCCCCCGCGATCATAAGCACGATTTTGTAACCTCAACGTTTTTTTCCTCACCCGGGTCTGTCCACGGGAGCGCTTGTTCACGCTACTTTTCAGTCCCTCCTCGCGAACAAACGTCCCCCGCGCTCTTAAGCACGGTTTAGTAACTTCAGCGCTTGTTTCCCCACTCAGGTCTATCCAAGGGGCGTTTGTTCACGCTACTTTTCGGTCCCTCCCACGCGAAACCGGGGCGCTTGTTCATGCTACCTTTCGGTTATTTTTTGCCGAGTATGTGGTATAAGTTGGCCTGCCGATCCCCCACGGGTTACCGATTGCGGTTCCCTCATCTTTAGAGGAGTCTTACTCATGAGATTTGCCCTTTTCCTGCTTTTTGTTTCCACCTGGAGCCTTGCCCAGCAACAGGACTTCAGCAATGTCGAGATCGAGACCGTCAAAGTCAGCGACAACATTCATATGCTGGTTGGTCGCGGCGGCAATATCGGTGTGGTTTCCGGCGAAGACGGCGTCTTTATGATCGACGACCAGTTCGCGCCTCTTACCGAAAAGATCAAAAAAGCCGTGAGCGCGATTACCCCCAAGTCCGTTCGCTTCGTGCTCAACACCCATTGGCATTTCGATCACACCGGCGGTAACGAGAATTTCGCCAAGGCCGAAGCCGTGATCGTGGCCCACGAGAATGTGCGCAAGCGCATGAGCAAAGGACAGTTCATGTCTGATTTCAACATGCAGGTCGACCCCGCGCCCAAGATCGCCCTGCCCGTGGTGACCTTTACCAGTGACATGACCTTTCATATGAACGGTGAAGAGATCCACGTCTTCCATGTGCGCCATGCCCACACCGACGGCGACGCCATCGTGCATTTCAAAAACACCAACGCACTGCATATGGGCGACGTCTTTTTTAACGGCTCCTATCCCTATATCGACGTGGGTTCCGGCGGCAGTGTCGCCGGCGCAATCAAAGCCATTGACAAAGTTTTGGGTATGATCGATGACAACACCAAGATCATTCCCGGCCACGGTCCCCTGTCCAACAAGTCGGAATTGCAAATGACGCGGGATATGTTGGCGGGCATCCATGAGGCCGTCAAGAAGATGGTGGATGCGGGCAAGAGCCTGGAAGAGGTTCAAGCCGCCAAACCCACCGCGCCCTGGGACGAGAAATGGGGCAAGGGTTTCATTAACGGCGACCGGATCGCGGGGATTGTGTTCAACAGCATCAAAAACAAGTAATTCGATGATTGAAGCCGGCGGATCGTGCGCGTTCGCCCGATCCGAACCTCCGGTCGCGGCTTATATGTGTTAACCAGCGGTGATTAGTGGTAAAACCCTCCCTGTACCCCCAACTCACGGCCAGGAGGCTGAGATGCTTGAATTGAGACCGTCTTGTGAGCATTGCAACAGGCCGTTGCCGCCGGAAACCACTCGGGCCATGATCTGCTCCTTTGAATGCACCTTCTGCAGGGATTGCGTCACCGAACTCGAAAACGTCTGCCCCAATTGCGGCGGCGGGTTTACGCCCCGACCCGTTCGACCCGCCGTCAATCGCCGGAACGAGAATTACCTGGGAAAATATCCCGGTGGAACGCGCGTGGTGCACAAACCGGTAGATATGGAAGCCCACGGTCGCTTTGCCGCTGGCATCAAGCTGATTTCCCCAGAGAAACGCTAGCTCCGCTTACTCATGGATTCTTCAGCCCGTCGGCCGGTAACTGGATGATGAAGCGCGTGCCCCCGGTATATGACGAATCTATCTTCAAATGCCCGCCGTGTAACACCACGTAGCGGCGAGCAATCACCAGCCCCAGCCCCGTCCCCTGGTCCTTCGTGCTGAAATAGGCTTCGAATACCCTGTGCTTTTCTTCTTCAGGAATCCCGGGCCCCGTGTCCTCCAGCCAGATGTTCACCCAATCCTCATCGCGGAAGGAGCGCACGCGCAGAGTGCCCGACTCCTCCATGGCCTGGATGGCGTTGACCACCAGGTTGTGCAGTGAACGGCGCAGCAGGCGCTCGTCCGCGAAGATCAGGTCACCGGAATCCAGGAAGGTCTCGATCTTCAGATCCGTCAGCGTCTTGCGGTAAGGGTCCAGAATACCGTTCAGCAGGGCGTCCAGGTCGGTCGGCGTTTTCTCCAGTTCCACCGGCCGGGCGTAGTCGCCGAACTCCGTGGCCGTTTTCTTGAGATGCGTCACCTGTTCGCGTATTTCCGTAACGGCCTCTTCCAGGGCCTGACCGAAATCCGGGTGGTCATCGTGATACAGGCGCAACACGTGGTCCAGTTCCAGTTGGATCGGCGTCAAGGGGTTTTTGATCTCGTGCGCCACCCGGCGCGCCATTTCGGACCAGGCCTTGAAGCGGTTTGCGGCCAGGGCGTCGGTGATATCTTCCAAGGCCACAATGGCGTGCAGGTCGCCGGCGCGGGTGGACGGCACCATGATCAGGCGGGCCATCACGTCGTGTTGTTCGCCCTGGTCCATCACGCTCCAGCCCGCCTCGGCATCCTGGCCGTGCTGGAAGGCCGTCTCCAGCGGATGCGCATCCTCGATTTCCTCGACCAGCGTGGCCAGGCTGTCCGGCACCACCTGGCGTTTCAGCAACTCCAGGGCGCGGGCGTTTTGCAAGATCACGCGTCCTTCTTCATCCAAGCCCAACAGGCCGCTGCTCATGGATTTCAGGGTTTCGTCCAACAGCTGTAACTGTTGTTCCAGCTTCATTTGGCCCGCCTGGATGCGTTCCTGCATGGTGTTGAAGGCATCCACCATCTGCTGGAGTTCGTCCTGTCTATCCAATGGAATGGGTTGGTACTGCTTACCCCTGGCGACGCGTGAAGCGCGGCGGGTAATGGCCGAAACCGGTTCCAGGAAGTAGCGCGCCAGTACCCTGGCCAGTAACCCCATCAGGAACATCAGGCCCAACAGCAGGGTAATGGTGAATTCGATACGCTCCAACCAGCGAATGTTTTGCGTGCGCGAAAAGGGGATCATTGTCATGGCCAAAACGCCCTGGCGGTTATTGTCCAGTTCGAAGGGGGTGTAGGTAATGGCCAGGCCGGTGTCGCTGGGCTCGTGGTGATAAGCGGCGCGTTCCAGGATGAGACGCCGGGCCAGCTCATAGGGCAGGCGTCGATACATGAGCCCCTCGCGAAAGACCTCCGGCTGGCTGGTGCGCACCATGGAGCCGTGTTCGTAGAGCGTCAGATCCTCACCCAGCAGGCGGGCGTATTTTTGCAGGCGCAGGTCGCGCGATGAGAAGCCGCGATCGTCGGTCATGATCAAGTCGCGCAGCAGGTTCTTGACGGCCAGGATTTGGGTGCGCGCCATGTCCTGTTGCGCCCGCTCCTGATTGCCTCGGATGGAGGTCAACAGGAAGTAACCCAGCAAGGAGGTGGGCAGGACGCTGCTGACGAAGATGAACCCCGCCAGTTTAACCCCGAACGATCGGTTCCAGCGCGCCAAAAGTCCGCGCCCCGGTCGCTGGGCCAGGCTGATGACCTTCACCATGAGGAAGATGACCAGGAACAAGGCCAGGTAGCGAATGAAGATCATCTTCAGGGGCGTGGCCTTGTGGGTGATGCGGTAGATATAGTTGCGGTCGCGGAAGAAGAACACGGTATTACGGCCTTCCACACGCCAGAACCAGGGCGTTTGGGTGATGTTTTCCCGATCCTCCGCCGTAAGGGGGTTGGGGGTTCGTTGGTTATACAGCGGGGTGGCGTCGTGTTGAAAGACGTCCACGATATAAGCCAGGTAGGGCATGGGCTTCACGCCGCGCTGGTTCTCCAGGAAGCGCAGGTTGCGGATCAGCGACAGGTTGTGGAAGTCGTTGCCTAACACGGCCAGGAAGTGGTAATCGCCGAAAGGGGTGGTGATGGTGCGGCGGAAGGTAAGCCACTCGGGACCGGCCGTGCTGATGCGGTTTTCCGCGCCAAGCGGGATACCTTCCTGGAGACTGATCTGGCGGCTGATCTCACTGATCTGGGTTCCGCCCGGCCGCGTGAGCCTGAGCGCGAAGTCGATCTCGTCCTGGAACAGGCCGCAACGCCGGGCGAACATCTCCATCATGTGGGGATGCGCGGTCTCGCACAGGTCGGTTTCCAGTTCCGGCAGGCGTTGGATGATGCGGCCCATGCGGAAGTAGTTGCGTTCAACCAGCAGCGTGATCTCGTCCAGGACCTGATTGCGGATATAGGTCACTTCCTCCTGCTGCTCCTGGCGGACCAGGTTGGGATAGAAGACCAGCACGATCAACCCTGCCTTCAGGGTAACGGGCAACTGGAAGTCGCGCAGGACCCAAATCAAGGCCATGGTAACGGCGGCCGGCCATTGCTGGGGAAACAGCAACACCGCAATGGGCAGGGCGATGCCCAGCGTGGGTAATTTGTAGATCAGGTGCACGGCGGGGACGCTGTTGAAGAGGATGATCATAAAGGCGAACAGCAGCAGGAAAGCCAGGAACTCCAGACAGGTTCCGGGTGATAAAAAAGCGTCCAAGGGATGCACGAAACTGAAGCTGTTGGCCGATTGCAGGTAACCGGGCACGAACAGGGCAAGGAAGAGGACCAGCACGAACAATACGTGGGAAACGATCGCAATGCGCGGCAGGTAATGGCAAAGGGTCTGTAGGGTCAGCATGACCAGGCTGACCGTTAGAAAGAAGTGGAAGGGCGAGGACAATAAGCCGCCAAGGTGACCGTTGCCGAAGACATAGGAAGCAAAGGTGGTCAAGCTGTCCAAGGATTCCGTGCGGGGAAAAGCCAGGATCGCCAGGTAAATGAGGTAACTGACCAGCACCTGTCCGGCCGTCAGGTCGCGACGCAGAAAGATGAAACCGCCCAGGAAGAGAAACGCGCCCAGGAAGGCCGCCGTGTCCAACAAGACCGATTGGTGCAGTTCGGGGATGAAGCGCAGTTCGAAGGGCGGTTCGGGCAGGCCCAATGAGAGCGATAATTCGGCAAGGAAGACGGAACGATGCCGCTCGGTCAATACCGTGCCGTAGTCCCGGTAGACGGGATAAGCGTTCCCCAGCCAACCGGCCCCGCGTTCGCTCTCGTGATTGGAGTGAAACAGCAGTTCCAGGCAGAGGAACCCGCGCGGGGCGCTTTCGTTGGGAAGCGGAGCCAGGAAGACAAAATACAGGCGACCGTCGCGCCAAACCAACTCGGGCCGATTGGGTAAGACCTCGCGATAGGTGTCGGAGAACCAGTTGCCGGTCCAGGTAACGGGTTGCTGGTTCAGGTTGAAGAGCGTGAGCGAGGCATGGGGCGGCAGATCGAGATCGGACAACAGGTTGGCCGCTTCCGGGTTGCCCAAACGAGGGTTGCGGCTGTCCAAAACGCGAAAGATGCGGGTGAGGTGCTCCTCGGTCAGGTACTGCCGCCAGTCGCCGTCTTGGGAGAAGGGGTCAAGATCCAATTCCTGGGGAAGCGGGGCGGGGCTGACGCGTTGGGTGAGGGAAAGCAGCGCCGGCAGCAGCGACAAAAGCACCGCCAAAACCCAATTTTGCAACGGCCAATCTGCCCTGGCCGTGAAGGCAAACGCCAGGGCAATTAGGGGCACCAGAAAGGAGACGATGGGATGGGGAAAACAGACACCCGCCAGGGCAAGACCGAGCACCACCGCGAACTGCATTACTGAAGATCCTGCAAGACCCAGCGGCTGATAACCATGCGGCCGTCGATGATCTTGAAATGGAAGGCAAAGGTGGCGTCGTATTGACGACCGTCGCGCCGATCGATGAGCACGGACTCCAGGTAGATTTCCAGCCAGGCGTAGTTGGTATCGCTCTGGGAATTGCTGACCTCGATGCTCTGGATCTGGAAGCGTTGCTGCAATTTATCGAAAGCGAACAATACCTTCTGGCGATCCAGGTTGCCGCGATCGTAGAGCAGCGGATTCATATCGGTATGGACCCGGAGCCGCCTGTCCAGCAGGTCGGCCAGCCCGGCGCGATCATTGTCCAGAAAGATTTCCCTCAAGCCGGGCAGCGCCGTGTTGGGGGTGGATTGTAAGAGGAGCAGGATGCACAGGATCATATCGCCGTTGCCGCCTCGCTAAGGCTGTCTTCCCGACCATGTTAGCCGGGGGCGGGTGAATTGGCAATGTCTTTACCGTCACGTAGCGAAACGTAGCGTGAAGATGCCGGACCTCGGCATGACCTGAAGAAGGTACGCTGACCCAAGGAGTTCACTTGACCTTGGAACGATTCCGGGTCCGGTATCTTCGCGCAGGAGGGACCGTGACTCAACGCAAGTAATGGTTGGAAGCCCGGAGGTAAACCGTAGCGTGAAGATGCCGGACCTCGGCATGACCTGAAGAAGGTACGCTGACCCGAGGAGTTCACCAGACTTTGGAACGATTCCGGGTCCGGTATCTTCGCGCAGGAGGGACCGTGACTCAACGCAAGTAATGGTTGGAAGTTCGAAG
>JASJCB010000209.1 GCA_030066195.1 Acidobacteriota bacterium
CTGCTGACCCAGAGTGGTTATCTGAAGCCGCAAATGCTCATCATCGAACAGGGCCGTCTACTGGCTGACCTGGCCATTCCCAATTTGGAAGTGCGCACCTTCTTCGAGAAAACCGTTCGCGAATGGGTTAACGATCAAGCCGGCCCCGGCGGCCTTAAACCCCTGCTCGATGCGCTTCAGGCCGAGAATATGGACGCCCTGGCCGCTCACCTCGAAAACATGGTTAAAAACGTCCTCAGCTTCCACGACACGGGCGGTAGCGAACCCGAACGGGTTTATCACGCCTTCATGCTCGGCTTGTTAGTGGATTTGCGGGGCCGATACGAAATCCTGTCCAACCGGGAATCCGGATACGGTCGCTTTGACATCATGATGACTCCGCGAGACCCCGCCGATACTGGTTTTGTCTTCGAGTTCAAAAGCGCCGCCGATCAGTCCCTCGAGAACCTCGAGAAGAACGCGGCCCTAGCCTTAAAGCAAATCGAAGAAAGAGACTACGCCGCGAACATGCGCGAGCGGGGCGTGCGGAATACCCGCGCCGTGGGCGTGGCGGTATACGGCAAACACACCCACATCGAAAGCACGCTCCTATCGGATTGAACCGGAAATCTATGTAATCTTTTCGACTTCACCCGATCAATTGGTAAAATGGGTATCGTTCCATTGTATCGAGTTAATGCGGCCGGCAGACATTTGAATCGGATGATCATCGTGTTGTGTGCAGCGCGGGCCGTGTGCGGCGATTGCCGTAACTTTCCGAACGGAGTCCGACATGACCTTGGAAGAAACACTCTCACAGCTTGAAGCGCTCGGCAACGAGAAGACGCGCGCGCATTATTCCAAAACCGGCGCCGGCGACAATCAGTTCGGCGTCAAACTCGGCGACATCAGAGTTCTGGCCAAGAAGATCAAGATCAACCGCGAATTGGCCCTCGCGCTCTGGGAGACCGGCAACATCGACGCCCGAATGCTTGCAATACTCCTCATCAAGCCGAAGACCTTGTCAGCCGAGGAAGTTGATCGGATGGTGCGGTCCGTTACATTTTCCCGGGTGGCGGACTGGCTCAACGCCTATATCGTCAAGCACCACCCTGACAAGGAGACGCTTCGCGGGGGGTGGATGACCGATGACGACCCCATGGCCGCCCGCGCCGGCTGGAACCTGACCGCCGAGCGCGTAGCGAAGAACCCGGACGGTCTCGACCTGCCGGCGCTTCTGGATCGCATCGAATCGGAAATGGGAGACGCGCCTTCGGAATCGCAATGGACCATGAACAATACCCTTGCGGAAATCGGCATCAACCACCCCGATCACCGCGAGCGAGCGCTCGCCATCGGAGAGAAGTTGGGAGTCTATCGCGACTATCCGGTTTCCAAGGGTTGTACCTCTCCCTTCGCCCCGATCTGGATCAATGAAATGGTCAGCCGACAGAGCTGAGCTTCATTCAAGATTGTCACATGAAATGGTCGGCTCTTTTTCCCGCGCCAAAGTTGCGCGCATTGACACGGAGTCTCCCGCTGGATACTTCAAGATTTTAAACCGTACCTGTTTACCCGTTGAATGCCGGAGTCGAGATTGAAACATCTCTTGGCCGTTCGGCCCGTTCGGGTTACACTCGGGATATCCCAATCATCGACCAACAGCGCGTTTAGCGCCCGCCTTTCAATTCACATATGGAGGATAGAAATGAAATCGATGATGTGTTGTGTCTTATTGTTGTTCGGTTGCATGGCTTTGGCTCAGGATGAGGTGCCCATCGTAGAGGATTGCCATTGCGCGGGCTCCGTCGAGTCGTACCAACGCCCCTGGGGCGCCGGTTGGCCCGACTGTTTTGACTACTACCATTACCGGGTGGATGTTGTAGAACACGGCACCTGCCAAATCCCCGGTTCCGAGGTTTGCACCGAAGAACTGAAGTGCGAGTTCTTCGGTTGGTTCGAGTCCTGGGGCGACTACTGCGAATACGAGATCGTCATCGAGGGGATCACGTTTCAAACGTACCAGGGCGATTACTGGTGGACTAAATGGGACACCGGTTTGTGGTGCGGCTGGACCGATTACCCTGTCGAGATTTATATCGACGGTGTCCTGATGGTGGTCATCATCATGAATTGCGACGACTGTACCTACTACACCGGAGACGTGGATGCCGTGCCCGGCGATACATCAACCGACGGGGGCACGGAAACCGCGCGTTACCAACGTCCCTGGTACATCAGTGTGTTCGACGAAACCATGGACCTGTCCACTTGGGACAAAGCCGAATGGGCCGGCGAGCGGCAGCAAAACCGATAACCCAAGCGCCGAGAGGGCCGTCCCGGGGACGGTCCTTTTCTGAACTAAATGGTTCAGACAAAGTGGAATATGAAAACTGGACGAGTTATTCAACGACAGGCTGCTGTTGGTCATTCTTGCCGTGGGGCAGGCTGAGGGCCGCTTCCGTGCCTTTTCCTTCTTTTCTGTTTCTCAGGATCAACTCACCGCCGTGTTGAAATGCGATCTGGCGGCATAATGCCAGCCCGATCCCGCTGCCGCCCTCTTTGGTGGTGTAGAAGGGTACAAAAAGGTTTTCCCGGTTGCCTATCCCGATTCCCTCGTCCTGGATAACCACCTGCAGGTAGTCCCCGCTTTGCCGGCAGGACACGACGATCTTGCCTTTGGGATCGGGCATGGCCTCGTCCGCATTCTTGAACAGATTGACCAGGACCTGCTCCATCTGGGCGGGATCGGCTTCCAGGGTCAGGTCTTGCACCCCCTCATAAGTTACCGTGCGGTGAGGGAAGAGCGCGGCCAGGCGTTGCAGCATCGGCTCCAAGACAAAGATTCGTTTTTCCGGCTTGGGAAGACGGGCGAATTGTTTGTAGCGTTCGATAAATTGGCCCAAGGCGGCGGCCCGTTCCTTGATGACCGACAGGCCCTCCGTCAGGTCTCCGCCGTCTTCGCGTTTTTGGAGCAGGCGGGTCAAGGTGTCGCTGATGGAGGCGATGGGCGTCAGCGTATTGTTGATCTCGTGGCTCAAGACGCGCAGCAGGCTTTGCCAGGCCTTGCGCTCTTCTTCGCGCAGGATGCGCTGGATGTCGGTGATGAAGATAAGCCGGCGTCGGCTGCCGTGTTCCATAAATTCATCGCTGTAGACGTAGAAGTCGCCCCGCGTTCCCCGAAAGGTCAGGGCCATGACGCGTTTCTCCCGCGATGCCGGTAACGACTGCAAGCCGACTCCTCGCAGGGAATTCCCCTCCAGCCGCCCCGCCTCTTCGCCGATCAGGCGAACCGCCGCCGGATTGGCCAGGGTAATGCGCTCGTCCTCGTCGACGGCCAGCACGGCCACGTCGATGCGGTCGGAGATTTTGCTCAACAACAACTCGCGCTCTCGATTACGCACGTTGTAGCGGGCCATGACATCGGTCAGGCTGTTGATGCGCCTGATGATCCCCGAATAAACCGGATCTGTCTCGTCGTCCTTGCCGCGCATGCCGGTATCGCCCTCCATGACCGCCTCCAACAGGTTGGCGACGGTGCGTTGTCGGGTGGTTGCTCGTCGGGCGGCGGTCAGGGCGCAGGCACTGATCAGCACGGCCAGGACCACCGCGACCAGGCCGGTCAGGTAAAGCGACATGCCGGCTTGAAGCATGACGATCAGGGCAAGCAAGCCGGGCGGGACAGAGGCAAAAAGTATCAGGCGCGCGTATGGGTTCAGTCGTTTTTCCTCCATGAGGTTCCGCCTACAGATTGTATTTGCTGAGCCTGCGGTAGAAAGCGCTTCGCGACAGACCCAGTGACTCGGCCGTTTCTACAGCGCGGCCGTCGAAGTGTTTCAGGCGGTTTTGGATCAATTGCCGCTCCACCTCGTCCAGGGTCAGCGTGGGATCGGCCAACGCGTCGACCCGGTCTTTGGCCGCATTCTCCGCTTTCAGACCCACGTCGGCGGCCGTAATGCGGCCCTGCTTTTGGAGGAACAGGGCCCGCTCCATCAAGTGACCCAGTTCGCGCACATTACCGGGCCATGCATAAGCTTGCAACCGATGCAGTGCCTCGGGTTCCAGACCGGGAACGGGCATGCGGTATTTTTGGGCGTGTTTGTGAATGAAGAAGCGAGCCAGTGCCTCGATATCATCCACCCGTTCCCGCAACGGCGGAATGCCGATCTCCACGGTTTTGATGCGGTACAACAGGTCCCGGCGGAACTCGCCCGCCTCGATGCGTTGTGGCAGGTCGGCGTTGGTGGCCGAGACCAGGCGCACATCCGCCGTTTGGGTTTTTGCGCCGCCCACCTTCTCGAACTTGCCCTCTTCCAGCACGCGCAACAACTTGGCTTGCTGCGCCATGGGGATGTTGGCCACCTCGTCCAGGAAAAGCGTGCCGCCCCGCGCCAGCTCAAAGCGACCGATCCGTTCCTTACGGGCGTCGGTGAAGGCCCCGCGCACATGACCGAACATCTCGCTCTCGAACAGGGTTTCGGTGATGGCGCCCATGTTCACGGCCAGGAATGGCCCGGACGATCGCGGCGAACAGCGGTGGATGTATTCCGCCAGAAGACTTTTGCCGGTGCCGTTCTCGCCGGTCAGCAGGATGTTCATATCACTGCGGCTCAGTTGTTCCAAGGACGCAATCAAGTCTTTCATCTTCCGCGATTCGGCGATCAGCCCGGTCTTCGGGTAGACCGACAGCTGGTCGCGCAGCAGCTTGTTCTCTTGGGCCAGGCTGCGTTGTTTCACCTCGCCGCGATACAGGCGGATCTGGGTGGAAAGCATGTTCAACAGACGCTCATTGTCCCACGGCTTCTGAATGAAATCATCGGCGCCCGCCTTGACGGTCTCCACCGCCAGTTCCACCGTGCCGTACCCGGTCATGACGATGATGGGCAGTAATTCCTGGGCCGCTCGCAGTTGGGGTAGCAAGGCCAGGCCCTCCCGGCCGGAGGTTGTGTCCCTGGTATAGTTCAGGTCCATGATCACCGCGTCGAAGCTGCCGTGTTTGACGGCATCCAGGAGAGCGGCGATGGAGGAAACCGCCGTGGTTTCCATGCCCTCCGCTTGTGACAGCAGTCTCAGTGCTACCAGGATTTGGGGATCATCGTCGGCTATCAGGATATGCGGTTTCATGGTGAGCCTCCGGCGTTATTCTAACGCGCCGACTATAAGTGACGTAAAGCCTCATGGGGTTCCGGCATGACCGCACCCCTGGCCGGCAGCCAGGTTGCGACCGAGACGACGGCGACGACGATCGCGGTGGTGGCCAGGGCGCAGAACAGGAAAAGCGAGCGGGGCAACAGGTTTTGAAGGGACAAAGCAATGACCGAGACCGACAACAGGCCGATCAACAATCCGGGAAGCATGACGCGGAAACCTTCCCGGACGATGTCCCAAACCACCTGTCCGTCGCGAGTCCCCAGGGCGCGCAGCAGGCCGATCTCGCGGTCGCGCCGCTTTACGGCATCGGCGGTCAAGCCGTAGATCCCGGCCATGGTCAGCAGCAGGGCAAAACAACCGAGAGCCGTCAGCACCTGTAAGCCGAAACGCGTGAGGGCCATGCCGAAGTCGGCGCGGTCCCGGTGGCGCTCGACCCTGTAGGGGACTTTGCCATCAACGAAACGGGCAAGGACTTCCCGAGCCTGTTTCTCCTGTCCCCCATGCATGATGACAACGGACGTGATCGAGGGTGCGGCCTGAGAAAAGGGCAGGTAGGCGATCGGGATTTGCTCCGAAACGCCGAAAGCGGCGCCGGCGTCGCCGTCGGCGACCCTGCCGACAACCCTATACTCCCGGTTATAAAGGTTGACGAATCGTCCCAAAATCAACTTATCGCCCCGAAGCTGCCATGCCAGGTTTTGATTGACCAGGACCACCGCTTCGTCGCCCGGGCCCAATGACCGGCCTTCCAGCAAGCGAATGCCCAACCGGTGCAGCGGCCCGGCATAACCCAACACCAGAGCCTGTTTCCCTTTCAATGTGACGAGGCCTATCCGGGAACGAAGGACGACATCATCGATGGCATCGCTTTCACTGAGACGTCGATACAGGCTCCCGATGAATTGGGGATCGGCAGCGGTGAATTCGGCAACCAGGGTATTCGGCAGGCCGTGAGGTTGTGCGCCCCGTCCTCGATAGACAGCCATGGCAAACACCAGGGCGGTGAATACCATGACCACGATCATGGTCACCTGTAGGGAAACAAGCAAACCATACAGCCGGTTGTTGCCAGGGGGGGCCGCATCTTCCCTGAGGGCCTCTTCGATATCGGTCTGAATCAAACGAGAGGCCGGCAACCACGCGGCGAGGACAACGGTCGCGGGTAACAGCACACAGAAGACGGCTAGGGCGGGCAGACCCAAACGCAACGGCTCTTCAAAGTAGAGCAGCGCCGAGGCGTTGACAAGCTCCAAGGCCCAGCCGGCGGCCAGGATGCCCGGAATACTGCTGAAACCGCAGACCACGGCGCTCTCCCAAAGCAGTTGTTGGATCAACTGTCGGCGGGTTGCGCCGAGGGCTTGTTGGACGGCCATTTCCCGTGAACGTTTTCCCGCGTCCGACAACAAGAGGTTGCCCACGTTGACACAGGCCAAAAAGAGAATCAGCAAAGCAAAGCCGTTGCCCGCGATAAAGATGATTACTTCCCAGTTGTTCGATTCCGAGGCAATCGCGGCTTGAAAGGGGCCCAGGAAGCGGTTAAGCCGGGCGTCCTCCCCATCGAGAAGCGCGTAGAGGAAGGAGAATGTGAAAAGCGCCAGGCCCATGCAGCCGGCTAGCAAACCGGCGGTGGCCGCGGTGGCAAAGGGCTTTCCGAGCGGCAGGCGCAGGGCAAGGGTTAAATCCGCCGACAGTCGCATTTCAGCCCCGGTTGACCTGATCGGCCACCATGCGGCCGTCCAGCAATTCCACGGTGCGCGGTGCTTGTGCGGCCAGTCCGGCGTCGTGGGTGACCAGGCAAACGGCGGCGCCTTCCGCGTTCAGGGACGCCAGCAGGGCCGTCACTTTTTTCGCGTTTTTGGAATCCAGGTTGCCGGTTGGCTCGTCGGCCAGCACCAGGGCGGGACGACCGGCAAGCGCGCGGGCCACGGCAACCCGTTGCTGTTGTCCTCCCGAAAGTTGGGACGGCAGGTAGCGGCGACGGTGCGACATGCCCACCTTTTCCAGCGCCGTCTCCACCCTGGCTTCGATTTCCGCCGGGCCGAGGTTACCGCGTCGATGCAGCGGAAGCGCCACGTTTTCGGCAGCGGTCAAGCCGCTCAGTAGGTTGAAGGACTGGAAGATAAAGCCGATCCGGCGATTGCGGATGCGGGCGCGCGCATCCCGGTCCAGTACGGCGGTATCCAACCCGTCGAAACGATAACGCCCCGAGGTGAAACTTGCCAGCAAACCGATCAGGGAAAGAAGGGTAGACTTGCCGCAGCCCGACGGACCCGTGAAGCTGACGAATTCGCCCTTCTCGATGCGCAGGTCGATACCATTGAGTGCCCGGGTTTCCACATCCCGGCCGCCGTAGGTTTTGCCGATGTCGCGCATGTCGATCAAGCTTGTATTCATGGCCTTCATCATAGCATCGGCCTAGGGTAGGCGCACCGGGGTTTTCAGGTTATCGAATCGATTCCGATCGATCATACGAACAAATGGGTCGATGCCCACGCTCCCTGGCTTTTCGTCCACGGTAATGCTGAATCGGGCGGTCTCGCCGGCGATGATATGGTTTTCCAGGTAGAGCGTCCTTGCGTGATAGCGATTGGGATTGGCGCTGAAGATGCCGATGGGAACGGCCTGGTTTACAGTCAGGGCCCGCTCTTCTCCCTTTCCCGTGATCTCGTTAAGCCGCGCCTTGACCTCGATGTCCACCTGGTAGCGGCCTTCCGGCAGTTCACGGTACCCGGCCGAGGTTACGCTCAGGTCGTAAACGGCGACCCGCTTCAACCACAGGTCGATCAGGTGATGGGTCTCGGCAGGCGCCTCCCGGTAGAGTTCGGCCAGGAAGTCGGTGGTCAGCACATCCTTTTTGGCCAACAGACGTCGCAGGCAACGGTTGATCAGGTCTTCGCCCAACAATTCGCGCAGGGCGTACATGACCACCACGCCCTTGTGGTAGACCAGGTAGGAGGCATCGGCCTGATACAAGGGCATTTCCTCCTGCAACTCCCCGGTGCGTCCCCTCAGGTAGCGGTCCATGGCATGGATCAGGTAGGGGCGCATGGCCGCCTTGCCGTAGATGTCTTCCAGAACCAGCATTTCGGAGTACTTGGTAAGCGCCTCGATCAACATGGCGGCCCCCGGCGCATCGGCCGCGTCGATCCAATGACCCCACCACTGATGCGCGGTCTCGTGGGCTATCCGACGGGTAAGCTGGTCCATGGTCGGCGACTTGCGTCGATCGGCCAGGAAGCCTCGGGTCTCCAACAGACCCACGGTGTTGGCAAAACCCACGCCCGAGAAGAACTGCCAATGGCCGGGAATCTCGAAGATCCTCAGATGCGGGAAGGGGTAGGGGCCGAAGCGTTCACTGAACAGGTCCAGGGATCGGCGCGCCGCTTCGATCATGGCGTCCACATTCATGTGGTGGCTTGGATGGTGATAGACCTGAACGGCGATGCCGTGATGATCGACCGTGGTAATCCGGTAATCGGCGGACATCATGCCGATGTGGGCGGAGATGGGTTCGGGCGCCTTGTAATGGTAATATCGGCGGCCGTTTTCCTGCCATTGCCGCTCCAGGTTCCCCGGAGCCAGGGCGATTTGATCCTCGGACGTACTGAGGATGACCTGAAAACCGAGGCGACCCTGCTGCGTTTTTTCGTGCTCAGCATCCCAATCGTAAAGCGTTTTACGCTCTCGCGGCGGCAGGCCGCGCTTGCGCCGTTCCCGGTTGTCTCTCAACTCCAAGGCCTCGCGGTAACCGAGGGCCGGTACAACGCGGGTGAACATGAGGAAGCTGCCGTTGGCCGCAACAGCGTTGTCCGGTCCGCCGTTGGTAAAGCCCGGATTGGTCACGGCCAGGTCCACCTGTGCTTGCAGCCTGCTCCCAGGTTGTAAAGGCCGATCCAGGCGATAGTGGTAGGTACCGTGCTCCGCGTCGACCCTGAGAAGTTCGGAGCCTTCCAGGTGCAGACCTTGTACTTGCACCGTGTGCCGCAGGCGCAGCAGCACTTCTTCTATGGGTCGACCGCTTCTATTTTCCAGTAGGTAGTCGGCGGAAACCACGGCGCGGCGTTGCACCGGAAACAGGTCCACCTTCAGGGAGGCATCTACCACCACGGGCGAGGGTTTGCCGGCGAAGGATTTGTAGCGCTTCTCGTACTCGGCGCGGCGGTCCAGATTTTGGTCGCGGGTTCGGTAGGTATTGAATATATTGGTATTGGAGTAGATAAAGCCGCCGAGCAGCAGGAAGACCGCACCGCAGCCGGCGGCGGCTAGTTTGCCCGGCATTCCCAAGCGGCGGCCCAGTCCGGCGAAGCGTCTCTTCAAGGCTGCTTCTGTCCCCCGCCGCCAAAGGCCAAGCGTGATCAGCGCCAACAATAGGGCGAAGACGGACCAGTAGGCGGTGAACCAGTTGAAGGGCGTCGCGTAGGCGCCGAAACCATTCATCTCGGAATAAAACACGGAGGGGATTCCGGCATACAGCAGCAGGTTGTGCTCCAACCCGGTAAACCATCCCCGGTGCAGAACCAGCACGGCCGCCACCGATGCTAACAGGGCGGTATATTTATTACGAAACAGGGATTGCACCAACAGCACCAGGACGGCTGTCAGCACCAGGGGCATCCCGTGGAACCAGGCGAACGCCGGATAGAGATCCCAGCGGAAATCGGACCAGCCGGCGACGACCTGCACCAGAACCACGCTTACGAAACCCATCCCCAGGGTCACGGCGACCAGGCTCACCAGGGCGGTTAATTTTGTCGCGTAAAAGACCCGGTTGCCCACCGGTGCGGTATCCATCAATTCCTCGATTCCGGCTCCGCGTTCCCGCCAGATCAGTTCGGAACCGAAGTAAATCAACACCAGGTAACCGAACAGGCCGAACACCTCCTGCATGTCCTGCAACAGGATGCCGGTGGTGGGCAGGGTAGGCGATCCGGCATTGCCGTTTTGCACCTTGCTCCACAATTCAATGAACAGGACAACCGTCCACATTAACTGCGCCCCCCAGAACAGCAGGCTGCCGGTAAGGCCTTTCATTTGCAGGGAAAGCATGGCGCGAAAGGCTCGCAATCGGCCGCCTCCGCCGGCTCGGGATATGGTCTTGGGTATGGTGAAAACCGGCGCCGCTTCAACGGTCACGGCTTTCTGTTTGGATGCGCGGGACCGGATGCGGAAGGTATAAGCGCGATAGACCAGGCCCAGCAGGAGCGCCGAGACGCCGGTCCACAAGAGACGGTTCAGGAGGAAGTTCCCTTCCAGGGCAACCCACATGGTGTTGCGCTCGTGAGCGGTCCAGTAGCGTGTTTGTTCGAAGAAGGCATTCAAACCGAAGGGGTCGAGAACGGCTGCGACAGCCTGACCCTCGGGTGAAGCGGGCACGCTTGCGGCCATGATGGGCGAGTTCATCAGCGCCGAGGCGGCGAAATACAGGAAGTACAAGGCAATGCCGGCCACGTAAGCGGCCAGGGCCCGGCGGGTAAGCGCGGCAACGGCGAACAGCAGGGTCGCGCAGAAGAAAACATTGGGCAGCACCAGGACCAGCAGGTTCCAGGCATAGGCGCCCATATCGACGGGACCCAACCGATCCGCGTCGACAAAGGGCAAAAAGCCGGACAGGAACATCCCGGGCGCGATCACGGCATAGGCGATAAAGGCGGCGGCCAGGGAGCCGGTGAATCGAGCGGCCAGGAAGGGAAGCTTGCCTACCGGGGTGGCGTGGATGATCTGATCCATGGCGTGTTCGTGATCGCGCATCATGGCCGCCACGGTGAACAGGGTCACCACGAAGATACAGCCCAGGGACATGGTGCCCAGCGTGTAGCCGATGTTGTAGGGTGCGTTCAGGAAAATATTGGCGCTGCCGCGATCCTGGGAGCCTACCATCAGGCCCAGGCCGAAGAAGATCAGGACGGCGGCGTAAAAGGAAATCTGTCGCGTATGGAATCGCCACTCAAAGGCGAAGAGTTTTTGGAACATGGTGACTCCCGATTAAGCGGCCCGGTTGAGGGTGGCGAAGTAGACATCTTCCAGCGTCGGGCTGATGGGCTCGAAACCGGGTTCGGGACAGGTGTCGGCCAGCACGTGGACGCGCGTCTCCCCGGCCAGGAGATGGGTGGATATGACCCGGTGGCGGTCCTTGAGCGCGTCCTGCTGTCCGCGCTCGACCTGCTTGCGCCAGACGCGGCCGATCATGCTGTCGACCAGGTGGGCGGGGGAGCCTTCCAGAACCACTTTGCCCTCGTCCAGGATGGCCATGCGGGAGCACAGGTCGCGCACATCTTCCACGATATGGGTGGAGAGCAGGACGACCACGTTCCGACCGATCTCGCTGAGCAGATTGAGGAAGCGCTTACGTTCCTCGGGATCCAGACCGGCGGTGGGCTCATCCACAATGATCAATTGAGGCTCGCCCAAAAGCGCCTGAGCGATGCCGAAGCGCTGCTTCATACCGCCGGAAAAGGTGCGGACCGCTTTCTTACGCACATTGTAGAGATTGACCTGCTGCAACAGGCCGTGCACCATGTCGCGGCGTTCCTTTTTGTCCAAGACGCCCTTGAGCACGGCCAGGTGATCCAGCAAATCCAAGGCGGAGATTCGCGGGTAGACGCCGAACTCCTGGGGAAGGTAACCCAGACGGTTGCGTAACTCGCCGGGGTTTTGCAGGACGTCGATACCGTTGAAGGTAATGGTGCCCTGATCGGGTTCCTGGAGGGTGGCGATGGTCCGCATCAGGCTGGACTTGCCGGCCCCGTTGGGACCCAGCAGGCCGAACATGCCCTTGCCGATGGTCAGATCCACATTTTGAAGCGCGCGGACGCCGTTGGGATAGGTCTTGGAACAATTGGAAACGGTCAACATGAAGCGTTACCTCAACAAAAGCAGCGTAGCCCGGCAGTCGGACTCTGCATCAGTTTAAAGCAACAGCGGTGCCGGCGCCGTCACCCGTTGGACGGCAAAGGATAAAGCGCCGGTCCGGCAAAAAGCGGCAAACGAAGCGGCCCGAGGCTCATCCCAAATATGGAATGCCTGCATTCAGGCTCGTCCCATTATCGGGACGCGGAGTTCGCTATCTGTCGCCAGCCTCGTCGCCTTCCAGGTGGGTGCGCGCGCCCTTCAGTGAGCCGATGGGCGGCGGTTTTTCCGTTTAATAGAGTAGAGGTAGGTTGCAACAGCGAGCCTTTACCCCATTCAAGATGCTAACGATCACCCCGGGAAATGCAGGTGCCGCATTCAAGGGGGTTCCCATGAAGCGAGGCATGCTTTTCACCGTCACGGGCCTGCTGCTCGGTTCTGCTCTGTTCGCTTTTCCGTCGGCTCTTTGTTTCGGAAAGTACAGCGGCCCCACCGAGACACGCTGGTTTGCCCTGGAACGTCATGGTCGCCTGATGGGTTATACCATCGAGACCACCTACGGAGGGAATGAAGAGGCCGCCTTTCCCGAGCGGATCGACCGCGAAACCCGTTTATTCGTTCGGCTCATGGGCCGGGACATCGATGTCCGCATTGACGAGCGCCTGACCTTGGCGACCGATACCGGCCGCCCACATCGGTACCGTCTCGATTACAACAACGGCAACTTCACCAGGCATTTGGAAGTTCGCATCGACGGGAGCAAGATCCACATCACCCGTGATTCGCGACAGCCGGTGACCCATGACTTGGAAGAAGATATCTACCTGGACGGCTCGCCTCGTTTCGAGCGGGTGCTTATTGCTGCCTTTGCAGACGACGGCGCAAGGGCGGAGCAGACCATTCGCATCGTGGATTCTACCACCGGGAGGATCGTCAGGCGGACCTACGCACGGCTCGGCGAGGAGACCCTCGACCTCGACGGGGTGCCGCGGCGCTGTGTCCTGGTGGGCACCTATGATCCGATCAATCGATTCTATACACGGCTGTGGTTGGCGCCGGAGGAAGGACGCATCATCAAGGCCGAGCTACCCCGCTTTACGACCAGGGTCCCTGCCGATGCCCGCATTGCCGAACGCATCGAGCGTTTGGATATGGACGACACGGTTATTGTCCCGACCAATGTCGCCGTCGCCGATTACGAACGCTTGGATTTCATGCGGGTCAAAGCTCGAATTCGAAGCCAGGACCCGCGTTTGTCGGTGGAAAACCTGAACGTGCCCGGCCAGCGTTTCGAAGGCACGATACGCGACGGAGTGATCGAAGGTGTCTTCGAGATCGCGCATCGCCGTTATAAGGGGGCCGCGGCGCCGCCTTTTCCACCCGATTTCGATGCGGATGAGACACCGGCGCGCTTCCTGAGACCCGGTTTCATGGTCGAGGCCGATGATCCGGCGATTGTCGCCCGGGCCAAAGCGTTGACGGCGGGAGCGACCGACAGTTGGGACGCGGCCGTCCGCATCTCGCGTTGGGTCGCCGAGAACATCGGCTACGGCCTGCCGGACGGGTCCGCGGCGCGAACCCTGGAGATCCGGAAGGGCGGGTGCGCCGCCCATTCGTTTCTGTTTGCGGCGATGTGCCGTGCGGTCGGTATCCCCGCGCGGATGGTAGGCGGGTATATGCTGACCCCGAACATGGGCGGCAGCTTCGTCCATCATGGTTGGAACGAGGTCTATATGGGCAGGGACGCGGGTTGGATCACCCTGGACACGACCGCGGGCGAGGTCGATTACGTGGATTCGGGCCATCTTCGGCTGGCGCGGGAGGCCACCTTCATCGCTGAATCGATCGAGGTTCTCGATTATCGTGCGGGCAACCTGCGCATGGGCGAGGAGCCGGCGCTGATCCGCCGGGGTAAACCCCCCTGGCCTTTCGGTTCACGCCGGCATTATCGCTTTTTCCTCAGGGGTCGCGAAGTCGGCACCGCGGTGTTCACCATCAGCCGCGGCGAGGGTGGACGCCGGTTGGTCGACAGCGAGGTGGCACTGGGCGCGGGTAACAGCTATACCGGCCATTGGGTGCTCGACGAGGGTTTCCGGGCCGTATCCTTCACGGCAGAAGGAACCCGCGCCGGTCGGCCTTTCGACCTGAAGGGACTTTTCAGCAAAAAAGGCCTGAAGGTGTCCGGTAATCTGGCCGGGAAGCGCTTGGATCGGAGCATACCGGCCGCGGCCGGTGCACTGCCCTTAGAGGTTCTGCAACCGGGTTTCTACGCCCTGTTGGCGGGAGTCCTGCCCGAGACCTCGTCCAGGGTACCCCTCCGTGCTTACCTGCCGGCTACCGCGACCCTATTGGCGATCTCTGCCCACCTGCCGCCGGCCGCACCGAACAGCCCGCCGGGCGCCGTCCGCGTGCTGGACCTGAACCTGGGCACACCTGTCAAGGCATGGCTGGAGCAGGACGGTACATTGAACCGGCTCACCTTCGTCAGGGAGGGGCTCGTCGCCGAGCCCGTTCGCCGGGAGCGCAATCATTGAGTTCGGCTCCTCCTCCCGCCACGGCGTTCAGCGGCTACAACACCCGCGGGGCATCGGCGATGGCGCGTGCATAGGCGGCCAGGCGATGGCAAAAGCGAAAAGTGAGCGCGGTAACCACGGCCGAACGCGAATTTTCATAGTTGGATGCGGCCATGTTTTGGACTTCCCCGCGGCACGTGCGCTTGATATCGGCGAGTTCCTCACTTAAGCCGGCTAACGCGCTTTCGTCCTTTACCGCGGCGATCAAGCGGTCCAGGCCCGTCGCCAAACGCTTCAGGACGGCGCGTACTTTTGCCTCGTCAACAAAGGGAACCTCGGCATTCATACCCGCAAGGTCCTCCAGGTCGCAACACAAGGCGGCCAACCGGCGGGCATCGTGAGTACTGCCCAAGATAGTAAGACCGGTACCCACCTGGTTGTCGGGGTTGAAGCACAAATGTTCGGTGATGCGGCGGTGGATGCTTGATTCCCGTTCGAAAAGTTGCTTACGGCGGGCCTCGATTTTTTCGTGGAAATCAGCATCGAGTTGCCGGTCCAACAAGGCGTTTGCCGTCTCCGCGAAGGCGGACCGGGCGCTTTTCAACAATTCCTCGTAATCGGCACAAACGGCTTCCATCAGGCTTTTGTCCTTGAATAAGGCAATCCATTCTCGAAACATGGCATCCTCCTTGTGCCCGATCGCCGAAACAGTTCGGTAAGATTATTGTTCTCAATAATTATAACAAACATCACCGGCAATTGTGGCGATTATCGGACGAGAGACCCGGAAGCAAGGGACCCGGAAGCCGGGCCCCTGATGCCTGGGGATCATATCAAGCGCAGGTGTCGTAAGAGGTGGGCTGGGGGTCGTCGCCTGTACCGTCGATGGTCCAGTCGTCGGGGCAGGCTTGCGGGAATTGGGTCAAGTAGCTGCCGGCTTTCAGGTTCTGCGCCGATCGGCGGTCAAGGGTGCGGAAGCTTTTCACTTCAAGGACACTCAGTCTCAATTTAGCATTCATATCTTTTCCTCACTTTTGAAAGCAGTATGGGGCGCTGACGGTCCCCTTGGAAAAAGAGTACACGGTTTCGCCTTGGGCGTCCAACTTTGGCAATGTTCAGGGGGAAATTCAAAGTCGGTGTTTCATCGGCAGCCCACGGGATTGCAGTGGGGTTTTGATGGTTCAAGTTTCGATAACCCGATCATCTTTCGGTGACGGGGCCTCGGCGATCTCTCATGCATCCTTCGGAAAAACAGTGGACTCCATGGTTACGAGTGGGACCACTGGGGATGAAGCGGCATTTTTTTGTCACCAGGTACATAAAAAGATCAGTTAACTTTTTGATAGATCGGGATCTACGACTCGTTTTGCCACATTTTGAGAATAAGATAAAAATCCTCACATTCTATATACAGTTTCAGGGTACAATAAAAAGGCTGACCTTTTGATATTTACGCATAATAGCGTTAATGCCCCTATTCTACATAGCGTCCTCAGATACTGACAGAGGCTTGGACTTTGTTGAAGGGGCAAACTGCGTCCAGAGGTTAGTAATGAAAGTCAAACAAATGTATCGGTACCTCATTATCGGTGCGGGCCCGGCAGGGCTTCAGCTTGCCTATTTCCTGGAAAAGGCCGGGCATGATTACCTGGTCCTGGAAGGCGGAACCTCACCGGGTTCCTTTTTCAAGCACTTCCCCCGGCAACGTGGGCTCATTTCGATCAACAAACGATATACCGGCTATGAAGATCCGGAAATCAACCTGCGGTGGGATTGGAACTCGCTCCTATCCGATAGTGAGGAACTGCTGATGAAGCACTATTCCAAGTCCTATTTCCCGAAAGCCGATACCTTGGTGAAGTATTTGGGCGACTTTGCCGACCACTTCGGGCTGAACATCGAGTACAACAGCAGGGTCGTCAAAATCAGCAAGGACGAAGTCTTTGAGGTCGTTGACCAAAACGGTACGCGCTATAGCTGTCGAAACCTGGTGGTAGCCACCGGCCTCAGTAAACCCTACATCCCGCCCATTCCCGGTATCGAGTTCGCGGAGAGCTATGAATCGGTTTCTACCGACCCGGAGGATTTTTGCAACCAACGCGTGCTCATCATCGGAAAAGGAAACTCTGCCTTCGAAATAGCCGATAATCTTTTGAGCACGGCCGCTGTCATCCATCTCTGCAGCCCCGAACCGTTGAAAATGGCCTGGCAAAGCCATTTTGTCGGTCACTTGCGAGCCGTAAACAACAACATCCTCGATACCTACCAGTTGAAGTCCCAAAATGCCGTTTTCGACGCAGAAATCGATAGGATCGAACGGGAAGGGAACCAATTTCGTGTCTCGGTCAGCTATCTGCACGCCCACGGCGAAAAGGAAACGCTCCTGTATGACCGAGTCATTACCTGTACCGGGTTCCAGCTCGACCAATCGATATTCGACGAAACCTGCCGTCCCGCGACGGCCGTCGGCAACCGCCTGCCCGCCCAAACCAGCGCGTGGGAAAGCGTCAATATCGAAGGCCTGTACTTTTCCGGCTCCTTGACGCAAATGCGGGATTACAAGAAATCGACCAGCGCCTTTATTCATGGATTCCGCTACAACTGCCGGGCGTTGTACCGCATTCTCGAGCAAAGAAACCACCAAAAGCCCTGGCCGAAACGCGTTCTGGACAACGATGCTCAAGCGCTCACGGATGCCGTGATCCAACGGGTCAACCGGACCTCGGCCTTATGGCAGCTGTTCGGTTTTCTGGCGGATGTGGTGTCCGTGGACGGCGATCAGGCGGCCTATTACGAGGAAATACCGGTCGATTATGTTCACGACGGCCCGCTCGGCCGATCCGGGCATTATTACCTGGTCACCCTGGAATACGGGCCGCACCACGAGACCAACGACCCCTTCAATGTCACCCGGATCGACCGCAACGATGCGGCGCATGCCGACCAAAGCAATTTTCTACACCCGGTGATTCGATACTTTTCCGGCGACAAACTCGTCGAGGAGCATCACATCATCGAAGACCTGGAATCCTCTTGGATCGAGGACGTCCATGTGCAGCCGTTGTTGACATTTTTCCGCAATACGCTGCCGACCCATGAGCTGAGTCCCACGCCTTGAGTATTCGATCCCCGGCAAAGGAGCCGGCAGCCGTGGGACAGGAACGAGCGGTCTATCCGCTTACCTCTCCCCAAAGGGACGTCTGGGTCCACCAGATGTTGCACCCGACTCTGCCGCTCTACAACATAGGTTGCTACACGCAAATCAACGGCGCCGTTGATCCCGCCTTGTTTAAGTCCGCTATCGAGATAGTGGTCCGGCGCCATGATTCATTGCGTACGTTGTTCTTGCCGGGTACGGAGGGCCTGCCGAAGCAGATATTTCTCAAGGACATGGCCGTCACCGTTCCCTTACATGATTTTTCCTCGGTGAGAGATCCGTATGCCGCGGCCTTGATTTGGATGAAGCAACAATTTGTCCGCCCCTTCAGTTTATTTAAGGCCCCTCTATTCGAGTACGCCATGTTGAAGGTCAATGCGAGATGTTACCTGTGGTATTACAAATACCACCATTTGATTGTGGATGGTTGGAGCGCGTCATTGCTGGTTCGCTCGGTTGCGGAAACCTATACGCAATTGATCAACGGCCGGAAACCGTCTCTCGAAGCACCGTCTTATGCTGCCTTTGTGCAAGACGATCTTGCTTATCGAAAATCGAAGCGGTATGAGGCAAGCCGGTGCTATTGGAAGAATCAATACACAAGCTTACCGGACCCATTATTTACGCCGCGTGACGGGTACCGGCTACTCCCGAAGACCACACCCAGCAATCATCTAACGCTGTGTCTGGAGCGCTCGCGTTTCGACCGCCTGAAGACGTTGGCCGCGAATTACAAAGCCAGTGTCTTTCATGTCCTTTTGGGCGCTTTATATGTTTACTTCACCCGCACCGCTCAAATTGAAGAGTTTGTGGTCGGCTTGCCGGCGCTCAATCGTTCCGGTCCCCAACTCAAGAAAACTTGTGGATTGTTCGTCGGGACAAACGCGGCCAGGTTGAGGTTCGGCGCCGATCTGAGCTTTATAGATCTGGTTCGAGACATCGGATCGATGTTGAAAAAGAACTACCGGCATCAACGCTTCCCCATCAGCAAATTGAATCAGGAAGTCGGCATACATCAAGCCGGTCGGAAGCAACTATTCGACATCATCCTGTCCTATGAGAAATTCGATTTCGATGCGCTTTTCGATTCGGCAACGTCGCATACCAAAACCCTGTTTCACGGCCACGAGCAAACACCCTTGATGATCTGTGTCCATGAACACCATGATGATGGAGATGTGGCCCTCGACTGGGTTTTTAATCTCGCTTTTTTCGATCCTTTTGAAATCGAGCAAATCCAAGCTCGATTTGCGCTTATTCTGGAGCAGGTACTCGATCGTTTCGATATGCCCGTTTCCGCCCTCCCGCTACTCACCGAAGCCGACCGGCGTCGACTCCTCGCCTTGCATCGAAACACCGATGAGCACGAGCGCTCATCGTCGACGATCCTGGATTTGTTCCGGCAGCAGGCGGGCGAGAGTCCCGACCGTACGGCCATGGTTTTTCGAGGAGAACGGATTACCTATGGTGAGCTGAATATCCGGACGAACCGGTTGGCCCGCCATTTGGCAGAGTTGAGGGTGCGTGCTGAAGACCGGGTCGGCATTTGTGTCGACCGCTCCTTGGACGTGGTCATCGGCCCGTGGGGCATCATGAAGGCAG
>JASJCB010000376.1 GCA_030066195.1 Acidobacteriota bacterium
CTTTTTCCACGATCGTGGAAAAATGAAAAATCGGGTCTGTATCTTGTGGATTCAGAGGGTATTAATATTTTGAATTTAACGGTGTCTTTTCCGCGATCGTGGAGAAAATGAGTCACGAACTGATTGATCGGCATGGGTAACTGCATATTTTGATCGGTTTAGCCGCATTTTGGTTGCTTTGTGTGCATGTTATGCAGAGATTTTTGTAAGGATTACGTTTGCAAATCCTATGATGTACCCCGGTAGCCTGCTATCTAAGAACAGTTTACGAGAAAAAAAATTAAAATTTCCGGGTTAAAAAGACAGGTGTGCAATGGAGTCAAGCCGCCGGCTTAAGTCGATTGCACACCTGCGCAATCGAGTCAATCCACGGTCTTGGGTCGATTGCACACCTGCGCAATCGAGTCAATCCGCCGTCTTAAGTCGATTGCACACCTGCGCAATCGAGCCAATCCGCCGGCTGGAGTCGATTGCACACCTGCGCAATCGAGTCAATCCACGGTCTTGGGTCGATTGCGCACCTGCGCAATGGTGTCAAGCCGGTGTCTTGAGTCAATTGCACACCTGCGCAATCGGGTCAATCCGCCGGCTGAAGTCGATTGCACACGTGTGCAATGGCGTCAAGCAACCGTCTTAAGTCAGTTGCGCACTTGCGCAAACCACTTCAGAGGACGAATCGGGGGTTTTGCAGCGCTTTACGGCGCTTGCCTTGAAGCCCTGAACAAGGCGCGGTTCCGGTTCTTGTCCCCCTTGGTGTGATTGCCGGCCGGTCAACCGGTCGCTCAGGGCGTTGTGTCCAAGGGCTTCATCGTTGTCTCGGTCCGTCGATGAACTCGCCGGTATACATACAGCATCACGCCGTTGATTACCAAGGTCCCCAGACTGACAGCCGGTATGATGCTCCAGGCCGAGGAGCCGCCGAAGTAGAAACTCCAGATGACTTTGAGCAACGCGCCTATGTTGATCACGAGAAAACCGGCCGTCCAGGAGCGCCGCCAGAAAGACCAGGCCAGGACGAAAAACCAGATCGGCACGAGTGTCGTCATGGCGATCTTGGCCGGCGTCCAGGTCCCTGTAATGTACTGTCGCTCCATCGCCAGGAACGCCGTGGCACGAGAATCCGCGACGTCGGGCGCCGGGAACCAGAACATGCTGGTAAGCACCGCAACGATGGTCAGCACAACACCCCATACATTTTTCTTGTAGGCGAAATAGCAGAACGGCAAGACGAACAACGGGCGGATGTACCAGCTCAGCGGGTTGTGGTGGCGCTCCCACGCCCAATTCAGAAAATCGTACAGGAAATCCATCGCTTAGGCCTCCTATCCGACGAGCTGACAATGCATGGGCAGATCCGCAAAAGATGGATGTCGGTTTCCTGTCAGCACAAAACGCCTCCAGATTGTTTGTATCTAAAAACTTACTGGTAGTAAACGTCCCATGGCGCCCAAGGTTTCATCGCAGGTTCGGCCCTTTTAGTGCGCCGCGGCGCATCATCGACTCTGTGCCCTCTGTGTCCTCTCCTCCTTTTTTCTTCTTTTTCCGAGTCCGAATTACCTTTCAAAAACCGGAAATCCATTGGCGTGCGTCTCTCAGGTCTTCTCCATCGGTGTGGAATGTTGTTCGGGCTGATTTGACGGCTCGGCTTTTAGGAAGAGAGGGCACAGAGGTCACAGAGAAAAAAACACAAACCTACTTCCAAGAAACAAAACCTGTGCCCGTTGAATTTAACGGACTTGTTTCTCGGCCATTTAGGGAACCTAAGCTTCTCATCAACTCTGTGGCTAATATTCTTCTGTTTTAGGTTTGGATGCGTTTTAAAGTTCCGCATTCTTGCGAACCCTCTGGGGTCACTGAAATTTTAATGGGATTGCCCTGCCCGGGTCCCTTGAAAATCTTTTTGCGGTCATGCAAGCATTTGCGCTATATTGGGGGACAAGATTACCGCAAGAGGGTGACAACTTAATAGAGAGGCGAGTCGTCATGGATGTGAACCTCATTCCCCGGCCTTTGCTTTTTCTTGTCCTTGCATTATTGCTTTTCAACGCTTGCAAACCGGCTGCCGAAGACGCCGCGACGACCCACACACCGAGACCGGCCGTGGTAACCGTGGAAACCGTGGTTCCCCAGGTCCTGCAAGACACCATCAGCACCCACGGCACCATCGAAGCCCAGGAGAACGTAACGCTCAGCGTAGACTTCACCGCGGTGGTGCGCGCCGTGAACTTCCGCGAGAACCAAAAGGTCAGCGCGGGGCAGGTGCTCATCGAATTTCGCAGCGAGGAGCGCGAACTGGCGGTGAAGGAAGCCGAAGCTCGCGTTAGTGAAGCTCTGGCGCGGATGAATCAAACCCGGGAACTCTTCGATAATCGCGGCGCGCTTTATGCCCGCAACGCGGCTTCCCTTGAAGAGTTCCGCGCCGCCCAGACCGATTTTCAAAGTGCGCGAGCCGGTTACGAGCAAGCCCTGGTCGCGCGCTCCCTGGCCCGTCACCAGTTGACCAAGACCGAACTGGTTTGCCCCGTGGATGCCGCGGTTACCTCCAAAAACGTGAGAGTAGGCCAGACCGCGCTGCCCGGCGTTCCCCTGGTGCGTCTGCAGTACCGCAAGGGCAAAAGGGTGCTGTGTTACGTTACCGAAAAAGATATCAACGCCCTGCGTGTGGGCGGCGAGGCTTCCGTTACCACGCCCGCCGTACGCGGCAAGACCTACAGCGCCCGCGTGACCTCGCTGGGTACCGAAGCAGATCCCCAAACCGGCAACTTCCAGGTGGAACTCTCCATTACCGATGCCGACAACCTGCTGCGTTCGGGCATGACCGCCGGGGTTCTCTTGGAGGGTTTGACCTATCCGCGCGCCCTGGTGGTGCCCGAGTCCGCACTGGTCGACCGCAACCGCAAACGCCTGCTGTTCAAGGTTGTCGACAACAAGGCGGTGGCCGTGGAGCCCGTGCCGGCCGCCACTTTTTCCGATACCGTCCCCATCCTGGAAGGCATCCAAGCAGGAGACGTAGTGATTGTGGGCGGCGCCGACCAGGTCCGAGACGGCAGCCCCGTGATTATTGCGGAACCCACGGAGTGAGCCATGAAACGTATTTACGGCTTCTTCGTTCGGCGTCCCCTGCTGGTCAACCTCATGATGGTCTTCCTGATCATCTCGGGGCTGATCTCTACGCAACTTGTAACCTACGACACTTTTCCCGCTATGGATCTGGGTCTGGTCACCGTCACCAGTTTCCGCAACGGCGCCGGTCCCGAGGACATGGAACTCAGCGTCACCGTTCCGCTTGAAGAAGAATTGCTGAAAGTGAACGGCCTGGACAAACTGACCTCCAACAGTATGGAAAGCATGTCGTTCATTATGTGCCGCCTCCACCCGGATACACCCAACCCGGACCAGGTGCGCGCCGATATCCAAAAGGCCGTGGATCGCGCCGTGAGTAAACTGCCGGAGGACATGCCCGCCAAACCCCTGGTGGAAACCATCTCCTCCGCGAGAGTGCCTATTTTGGAAATCCACCTGGTCGGCAATGTACCCGAAGAGGTCTTGCGCACCGGCGCCCGCCGTTTGGAGAAGGGCCTGCGCGAGGTGAAGGGCGTGGCCGGTGTCCAGAAAGTGGGCTACCGCAAACGCGAGGTATTGATCGAGGTGGATCTGGACCGCATGCGGAAGCTGGGCATCAGTTTCGGCGAGATCTCTCGGGCCATCGCCACCCGTAACCTGCGCGACACCGGCGGTTCGCTGGAAACCGTAACCACCGAAAAGAAAATTCTGACCGTGGGCAAATTCGACTATCCCAAGCAGGTGGAAGAGGTCATCGTACGCTCGGCAGGGGTCGGGAATCATATCCGTCTTCGGGACATCGCCGATGTGATGCTGGATTACGAGGACTGGCAAGTCTATAACCGCACGGACGGTCGCAACAGTATTGCCTTGACCGTGCGCAAGAAGGAAGCGGCGGACGGCTTGGATACCACGGCCGGTGTGAAGAAGTTCCTGGAGCAGGAACGCCCGGCGCTGCCGCCCGGGGTGGACGCCATTCTGGTAAACGATTTCTCCCGCTTCACTAAAGACATTCTGGGTATGCTGGGCAATAACGCAATTGCCGGATTCATCCTGGTCATCCTGGTCTTGTTGGCCTTTTTCCAATTCCGCCTGGCTTTTTGGGTGGCCTTCGGATTGCCCCTGGCCCTCTGCCTCACCCTATGTTTCATGGTGATGGTGGGCATCGGTATCGATTTCATGACCCTGACCGGCTTCCTGCTGGTGCTGGGCATGTTGGTGGACGACGCCATCGTCACGGCGGAAAGCATCTACCGGCACAAGGAATCCGGACTTCCCGCACAGGAAGCCTGTATCGAGGGCACGGCGGCTATTGCCAAACCCGTGATTGTGAGTACCATGACAACGGTACTGTCTTTCGCACCCGCCGCCTTTCTCGGCGGTTACGAGGGTAAGTTCCTCTGGGCCCTGCCCGTGGTGGCCTTGCTTGCCCTGGGATCTTCCCTGTTGGAGTGCCAGTTCATGTTACCCGCGCACCTCGCCGGAGGGCATGGCAAGATCAAGGCCAAGCAATGGTTCAACAAGGTTCAACTCGGCTTCGATAAACTCATTGTGAAGGCCGTGCGACACCGCTATATCACCGCGGGTGTTTTTGTCGGTTCCGCCGTGGGTATCGTCATCTTGAGTGCTACGGTACTGCAATTCAACCTCTACCCCGAACAGGACATCGACACCTTTTTTATCAAGGTAGAGCTGCCCGAGGGCGCCCCGCTGGAACACACGGTGCACAAAACCCGTGAACTGGAAACTATGGTTCGGGAGTTGACCCCGGCTGAAGACCTGCTCAATATCAACACCCTGGTCGGTCATCACGACAGCGATCTCTACGGTGTCACCGAGGGCCGTAATCCCGCCTGGGCCATGTCGGTGATCTACCTGGCCCCCGAGGGCAAACGCAAAACCAGTACCCTGGATATCATCGAGAAGCTGCGGCGGCAGGCAGCGCAGTTAACCGGCTACCGGCAAATCATCATTCAACCCGCCGACGATGCGCCGGTGCAAGGGAAGCCCGTGCAGGTAGAGGTGATCGGCAACAGCGAGAACCGCTTCGAACTGGCGGACCGCATGACGGCCTGGCTTCAGGGTCACGAGGGTGTCACCGAAGTCTGGACCAGCTACAAGCAAGGCAAGGATATTGTCGCCCTGGATTTGGATTATCCCGCCCTGGCCGCTCGCGGCTTGACCGTGGCCGATGTCATCGAGGCGGTGCGCTTCAGCTTCGACGGCATGGTGGTGAACGAACTGCGGACTGTGGAGGAGAATATCGAGTTCCGCCTGAAACTGCCGGAAAACCAACGCGGCCGTCTGGAGACGCTGCAAAGCTTGTCCCTGATCAATAACCGGGGTTCGGCGGTGCCCTTGAAGGCGGTGGCCGATTTCCGCATGCGGCCCGGGGAAGCCAATATCAAACACTACCTGGGCGATCGCACGGTCACGGTATACGCCGAGATCGATCGCGCCGAAATCTCTGCCGGCGTTATCAACCAACAGCTCAAGGACTATGTTGCCGAACAGGGTTGGCTGTTGGATTACGGCGACGTACGCCTGTTTTTCGGCGGCGAGTTGGAGCAACAGGAAGAAGCGCTGGGCAATGTCAAGATCGCCTTCCTTCTCTGTGTGACGGCCATCTTCTTCCTGCTGGTGATATTGTTCAATTCCATCTCGCAACCCTTCCTGGTGATGATCGTGGTGCCGTTCGGCTTCGCGGGCGGCTTGCTGGCCTTCGCCCTGCACGGCATCGAGTTGTCCATGCTGGCACTGATCGGTTTTCTGGGCCTGACGGGAGTGATGGTCAACGATTCACTGGTGCTGATCTCGCATCTCAACAACCGCAAGAAAGACGGCGCCATGCTGAGCGTGGAGCAAATTGCTATCGGCGCCGGCGAGCGCCTGCGTCCCATCGTCATCACCACGGTAACCACGGTGGCGGGCCTGTTCCCGGCAGCCTACGGCCTGGGCGGCACCAACAAGTTCATGACGCCCATGATCATGGCGCTGCTCTGGGGCGTGGCCGCGGCCTCGTTTGTCACCTTGTTCCTCTTGCCCAGCCTGTTCGCCGTCGAGCAGGATATCCGCAAGCTGTTTAAAAAATCTTGAGCTGTTCCCTCGGCGAACGAAGCGGGGGATAGGAGGTCATCACCCGAACCATGAGTATTATCAAAACGACGGCCGTCTTACCTGGCTACTGGATGAGGAAATGAGCAGGCCTTATGATTCCGCGTCCTCGTCGAGAATGGTGTGCGCCTCATCCGGCGAAAGACGGGCTGCCCTGGCGGCGTCTTCGAGGGAAAAGCCGAGATTGTGCACCATGTTGCGGAGAATTTCGGCGCGCTCCTCATCGCGGCCCTCTTTTTTTCCCTCGTGGTGACCGACGCCGTAGGTGGACAGTAACATGCTTGCCTGGTAGCGCAGATCTTCCAGGTAGTTGTTGTAGGC
>JASJCB010000377.1 GCA_030066195.1 Acidobacteriota bacterium
CAGGTTTGGTTTACAAGCCGGGCTTTCTGTCCCTGAGAGAACAGAAGATGCTACTCCACCAGGTCGATGCTCTGCCTCGGCTGAGCGATCTCAAACGCCGGGTTCAACACTACGGCTACAAGTACGACTACAAGGCGCGGGCTATCGATCACCGCATGCGGATCGGCGACCTACCTCCATGGGCCCAAGCGCTGGGCGAGCGTCTGATTGATGAGGCCGGGCTGCCCGCTCTGCCCGACCAGTTGATCATCAATGAGTACCAGCCCGGTCAAGGGATCAGTGCCCATACGGACTGTGTGCCCTGCTTTGATTCACATATCGAATCCCTGAGCCTTCCACAGTTTACGGTTATCCCATGAAAAGTATAGAAAAATTAAACTGTCCTATTTGTGGTATCAGGCTCGGGAATGGTAAGAGAAAGATGCACGCGAGGTGGAAAAATGGAACTTCCGCTTTCCGATTTGAGGTCAGGTGTCCTCAGTGCAAAATAATTCTGCGACGCTGGACTGGGCCCGGTGACACTGGGTGGAAAACTCCAAACGTCCCTGTAGCATGCATCAACGAATTTTTGGATGATGACCAACTCACCGGCATAACACAAAAACTACGTCGTTATCCCAATCTATACTCTCGTTGGAATAAAGAGTTTCTCAATTTGAAGCAACCGAATGACAAAGTTGGACGTTATTTCTACGAGGGCTTAGGAAAAACAGCTTTGGCTCTAGTTCGTGACGGGGTTACCATTGCTACGTTCACAGCTTTTTCAAACCTCTAGCCGCCAAGGCGGCTAGTTCTGGGACTTGCGTGTATGGGCCGGGCCCTATCTCTAGTGCCCAAGCAGGCCGGCCGATATGGCTCAGTCCACCAAGCCACCTTTCCCAAGAAATCTACAAAAGTTGGACTCGTCCTGCTGTTCGCCGGACATTTTCTCGAAAAACCAACGGTTTGGGCACCTGGTGGTCGGGCGGCCGGGAGCGTCGTCGATCATCTTCCTTCTGCGACGACCTTCCGTTCCGGAAAACCCCTCCCATCAACCATGAAATCGGAAGTTGGGACCACGGGGAAAGGGGCCCGCGGGTTCGATCTGTCCAAGCCGACAAAAGTGGCGGATTCTCGATCGACGTTCGATCCAGTCCATTCTACCCCCGGAGTAACGGAAAAATCGAGCGGTGGCACAAGAGCTTGAAGACAGAGTGCATCCGGCCCAAGACGCCAATCTCACTAGCAGATGCCCGCCGCATAGTGACCCGTTTCGTCGACGAATATAATCGTGATCGCTGGTGGGACGGAAAAACCGGTTATTCAGTGGCAGTCCAACCGGTGCCAACGCCGGCGCATTGCTGTTCAGCCTCATTTAGACAGCTAAAGCCAACGCCTGGGAGCCGTATGATTTTGCGTTTCTTGCCGGAAAAGCTTGTCCACGCAGAAACTACGGATGATTATTGCGCCCTCCTACTGACAAACATATCTGCTGACAGCAAGCATTGAACGCTAATGTTGGAACAGCTTGTAAAATGATGTGAAAAAAACGGATACAGCTCTTTGAATTAGCGGTATCTACGTATCGTTATTGATAAGACGAGATAAATTCGCCATGGAGGACAACTTTGAAAATCTTGATTTTAGCCTGTTTTATTCCTGCTCTAGCTGCCGATGGACCGGATTGGCCTGGGTTTCGTGGCGGCAATTTCGACGGCATTCACCCTAACCCGGGCCTTTTCGCACAGGGCTTTGGGATGGAGATCGCATGGAATAAAGAACTAGGCTCGGGCTACTCCAGCATTATCGTGGCAGACGGTAGGGTGCTGACCGGGTTCTCCGATGGTAAGGAGGATTTCGTGGTTGCGCTTGACGCCGGCACCGGCGCGGAATTATGGCGCTATCGCATCGGTCCCACCTTCAAGTCCCCCGCGGATGACGGAACCATTGCCACTCCGCTTTTCAACGACGGCATGGTCTACGGACTGGGCGGCCACGGCGATCTGTTCGGCCTGGACGCGGGCAGCGGTAAGCAGGTTTGGCGCCTTCATCTTGTCGACGACTTTGGCGCCACGCCCCTTAGATTTGGCTTTGGGACCTCATCTCTGGTGGCCGGCGACGTGCTTGTGATCCAAACCGGCGTGCCTGAATCTGCCGGGGTGACCGGATTACATAAAAAGACCGGAAAAAAACTGTGGGCAGTTGGAAAGGGCAAGGTCAGTTACCAGTCGCCGGTACTGGTAGAACTGCTGGGGAAACAGCAGGTGATCTGTGCCATGGACAAGAAATTGATGGGTATTGATCCTCAAACCGGTCAAATGCTGTGGGAATACGATACGGGTGGCTCTTGCCACAGTGGCCATCCTGTCATGGCAGGTGATGACAAGGTTTTTATAAGGTATAAGTTCGAAGAGTCGACAATGCTGCAATTCGCCAAAAGCGGCGACACCTACACCATTACCCCCAAATGGACCAGCCGCGAGCTAACCAAGACTGAGGACATCGGTGTTTATTACGACGGGTACCTTTATGGCTTCAGCGGCCGTTTCCTGACTTGTGTGGACGCCAATACCGGCAAACGGACCTGGAAGTCGCGGCCACCGGGAGACGGTTTTGTCATGATGACGGACGGTCATCTCGTTGTCATCACCAAAAAGGGGAGCCTGCACCTGATCGAGGCCAGCCCGGAGGCCTATCGGGAGAAGGCCGGCATTGAGGTTTTTGATTCCCTCGGCTGGTCATCGCCCACCCTGGCCGGCGGGCATGCCTATGTTCGGAACTTGAAGCGCATCGCCCGTGTGAACCTGGGCGCTACCGGAACCACCAACATCGCCGCCAAAAAGAAAAAGGGCGTGTTGCCTCAAACCCGTTTCGCGGCCTGGGTTCGCGAGCTCGAGGCCAATGACGACAAGAAAGCGGCGATCGATACCTTCCTTGCCAAACAGAAATCCTTCCCCATCATGGAGGGAGATCGCTTTGTGCACGTGGTCTATCGGGGCGATGTACCCGATGCGGCCATCAGCGGAGAGGGTCCCGGCTTAGGCACCCAATCCCCGCTGAATCAGGTTGCGGGTAGTGATTTCTATTACTTCTCCTTCGAGCTGCCCCGGGATGCCCATATATCCTACCAGATCGCGGTCAACTTCGAGGAACCGGGCCCCGACCCTCGCAACCCGTACAAGGTTCAGGATAGGTGGAGCGCAGACGAGTACCATTCACTGCTGGCAATGCCAGGCTGGTCTGACAGCAACCACCTCGTCGAACCCAAAAACAAGGGTAAGCTGGTAACGGTTCCCTTCAAGAGCGAACACACCAAAATGGAACGCAAGCTACGGGTGCACCTGCCGGCCGGCTATGAGCAGGGAGAGCGGCGTTACCCTGTCCTCTATGTCACTTGCGGACCCGGCGCGGTGGAGAAGGGCTTGCTGACCCACACCTTGGACAACCTTGCCGGTAAGAAAACCGACCGCATCATCGCGGTTTTTGTGGACAGCAAAGGCTGGGCTGAGGGGGAGAGCCCCATGGTAGAGGATTTCGCGGCCATGCTGACAGAAGAGTTGGTTCCGTTCATCGACCAGCGCTACCGCACCAACACCGGGAAGCGCGCGATTCTGGCCCACGCGCGCCAGGCCTATCCCTCGATTCGTGCTGCACTCGCTCACCCCGGTACCTTTTGCGCCGTGGCAACTCAATCCGGCGAGTTCAATGAAGCAATGCGCGAAGCGCTCGCCGCGCTGGTGACCGAAGCCTCGATGAATCAACGTCTTATCATCGAGTGGGGCGCTTACGACGGTCCCGCGGATGATCCCCGCCAGGATGTGCCTGCCTGGAACGAGGCCATGGTGGCCCGATTTGGTGAATTGGGCCTCAAGGTGGAGAACAGGGTTCTGCCAATGGGCGACGAATGGGGGAACTGGCGAACCCGTCACGACGACCTCTTGCAGTTGCTGTTCCCCTTGGAGGATATGTAATCCATCAGGCCTTGCGGAACGGAAAATGCCGAGAAACAACTGACCGTGATGGCACGATCCAGTGCCTCGCCGACGAAGATTGCCCGGAATGAATGCGGCGTGTGGGACGATCCGGGCCGCAATGACCTTCACCATCTTGAAGATGTAGGCCGGGAATATCGGATGGTATTTCCCGGCCTTCCTATGAGGCCTGATCGCATAGAAGACGTATGGCCTTGCGGTCCTGCTCGTATCGATCTCGTCAATTTCAACGAGACCAAACCCTGGCCGAGTGTCAAAAAGGGGACCTATTGTTCGGACCTCTCAATTAACGTATGGGTTTTTGAAACTTGAAACTGGCATGGCGGTCAGAGGCACTGATCCCTTAGCCTTGTTAAACTGGAGGAGGATCGTTCGGTATTCTGCGATAAGATTGGCCACCGGCGAAATGATAAATCAACGGACTTTGGCTTCGGCCTCCGGGACTGCTAGCGACCGAGCTTTGAGATCAAGGGGTTGGGTCGAGCCATTCTTCGGTTTTTGTACATGGGCCGCAAGTATGAGAGAATAGTCAAGTTCAAACCACAGGGCGGGCAGCTTCTAGAATCCGTCACCCGCCAACTGGTTTCTAAAGGATTCAAAGTGAACATCGATGAAGTAAGAATTTTAGTGATGTCGCTACCCGAGGTCATCGAGGAGCCCCATCATAAGATGATATCGTTTCGTGTACGGGGCAAAATTTTTGCAACGGTGCCACCTGGCGGTGAACACCTTCACATCTTTGTAGGTGAAGAGGATCGAGAGCGCATAATCACGATTGACCCCGCGTTTGAAAAGTTATGGTGGGGTTCCAAAGTAGCTGGAGTAAGAGTAGACCTTGCTCGGGGGCGTTCCGCCTCTATCACCGAGATGCTGCACCTTGCTTGGTGTCGCAAGGCACCAAAGCGACTTGTGACGACATTAGGAAGCGCGTGGAACAAAAAACCTGAAAGATAGTAAATCGGTGATGCAAGGGTGAACGACCTGAAATAGGGGCCTCAGAAACAGGACCGAATTCTGGATCGTCGCGGAATACGTTTGGGTTAATGAGAAGATGGCTCCGGCTTGCCGTCCATTTCCCTTGAACAGCCTCATAGAGGCTCATTGATAATCTATAATCAGGTCAGCCAACTACCAACGAGCTGACTATTTCATGATCGCCTTTTCTCGGGCTACCGATGCAAACTGATGAAGGTCATAGACTTTCGTCCGATTGGTTTCCAATTAGGGTATAGCTCTCGTCAAAACGGCTCCAGGCGTCAAGGTCCGATTGAGGGTAAATGATGTTCTCCTGGGTGAGATCCTCGAGAAAAAATCCTGACCGCGACCCCATCACTCGCCGTCACGCGATCAGGCTGGGCCCATTATAGCAATGTGAAAGAAAAGAGTGGCGGGGGCGCCCAGACTGCTCAGGCCCGCCCCTGCCAACGATTCGGGATAGAGCAACCATCCCCGCGCGACAGGTAGAGAGGGTCAGTCACACGCGTCCATCTCACCCAAGACGCGGGCCGCCCAGGCACGGACCGTCGTGTGCGCGTCGCCAAGCCTCGCGAGCAGCGCTTTCTCGGCGCGCAGATCAGCGAGCGCGCCCAGCACGCGCACGGCCCATTCGCGAACGTCCGCATTGTCATCGTCGGTCATCGCGATCAGGTCCGGGATCGCACCGATATCGCCGATTCGGCCCAGCGAGCGAACGACCCATTCACGCACGGGCGCGCTCTGGTCGCTCAGCGCCCCGAGCAGCGCAGGTGTGGCGCGGTCGTCGCCGATGCCGCCCAGGGCACGTGCCGCCCATTCACGGACCTCTGGCTCGGGGTCGCCCAGCAGGGCCTCGAGCCCATCGATCGCGCGCGGGTTGCCCAGGCTGCCCAGGGCGCGGGCTGCCCATTCGCGAACCTCGGGGTGCTCGTCCGACAGGGTGTCGATCAACGGCACGACCGCCTCGGGATCGGCCAGGCGGCCCAGGGCGCGGGCTGCCCATTCACGGTTTTCGGCATCGATGTCATCGAGGCCCTCGATCATCCGCGCCACGACCTCGCGGTTACGCGGGTCGGGCTCGCGCGGCTCGGATCTCGGTCGAGGTAACAGTTCTTCGTCGGAAAGCCGCCAGGAATCCTTGTAGAGCTTGGCGATCAAGCGCTTCACCAAGAGGTGGCATCGACCCAGGTCCTGAACCCGCATGACGGCTCGGGCTCGGGTATCGGCATCCTCGGCCGAGAGCTCGGCGGCCAGGGCCGCTACATCGCGATCGTGCTCCGGCAAGGTATCCGAGCTGACATTGGCAGCCGCGATGAGGGGGCCTGCCAACCACAGCAAGCCGGAAACACACATCAGGGTTATTTTGTGCTGACCATACATAGGTTCATCTCCTCATTTTTATTGGGAAAGCTTATCCTAGTGGCACGGCGCGGAAGTCCGGCACCATCTCTCCAGGGTGTTTTCATCACCAGCAGAACTCGAAGAGAGTACTGAGCACTTGATGGTCCAACCAAGCAATGAGGCTGATGGAGAAAAGTGCAG
>JASJCB010000206.1 GCA_030066195.1 Acidobacteriota bacterium
TAAGCGCCTTGCGTGCTCGTTAGGGCGCCTTTTTGTCGGCTTCTTCTTCTTCCTTTTTCAACTTCTCGCGCATCTTCTCTATCTGTTCCTTTTCCAAGCGCTTGAAGTACTCTGCTTCTTTGTCGTAACCTTGATCGTGTAGGTTTCCTCGAATTGAATCGCTCATGATGCACCTCCGCGTTTCAATTTGCCCTAATTAAAGCATGAAAACGGCAATCAGAGGTAAAAAAGTGACATCGACGGAGAGCCTGGCGTGCTTCGGCCAGACGAGCAGAAAGAGAGCCACCAACCCAAAAAGGGATCGAGGCATAGCCAAACTGAAAAACACCAGGGCCGTCACAGCGTAACCTCGCGCCAACCAAATATTAAGGATAGGATAACGAACGGCAAGTCCGCGAATACCGTTGGCGGCATCGCGCTGCCGATCCTGGTGTGAACTCCAGAGGAAATTGGCCAGGCCCGTGAAACCGACAGCAGTTATGACGGACGGCGGCACATATTCAAAGTGGCCGAGGATTAATACGGCAAAGCAGCCGGCGCCCAAAACTTCCTTCAGCAGTGGTAGGGCCGGCAGGCGTCCCACGGTCGTCAACAGGTAAAGCAGACCAAGGACTCCCAGTATAATCAACCAAAAAAGGTCACGGAGATGAAGGCGCGGCAAGGAGTAAACTGTAAGTATTACGATAACAAAGACGAAGAGAGCGTTCAGCACCGGATGCCGGTGGTGACGATCTGCCAGTTGTCGCAGTTCCCGTCGCTCCAACCAACGATCCACACCGTATACGAATAAGGTGCCGGCCCCGGTCATAGTTACGATATGCACCGGCACGGACAAACCGATGATTCGTGCGGCCTCCTGTTGGGACAGCACCATGACCAACGCGGGCCATAATCCCCAATAGCGGCATGCATTCCAAAGATCCCGGCTTTTTTGGAAGATCACATCAACCGCCCGGCCTGGTGGTTTTTCGTTTCAAGGTTCTCTAGGGTTACCCAGGTGAACACCCAAGCAACCGTCTATGTCTTAAAATGGAAGTGGACCGATACCGTCACCCAGTTGACGAATCAACTCCAGCTTGAAGAAGTTGGTGCCGTCAGGCACCAAACCGCTGGTGCGCTCTTTGTAGTGCGCAAAGGAACGATCGATGTCTTCCTTGAGTCGGCTGTAAAGATCGCCGGCACTTTGCGCGGCGGTTACGGCTTCCTCGTTGTAAAGCTTCAAGTCGGAGACCAACACCCGCGCAACACGCCGCGCCTTTTTGATGCCGGGGTCTTCTTCAACCTCGGGAGCGGCAGGAGGCATGGCCGCGGGCATGGGCATGGGCTCCGGAATGGTTTGCGGCCGGAAGTCATCCAGGGTCGCACCGCTCTCCATGGCTTCGCTTTCCAGGGGAGCCGCGGGTTTGCTTTTGATGACATTGCCGGGATGAAAATCGGGAACAGGTTCCGGTTCAACGGGAGGAAGAATGCGGGGTTTGGCCCTGGGCGGCTCGGGCGCCGGTGCAGGCTTGGGCGCGGGGGCGGCCTCACGGGCCTTTTTACCCATAAAAGCCAGGGCGGTGAGTTCCAAGCCTGCCAGGTGACATAGTAATTGAGCGCCTTCTTGACCTTCCAGCCCGGCTTCAGAACCGGAGTCCAAATAAAGCACCGCGGCCACCTTACCTTTAACCACCAGCGGATAGAAACAAGACTTAAACGGGGTGAAACCGTCAAAACTTTCGATCTCGGTGTTGATATCGCTGAGATCGCTGAAGTTGAGCATCATGGGTTGCTTGTCTTGCGCTACCTTGATCAGTTCGGGATAACGATCCAGCGGCCAGACGATTTTTTTCATGCCGCCGTTGATGAAGTCGGGACCGAAACCCTCGCCGGTCCAACCGTGCAAGTTACCGCCTTTTCGGATGAGAAGAAGTACGCGCGGCACGATACGGGCCACGTGATCGACCAGAGCCTTCAGAATTTCGATCTGGCTGGTGCCGGCGCTGAAGTTTTGAGAAGCGGCCACCAAATCGGCGGGGGTGGGTCTCACGACTATGGGTTCGGGCACGGGCGGTTTCCACTCTTTCAGTTCCTGGAACTCCCTGGCCATGTCCTGGTTCAAAACCCTCAGACTTTCCTGTAATTTTTCCTTGGTAGCATCCAGCATCCTGCTCAGTTCTTCAGACATAGATGTCATTCTCCTCGTCATTTCCCGGCCGTAAAAAGACGCCGGCGCGCATCATCGAGAAACATACGGCTCGAAACGAAAGGCGGGCCGCATGGAGGGTAATCGCCTTTTTTGGCTTATGTCGAGCCAGGAACGATTGATTATAACGCGCTTTAGCCGCTGGATGCGACAGGGGAAGCGGATAAATATCACTGGATGCCGAATCGGTGTTCACACAATCATTTAAACTGTCTCGGCCGATACGCCGAAGGCTCTCGGCTTGGACGCTCCGGCCGCTTGGTTTCCCACCGTTTTACTGTTATCCTTTTAGCACGGCGCACGGCGTCGACAGCGTGGGAGTGGTGAATGGAAACAGATCTGAAAAAGCTGAAGAAACGGATCATGCGCGGTGTGGGAAAGGCGATCCAGGACTTCAATATGATCGAGGAAGGCGACAAGCTGATGGTCTGCGTCTCCGGCGGCAAGGACAGCTATGCCATGTTGGATATTTTGCTTGAACTCCAACGCAAGGCGCCGGTTTCTTTTGAATTGGTCGCCGTCAATTTGGATCAGGGTCAACCGGGTTTTCCTAGCGAAACCCTGCCGCGCTATTTCGAAGAGAACGATATCCCCTACCGCATTTTAAATGAGGACACCTACAGCATTGTCAAGCGGGTGATTCCCGAGGGTAAGACCACCTGTTCGCTCTGTTCCCGCATGCGTCGCGGCATTCTCTACACGGCGGCCGATGAGATGGGCATTACCAAAATCGCCCTGGGCCATCACCGCGATGACCTCATCGAAACCCTTTTCCTGAATATGTTCTACAACGGGAAGTTGAAGGCCATGCCTCCCAAACTACTCAGCGACAACGGCAATCACGTGGTCATTCGTCCCCTGGCTTATGTTCGTGAGGCCGACCTTGAAGCCTACGCGGCCGTTCGGCAATTTCCCATCATCCCGTGTGACCTCTGCGGCTCCCAGGAGAACCTGAAACGCAAAGAAGTCAAGCGGATGATCCGCGCTTGGGAAGAGCAGGACCCGGGTCGATCCGACGTTATTTTTGCCGCATTGACCAATATCAAGCCCTCCCATCTGGCCGATCCTTCCCTTTTCGATTTCAAAAACCTGAAACCGGACCCCGTTGATCGTCCAACCTTTGCGGTTGTGTGATCTTTGTGGTACAACTATGGCAGGCATAAGCGGATTTTCATGATCTTAAGATTATTTGCGCCAGGGGTAACCAGTTGACAAAGATTCCATCCGTTACATTCGGTGAGGTGGAAATCGACGAGGCAAAGGTCTTCGAGTTTCCGGAGGGAATCCCCGGATTAAAAGGCATTACCCAGTACTTCATCATCGACCGTGTGGATTTGGCGCCCTTCAAATGGCTTCAAGCCTGCCAACCCGGCTATCTCAGCCTGATGATGCTGGATCCCGTCCTAATCGATAATACCTATAAAGTTAACTTCAAAGACGAGCACCGTAAGATTATCGGCGATTGCGAGGAATCGGAACTGCTCACGCAAGCGATCATCGTGGTGCCCGAGGATCCTAAACAAATGACGGCCAACCTGTTGGCCCCGTTGCTGTTCAACACCAAGACACGAAAGGGAATGCAAGTGGTCGTCGAAGGCCACCGCAATAACTTGCGTGTCAAGGTCATTAAAGACTGAGGTTGCGATGTTAGTCTTTTCCCGAAAAAAGGACGAAGCGATCATGGTTGGCTCGGATATCGAGCTGAAAATCATTTCCATTGGTCGCGATTCCGTCAAGATCGGTATCAACGCGCCTCGTCAGGTGGCCATTCACCGCAAGGAAATCTTCCTCGCCATTGAGGAAGAAAACCGCAAAGCGGCGCTGAAATCGATCAACTCCAATCAGCTCAACTTCCTTAAAGGCTTGGTTCAGAAGGATTCCGAGGACGAATAACGATGCCTGAGGCTCACCGGTTCCCGGCGGGTTTGGCTTCTTTTTTCGGTGCTTCGCGGAAGACCATGAACAGGGTAAACAGGATCAACGGCCAGATACCCACATGGATCATGACATCGGCCGTGTTGAAGATGTATTCCCAACCCGGAATGCCGCGTACGTCGATAAAATCGATCACCGAACCATAGACCAGGCGATCCGTGATGTTGCTTAAACCCCCGCCCAGAATCAGGCCGTAGCACAGGTATTCAAACAGCCTCAGGTTCTTTTCCTTAGTCACGTAGTACACCAGAATACCCAGGAACACAATGGACAACACCGAGAAAACGGCGCCTGAACCCTGAAACAACCCAAAAATGCCGCCGTCATTGCGAACATGAGTCAGGTAGAGAAACGGCAGTACTTCGCGGGACTGGTACTGCACGAGGTATTTTTCAACCAGGAAGCTACTCAACTGGGCCAGACCCAACGCTGTCAGGGTAGCGGTGAGGAACAGCTTGATTCCTTTCTTCTTCAATTGAACTCCTAACGGCGTTTCTTCTCTTCTACTTTTATGTGGTAAACATAGGCGTATTTTTTGCCGGTAACGAAGACACGTCCAGCAGCCTGGTCGTAAGCAATGCCGTTCAAGTAATCTTCATTGCCGTGCCGGTCGTTGTACGGGGGCAGGCCGCGCATGTCGATGCGTCCCGTGACATGACCGCTTTTGGGAGAAATGCGCAAAATGCGCTTGCTGCGCCAGATATTGGCCCAGATCTCTCCATTAATATACTCCAATTCGTTCAACTTTTCCACGGGCTCGCCGTCTTCTCGCACTTTCAGCTCTCGAACAATTTTGAAGGTTTCCGGATCGCGAAAGGTTAAAACACTGGTTCCATTACTCATAATCAGGTGGGTATCGTCGTGGGTCAGCCCCCATCCCTCGCCCTTATAGCTGAACTCTGATTCAACATTGAAGTTCATCGCGTTGTAGACGAAGGCCTTACCCTTTTGATAAGTCAACTGATAAAGCTTGCCGTTGAGGAAAGCGAGGCCTTCGCCGAAGTATTCATCGGCCAGGTCGTGTCGTTTGACAATCTGGCCGGTGTCGAACTTGACCTTTCGCACAGAGGAATGACCGTTCAAACCGGTACTCTCATAGAAGAATCCGTCCCGATACAGCAAACCCTGGGTAAACGCCTTGGGGTCGTGAGGATATTTGTTCAGAATCTCGTGCCCGTAAATGACGGGCGGCTGCCCGTCGTTACTCATGGTTACGGCAAAGACCGCAATCACCAGGGCGGCAATCACGCCCATGGTCAACCTCTTCTTCCAGCCGTTGGACGACTTTTTCGCTTTTTTCTTCTTCCCGGCCATGCCATGCTCCCCGGCGAGAACGCCGCGTGCCTAGACTAGCAGCTTTTACCCCGAGCATTCAACCGGGTCTCTCGAACGACCGGAGCCTTGCCGATTAATCGAGACGGCTTCCGTGATTTCTTCAAAAGGCGAGGGATAATCAGCGACGGGCTAAAGGCCGGCGCTTGAAAAAGCGATATTAAATAGTGCCTTCGTTTGTTTGGTTGGGCTACAATACGAAACACGTACCGTCCTAGGAAGTACGCGGGCAGGCCGGCCTTCCTCGTGCTCTACAACACCTCGGAAAAGAACCATTATGTCCGTCGCGGCGCCAGATTCACTACTTCACTTCAAGATCATCGAGATACTTGGTACCGGGGGCAATGGTACCGTTTACCGCGCCCGCGATACGCAATCCGATGAAGTCGTTGCCTTGAAGACGCTTAAGAATGTCAGCGAGGTTGCCCTCAGTCGGTTCAAGCGCGAGTTTCTTTCTCTCAAGAAGATGGACGATCCCGGCATCGTGCGGGTTTACGACGGTTTCTTCGAGCACGATCCGCCCTTTTTCAGCATGGAATGGGTACGCGGAAAAACGCTCAGCCGCATGCTCAAGGACATGGAGGATAATCCCCTGATCTTCACCGTGGCTGACCGCGAGAATTTCGCCCTGCGCCTGGGTGTTCAAGTCTGCGATATCCTAAGCTATGTACATAGTCGCGGGGAAGTCCACCGCGATCTCAAGCCGGACAACATCTTCATCACCCTGGCCGGTGACAACATCCTTTCCGAGTTCACCGTGAAGATGCTGGACTTCGGCCTGCTGAAACAGGTCAACGAACAGGAAGCCAAGGACGACAGTGAAAGCGGCATGATCGTCGGCACGGTGCACTACCTCAGCCCCGAACAGGCCAAGGGCGTCAATGTAGACCTGCGCTCCGACCTCTACAGTCTGGGCGTGATTATGTACAAGGCCATATGCCTGAAGTTGCCCTACGAGGCCAAGGATGTGGTGGGCTACATCTTCAAGACGGTGTTCGAGGACCCCACGCCGATCGAGCAACAGACCGATCTCTGTTCCGAGCCCATGACACGGCTTTTGGGCGAGATCCTGGCCAAAGACCCTTCCGATCGCCCGCCCTCGGCAGAATCGCTGAAACGCCGCATGCAAAAGATTCTCAACCCGGTCAAGAATGTGGCGCTGGATCTGGAAGTATCCGATTTCGACTTCTCGGCCGGAATCGAGGGCTTCGGTTCTCCTCTCCTGCCGCCGCCGCTTACCGGCCGGGAACGCGCCATTCAGAAAATGGTGGCCCAAACCGATCGATTGGTCACTACCTATCCCCTGGCCGTCGTGCTCGAAGGAGAGCCCGGCATGGGCCGATCCTCGGTCATCAAGGAATGGAAGTCACGCATTCGTTTCAAGAAACCGGTCTTCTTGCAGGCTCATTTCTCCGAGGATCTGGTGCCTTCGCAAGATCCCATCGGCATGCTTATCGATTCGGTCATTCGCATCATGAAACCGGAGGAGGTCAAAAAGGCCTTCAAGGAAGTCTACCCGTTTCTATCCTCGGTTTCACGCTACCTGGGCCGCTATTTCGACACCAAATCGGTAGGTCGCTTCGATCACCTGTCACCCAGCCGCAAATTGCAGGTGCTGGCGGTCAACTTCATCAAACTGGTGCGCAAACTGGCGGAAGGCCGCACCGTGGTGATGGTTTTGGAAGATGTCAACAATGCGCCTGAACGCTTCTTCGGCTGGCTTACCCTGTTTTGGGAACAGTTGGCGGGGGTCCCGCTGATGCTGGTCTACTCCGGCAGTCCCGATCCCTCCAAGGCGGCCTTCAACCAGTTTCGACGTCGCTTGATCGACCATCATGAGACCAGCGAGATCTTGTTGAAACCGCTGACCATGGATGAGGCCTGTCGTCTGTTGCAGTCCATGCTGCCTATCGGTACCGATCTGCCGTTCGCACCCAAATTGCAGAAGTTGTTGATGGACCGGGCCGGCGGAAATCCCTTCTACACCATCGAGTTGTTCACCACACTCTACGATGAAGACCACCTCTATATTTCCGGCGGCCGGCTTGACGTGAAATCGGTGCGCGGCGTGGATGTACCGCTTTCCATCCACCAGGCTTTGTTGAAAAAGGTCAGTCGCCTGCCCAAGACCTCCATGCTATTGGTGCAAACCGCGGCGACACTGGGCGGCGTCTTTCACTATAACTGGCTGCAACGGGCACTGAACTGGCCCGAGGAACAGTTCCTCAAGATCCTGGACTCCCTGATCAAGATGGGTGTGTTGTCCGAGGAGGTAGAGCCGGCCCACAAACTGTTCTTCAATGCGCCCGCCCTCCAGAAGATCGTTTATGAACAGATTCCGTCCAAACAAGGCCGGGAAATGCATAACCGGGTCGCCCAGGCCATCGAGGCTAATCTGGACAACGACGACATCCTTTCCCTGGAGCAGGTAGCGCACCACTATGCCAACGGCGCCAACTATGTGCGGGCGGTGAAGTACACCTATCTTGCCGGTAACGGCGCCCTGGAGGCCAAGGAACCGGAAAAGGCCATTTATTTCTTCGAGCTCAGCCTGGCCATGATGGACAAGATGCAAAACAAGCAGGCGCGCAACCTGGTCAACCTGAAACTGGCCGAGGTCCACCTGGAGAACCAGGACCCGGCAAGCGCCCTCAAATATTATGACGCCTGCCTGCATATCCCCAATTTGTCGAAGATGGAAGAACTGCGCGCCTTGCGGGGACGCATGTTGTGCAATCAGGAGATGAACCGGTTCGCGGATGCCTATCGCGATTCGGTTGCCCTTTGCAACCTGGGCAAAACCTGCAGCAATCGCATTCAGGCCGAAACCCTGGTGGCCCGCGGTCATCTGGCCTGGCTTGCCGAGGGCGACGCCAATATCTACCGCAAGGATGTCTTGAAGGCAAACCTGCTCTACCCCAAGCTGAGAGATTGGCCCACCAACACGGCCTGGGCGCAAATCCTCTCCAACGAGGTTGTGGAGGCTCGCAAGCGCCTGCAAGACCTGGCCAAGAAGAAATACGAGCCCGGCATGCCGCTGTACCTGCAATTGGCCGCCATACGTTATTTCATGGGCGATTTCAAGAAGGCCCAGGGTTATCTGAATCAATCCCGCGTTTCCTCCGGTTCCGAACTGGCCGCAACCGAGGATCCCAGGCTGATGGTGGCCCACGCCATGTTGACCTACAAGGTAAATTCTACCCTGGCCCCAGATCATTACTCCGAGGAGTACCTTTCCATCTCGCGCCGCTACATCGAGCGCTTCGGTTTGGAGAAGATGACGGTCAAAATCCACCTGGTCAAGCTGGAGCACTTTTTGATGAACGCCCGCTACGAGGATGCCTGGAAACTTGTCAGTGAACTGGTCGAGACCTCGTTCGACCTGCCCGACGAATTCCATGACCGTTTCCTATTCATAGCCCTGGCCATGCGCGCGGCCTGGGAAATGAAAGAGCGACCGCCCCGAGGCTGGTTGATCCAGTTCCAAAAGTACCAACCCTCGGAGAAGTCCACCTTCACCTTACAGACCCACTGGGCCCTGGCCATGGCCGCGGAATCCACGCTGGAATTCGCAACGGGAGCGCCGGAAACCCTCAAGTACCTGATGTCGGTGCAGCAAATCCTGCTGAAGCACAAGCTGAAGTATTACTATCGCGCCTTGCTGCTCAAAGAAATCGCCCTGTTGAAACACATGGGCGGCTCGCCCAAACTGGCGCAACTGGAAGCGTTGAAGTTACAGTTGGACAAATCCATCGACGCCAAACTGCCGGATTGACTTTTGACTAAACCCCCGCCGTCAACTTTTCCGGAAGTAGCCTCGATTCCTCGGTTTTCTATCCGACAAGCGCCTAACTGCTCATTAACCGGTCACTTAGTTGTTTCAACTCTTCAAGAGACAGCTTTTCTAAAGACTCCGTGTTTTGGACAGGCAAGCCTTTAAATTTTTGGAACGTTTGGATGCTTCCAATTAAAATCCCCTCTGCTCTTCCCTCTGCTCTTCCCTCTGCTCTTCCCTCTGCTCTTCCCTGTGCTCTGCCCTCTGTTCTGGCCTCTTCCTTGAACTCTATGACGGCCAGGCTGTCTTCACTGGGTCTGAAGTTAATCATTTTTTTCAACTCCTCTTTGGACAAGGTCTTGAAACGTTCGATGATGGCATAAATCAAAAGGTCGGCCAGCGTTCGCAACCTCTCTTCTTCTAAATCTAGTGCTTTGATCTGGTTTTGCCAAGTATTGATGTTCTGGTCCAGTTCTTTCCTGGATCGGGTGACCAGGGGTTTCAACACGTTCAGTTCCCCGGCGTTATCGCCCAGTTTTTTCAGGCAATCTTTCAGATAACAACGGCGGAGAACCGGTGGTTCGCAACTGGTCAGAGCCTCTAATTGTTTCGGCAACCCCGGATCGTAAGATGGATCCAGGAACAGAACGACCATTTGCCAGTTACCGGCGTACTTGTTCATCTCCAGCCAGGTGAAAGCATAGCGACCTAAACGCCAATAGATCCACTCGTCGAGCCAGCCCTGTGCTTCGAAGAAAGTATGGAGGCTATCCTTGTCTTGACTGTAAAGGAATCCGTCCATTCGCTTTTCCGTGGTTTTAACCGTGACGCTTTCAAATATGTAATCGCCTTTCACCTCCTGGTCAATCAGCCTGAAGAGGTCATTGGGTTTCTCCTTGAAGTATTCATAGATCAATTCGTCTGTTTTCATAGCATGGCCTCGTCCAGGCGCTGCATCGGTTGGTTATGGAAGCAAGGGCACATGGTTTTTCTCCTGATTATGCGATATTGGGATACACGTCTCCCGTTCTTCTCAATCAAAGCCGAGAAGCACATCTTCGCCAGGGACTTACGCCGCCGGCGGGGGCTCGTGTTCAGCCAGGGTACCCTGGCCGGGTCGCGGATGCCAGGACTTTTTTATTTTTTTTCCAAAGCGCTAAGTTGCTCTTGGCCAGGGACTTTTGCCAGGTTGCTCTCCTGGAAGATTGAAAGGGCAGAATCAGCGCAACCGGCGTTCTTTGGGTTTCATGCCGCCTCGAACGGCGCCCGCGCCCACCTGTCCATAGTTGCCTCGAAAACTCTCGGGAACGGCCCTGCTGTTGGGCATGGACAACCAGACGCGCAACAGGTGCCGACGGCTCTCCGGTTCCGGGTGATCCTCGAATTGAGATCGGGAATGGAACAGCACCCAGTTATTCACAAACAGCAGGTCGCCCGGCTCCTGCCGGAAGCTGACGTGAAGCTCCGGCTCCGCCGCCACGCTCTCCAGGTAATCCAGAGCTTCTACCTGCTTTGCGCTCAGCTTGGGCACACCCTCCGTCTTTTGAGCGCGGTCGATGAGAACGCGCAGCAGGTTGGCCGCGAAGCAACCGTCGCGCTCGGCAAAGACCGGTTGCAGACAATAAGGCAAACTGTTGCCCGTGTCCACCGTGTGGCGTAGATAGGTGTAGGGTTCCTGTAATGCCGCCAGCATGTCCGGTCGGCGCTTTGCAATTTCGTTGAACAGGGTGACCGAACTGACCAGATAGTTTTCCCCGCCCGATTTAGCCTGTTTCACGCACATGAACCCGATCACGTCACAGCGGTCGGTGTGGAAGCTGAGCCCCTTGCTGGTATTGGGTCCACGCGCCTTGGGGTTGTCCATCTTGAAACCCTCGTCGCGGACACTGAAGATGCGTTCCCCGGTTGCGCTTTGCGAAATGGGAATACCCAGGTGCCGACTGATGCCCCAGAAGATGATCTTCAGTTGAGCCTCATTATAGCGCCAGACGGGAAAGCCTCGCAGGTAGCAGGCGCCTGAGCCGTGCTCCAAACTGTCCGCTGTTTCTTCCAGAAACGTTTTGAAATGCGGCAGCGGAAAGGTTGCCGGGGTGATTTGGGGCAACGACAGGCCGGCCACTTCAACGGAGCGAAGGGCCGCATCGATTTCATCGATCTCCGATTTGGTCAGTTTGTGGGTCCAATCCGGCCTGCTGAATAACTCGGCCCCGCGCCAGGCTGCCGGGATGTTCCATTGCTTGGTCATGCTTTCGGCTCTCCTTTACCTCATGGCTCTACCCGCGAAAATCGTCGTGTTTAGCGGGTGTTACCGGTGCAGCTTTTATGATAGAAAAGGGCATTCCACGTCGGCGGCTTTGGATTCGGCCGTCCAACTCGTTCAAGTTCGGAGGATTTGCCTTGACGACTGTTGCCGACCCTCGTGTACCCAAATTCAGTGATGCGGATGCCGTTCTGTTTGCGCGTGAATACTACGGCCTGGAAGCCGAATCACGACAACTACCTTCCTATATCGACAATAATTTCGCATTGACCACAACAACCGGTGAAAAATTTGTCCTGAAAATTGCCAACACCCACGCAACAGAGAGCCTACTTGATTTCCAGAACCAGGTCATGGAGAGGATTACGGCCGCCGGCGTGACTTGTTCCAGGGTACGCAAATCACTCACGGGTAAGGCGATCATCCCCGTTGAAGACAAAGAGGGCCGCACCTTCCTGATGCGCCTGTTAACCTGGGTTTCCGGCACCTTCATGGTCCGGATGGACCGTCACCCGCCCGAGTTCCTCCATAGTTTGGGCCGAGCCCTGGGCGCCATGGACAAGGCCCTCACCGATTTTACCCACCCCGCCATGAGACGAACCCTGTCCTGGGATCTCGCCCGCATCAGTCAAGTGCGCCCCGTTCTGGCCGACATCGCCGATGATCGGCGCCGCGCTCTGGCCACGCGCCTGTTGGACGCCTACGAGGCCGATGGCATTCACCGCTTCAAAAAGCTGAGAACCGGGGTCATTCACAATGACGCCAACGACCACAACATCCTCACCGAAAATGGCTTGTTCAGCGGTCTGATCGATATGGGCGACGTGTGTTACACACAGCTCATCGGTGAGCTTGCCGTGGCCTGCGCCTATGTCGTTATGGGTAAACCCAAGCCCCTGGTCGCTGCCGCCCACGTGGTCGCCGGCTATCACCGGGTCTACCCTCTTTTGGAAGAGGAACTGGACCTGTTGTTCATCATGATCCAAATGCGCCTGGTGAACAGCGTGGCCATGTCGGCCCGGCAGATCAAGAAGGAACCGGAAAACCACTACCTGCTGGTCTCGGAAGAGCCGGCTTGGAATGCCCTGCAAAAACTCTCCCAAATCCACCCGCACGTGGCCAGAGGCATCTTCCGTACAGCTTGCGATTTGGATGCACATCCGGCTACCGAGGCCGTGGTGAACAGCCTCAAGGCCCGCCGCGAGCACATCGGCAAGGTAGTCGATCCCCCAATGGAGGGAGCAGTCATCATCAACCTGGGCCCGCACGGCGACGGCGAGCAGGGTTTCATCGCCGAAGAAGGCACTGACGGCACCACCGGCGAGGTTTTCGACCGCATGCGGGCGGCGGGCTCCGAACTGGCTTTGGGCCGCTACAACGAGAACCGTAATCTATACGGAACCGGTAACTTTATGCCCGCCGACGGCAGCGAACCCCGCACGGTCCACATCGGCGTCGACCTCTTCCTGATGCCGGGAAGCCCGGTATACGCCCCGCTGGACGCCGCCGTACACAGTTTTGCCGACAACGCGGAACGCCTGGATTACGGCCCTACCATCATTCTGGAGCACCGCCTGGACGAAGTGGTCTTCTACTCCCTCTACGGTCACCTGAGCCCGGATTCCCTGGACGGTTTGCACGTGGGCAAGCAAGTGAACGCGGGTGAACGCATCGCCTCTATCGGCGCGGCGCCCCGCAACGGCGGTTGGGCGCCCCACCTGCACTTCCAGTTGATGGTGGACATGTTGGACAAGCAAGGCGACTTCCCCGGCGTAGCCAAACAAAGCGAGCGCGGCGTTTGGCTGGATCTGTGCCCCGACCCCAACCTGATTCTGAACCACCCCGAGTTGTCCTTCGCACGCGCCGGCAGGAACCAAAGAGAACTGCGCGACCAAAGACAGCGACACCTGGGCCGCATGCTCAGTCTTTCCTATAACAAACCGCTGAAGATGGTGCGCGGCAGAGGCCAATATCTCTATGACGACACCGGCCGTTGCTTCCTGGATATGGTGAACAACGTGTGCCACGTGGGCCACTGTCACTCGAGAGTGGTCGCCGCCGCCCAACAACAAATCGCCGCGCTGAACACCAATACCCGCTACCTGCACGACAACATCGTAGCCTACGCGGAACGACTGACTGCTACCCTTCCCGACCCGCTCAGCGTAGTCTTCCTGGTGAACTCCGGCAGCGAGGCAAACGACCTGGCTTTGCGCATGGCCCGCGCCCACACGGGTGGTCACGACGTGATTGTGATCGACGTAGCCTACCACGGTCACCTGTCGAGCATGATCGACTTGAGCCCCTACAAGTTCAACAGCAAGGGCGGCCAGGGCAAGCCGGATCACGTGCATGTGGCGCCCATGCCGGACGGCTATCGCGGCCCCGTTAAACACGGCGATCCCGAAATCGGACCCAAATACGCAAAACACGTTGCCCGCGCCGTGGAACAAGCCGTATCGCGCGGAAAAGGCCTTGCCGCTTTCTTTGCCGAGTCCATCCTGGGATGCGGCGGGCAGGTGCTGTTGCCGCCCGGCTACCTGAAAGCGGCCTACGCCCATGTGCGCGAGGCGGGCGGCGTATGTGTTGCCGACGAGGTCCAGGTAGGCTTCGGCCGCGTGGGCAGCCACATGTGGGCCTTCGAGTTGCAGGGCGTGGTTCCCGATATCGTGACCATGGGCAAACCCATCGGCAACGGACACCCCATGGCAGCGGTCGTGACCACCCCGAAGATCGCCGCATCCTTCAACAACGGCATGGAGTACTTCAATACTTTCGGCGGCAACCCCGTTTCATCCGCCGTCGGCCTGGCTGTATTGGATGTCATTGCCGAAGAAAACCTACGGGAAAACGCGGCAGCGGTAGGCGACGTCTTGATCGGTCGATTGAAAGACCTGGCTCCGCGCTTCCCCATCATCGGCGAGGTGCGCGGCGTCGGCCTGTTCATCGGCGTGGAACTGGTTTTGGATCACGAAACCCTGGAGCCAGCGCCCAAACAGGCAAAATACATCGTGGAACGCCTCTGCGAGGAGGATATCCTGTTGAGCATCGACGGCCCGCTGTACAATGTCCTCAAGATCAAGCCACCCATCTGTTTCAGCGAAACCAACGCCCACAACTTCGCGGACACTTTGGAACGCATCCTGGCCGAACCCGACGCGCAGCCCTAAACGATCAGGTTGGCTTCCCACGTTGCCGCATACCGGAATAAGTGTAGATGATGAGCGCCGCCCAGATGCAGACGAAGGCAACCTTGTGCGCACTGGTGAAGGGCTCGTTATACAGAAACACGCTGAGCATAAACGTACAGGTCGGCGCCGTATATTGCAGGAATCCCAAGGTAGCCAGGCGAAGTCGACGAACGCCCGCGCCGAACAAGAGTAACGGAACCGCCGTGATAATGCCGGTCGCCATGATCAGCAGGCGTTTCGTCATATCGCCCGACCCGAAATCGGCCTGCCCGTTGGCTTCCAACCAGAAGATAAAAGCCAGGGAGGGTAAAGCCAGGAATAGTGTTTCTATGGATAACGCGGTTAGCGGCCCTACCGGCGCCTGCTTGCGAAACAACCCATAAAACCCGAAGCTGAAGGCAATCACCAGTGAAAGCACCGGGATCCCGTTGCCTTGAACGGCCAGCCAGGCCACCCCGAGGCTGCCCAAGACGACGGCAATCACTTGAAGCCGGTGCATTCGCTCACCCAGGAACACATACCCCAAGACAATACTGACCAGCGGATTGATGTAATACCCCAGGCTGGTCTGGATCACGCGTTCGGTCAGCACGGCATACATATAGGTAAACCAGTTGCAGGCAATGACCAGGGTGCTCAAGGACATGGCGAAAAGGATCTTCCGATTGCGCAAGGCCTTGCCCAGTTCCCCCATGCGCCCGCGCAATAACTGGATGACCAGCGTCAGCAGCAGGGCCCAGATAATACGGTGGGGAAGCAACTCGCGGGCGTGAGTTCCTTCCAGCAGCTTCCAAAACAGAGGGGCGACGCCCCAAATCGCATAGGCGCTGCCGGCCAGTAACAATCCGTCTAAACTATCCCCGCCGGCCGATTTTTTCTGGTCCATCGCAAGCCCCCAGGCGCATCATAGAGGCAAACGGAAGGCTTAAGCAATGGATTTCAAGCCCATTCTCGCGGTCGGGGACTCAGGGCTCGCCTTCGTCGCCAAGTTCCCTTACCAATCGGAAACCCACATCGCAGGCTCTGAGATCGGGCAGTAATCGATCGCGTACAAACGGTCGTAAATCCGAGGGCTTGCTCTGCCAACCGCCGCCGCGAACCACTCGCTCCGTACCTGCTTCCGGTCCCGTGGGGTCGGCTTCCGGCGAAGTCTTGTAATAATCGTCGCCGTACCAATCGGAGCACCATTCACGCACATTGCCCTGCATGTCGTACAAGCCGACGGCGCTGACATCGCGCGTGCCTACCTGGCGGCTGTTTTCGGTGTTGCCGTCGTGCCAGGCGGTTGCCATCAGGTTGTCGTTGCGATTGTGACCGGCCTTACACGCGTATTCCCACTCCGCTTCCGTGGGCAATCGATAGACAGCGCCCGTATCCTTGGAGAGCTTGGCCAGGAAGGTTTGAATCCGGGTATAGGATACATTTTCCACGGGGAAATCGGGACCCTCGTTACAGGAGGGATTGTCGCCCATCACCAATGCCCACAGATCCTGGGTGACCTCGGTCGCGCCGATAGCGAAACCCCTCAGTACGACCTTATGCGACGGCTTGGCGTCTCGTTTACCGCGCAGCCGTGCACCCATCTTGAACTCGCCCGGCGGCATGGTCACGAAGGACTTCTCGTTCATCTTTTCCTTGAGCGCCCGGATGCGCCTCTGTTCGGCAACCACCCTGGGATCGACACTCGGCTTGCGCGGTTTGGGTTTCGGCTTGGGTTGCCGTTCCGGCTTAGGCGGTTCCACGGGTTCCGGCAGGAGCGGGCAAAAATCCGGGATCGGGCCGGCATTCCCGGCCAGGAGATAGGTGGGCGGCGGAGGCGGTGGAAGCGGCGGCGGTTCCTCGGGCCCGCTGAGGATGGGCAGCAGAATCGCGGTCAACAACAGTAAAATCCCGGCGCCGGCCATCATGGGAACGCGTCTGTCCTTCGACTTGATGATGGTCTTCAACTTGTCCATGGAGATGAGCGACGCCGGCCTGTGCTTGCCGCGCATTTCCGTGGGCATGCGGCGCGGCGGTTGAGACAGGGTCAGCCTGGGCATGGGCGCCATGATCTGGTTGAGCGCCTCGATCAACTCGCCGCCGGTCTGGTAGCGCTTGTTCGGGTCTTTCTCCATCAGTTTCAGGATGATTTTGGAAACCGGTGCGGGCAGGTCCGACTTGATCTTGATCGGCGGTTTGGGTTTTTCCTTGGAATGCATGTAGATCACGGACATGGGTTCCTCGGAATCGAACGGCAGGGTATTGGTGGCCATCTGGTAGAAGACCACGCCCAGCGAATACAGGTCACAACGACCGTCCACCTTGCCGCCCTTCGCCTGCTCCGGGCTCATGTAGTAGGGCGTGCCCATGAAGGACTGCGTCATGGTGAGCTGGGTGCGGTTGAGCACCTTGGCAATGCCGAAATCCAGTAACTGCGTGGCGCCGTGCTCGTCGAACATGATGTTGCCGGGTTTGATATCGCGATGCACCAAACCCTTGCCGTGCGCATAGTCCAATGCCGATGCCGCCTCGCGCACAATGCGGATGGATTCCTCCAACGAAAGGCCCCGGCGAAGCCGCGCGTTCAGGTCGCCGCCGGTCAGCCAGGCCATGGTGAAATAGTGAATTCCCTCCAAATGATCCACGGAAAAGACGCGCACGATGTGGGGATGGTTCAAATTGGCCATCACCTGGGCCTCGCGCCGGAAGCGTTGCAACACCGTCTGGTCGCGATTCAACAACACGGGCATGCACTTTACGGCCACCTGGCGCTTCAAGCTGGGATCCAAGGCGCGGTACACCAGCGCCATGCCGCCGCGACCGATTTCACCCTGGATCTTCAGCCGCGAGGATAGTTTCCGGCGAATCTGTTCTTCCAGTTCGTCGGAGATGGGCTCCATTTCCTCCAGAAAGGAATCGGGTTCTCTGATAATCAGGTGATCGCAGTTGACACAAGATGTATCGAAATCGCTGTTTTTGTGACCGCAGTGCTCGCAGATAATGCTCATGATGTGTTTGGGGGACCCGACTTCTTAAAGGCTGAAGGCGAGCTTTACATTATACCCTGTTACACCCGAGGCTCCCAGGGTGGTTCATGTGACGCCGGCCACCTTCCCGGCAATTGAACGGCGACCGAAAAAACGGAGCTCCCGTGACGATGCTCCTCTACTAATTTACGATTGATAGCTGGGATCGATGCGGTCGATAATGCGACGAAAAGCACTGAATTCAAGTTGTCCGTAATCATTGCCCATCAGCATGGCGGCAACCCGGTCACTGGACGTTTGGGCCACTCCGGCGTCGATGGGAATCAACTCCCGGCCTGTGCTGTCGCAGGCCACCTGAATCTCGCACGAACGCTGTACGGCCCACATGGACTGAAAAGCGGCGGGGATGGTAGTACCCACGGTCAACAGGCCGTGATTGCGCAGGATCAGGAAATTATGCTCGCCCAGGTTGGCGATCAGGCGTTCCTTTTCGCCGGGGTTGACGGTGATACCCTCGAAATCGTGATAGCCGACCTTGCCCTTCAGCAGGCAACTGTAGAAGTTATCGTAGCGCAAGCCGTCCGCCTGACAGGCCACGGCCGAACCGGCGGTGGTATGCGTGTGAGCCACGCAAAGCGCATCCTCGCGGGCGCCGTGAATGGCGCTGTGGATGATAAAGCCGGCGGGGTTCACGGGATAGTCGCTTTCACCCACGATATTCCCGGCCAGGTCGATCTTGACTAGGTTGGAGGCGGTGACCTCGGTATAGTGCAGGCCGTAGGGATTGATGAGAAAATGATGCTCGGGCCCGGGAACCCTGACGGAAATATGGTTATAGATATTCTCGTCCCAGCCCAGGTGGGCAAAGATGCGATAGCAGGCGGCCAGTTGAACCCGCAGTTCCCGTTCGACGGCGGTCATTCCGGCGGTATCCTCGGCGGCAGTTTGAGTAGTCATGGACGCTCCTCGGTGATATTTCGTTGGCTGCATCTAGTATAGTCCAACAGCCGGCACAGGGTAAGGGGAAAGCATTTAGGAAGACCCGGCCTCTATCAACTCTGTGCCCTCTGTGACCTCTCTTCCCTTTTCTTCTTTTTCCGATTTCCGAGTTCTTCAATCGGAAACCCAAGGCGTGTGTCTCTCAAGTCTGCTCCATGCTTGTTGTTCGGGTCGTTTTGACGGTTCGATTTTTAGGAAGAGAGGGCACGGAGGTCACAGAGGGGGGAAGAAGATCAACTCTGTGCCCTCCAAGAAACAAAATGGATTACCTGACAAGATAAATCCCAAGAAGCTACTGAAATAAAAGGGATTAGCCGCAGATCGCTCAGATCTGCGCAGATCTGAGAGATCTGTGGCAAAATTTCTTCCGCTACGAACCCCAGCTCAATAGCTGATAGTCGACGCTCCTGGACCCGGCTCTTGTTTCTCGACCATTTAGTGCGCCGCGGCGCATCACCAACTCTGTGACCTCTCTTCCCTTTTCTTCTTTTTCCGATTTCCGAGTCATCATTCTTCAATCGGAAATCCAATCGCGTGTGTCTCTCAAGTCTTCTCCCTACTTGTTGTTCGAGTCATTTTGACGGCTCGTTTTTTAGGAAGAGAGGGCACCGAGGTCACAGAGGGGGGAAGAAGATCAACTCTGTGCCCTCTGTGACCTCTCTTCCCTTTTCTTCTTTTTCCGATTTCCGAGTCATCATTCTTCAATCGGAAATCCAATCGCGTGTGTCTCTCAAGTCTTCTCCCTACTTGTTGTTCGAGTCATTTTGACGG
>JASJCB010000384.1 GCA_030066195.1 Acidobacteriota bacterium
CTCTGCATGATCTGTCAATCGTGCCGGCATCTATCCCGTCCTGCTTGTGGATCAACTCACAGGCCTTGGGCAGGGCTGCTCTCTTTTCCGTTGGTGGCAGATATTATTCCTAGAGAACATACTTTCACATACACAATCATCATTACTGAACCTTGAATTGCACAAAAAAATCATTAATTCACCCATGGATTCCTAAACAAGATCCCATGAAGTTCATATTTTGTGGAATTGCAACTCTTACTCTCTTGCTATCTTTTATATTTTTATAAAAATTTCATTGACTTATCTCTTCTGAGGCGCTATATTTTTTTAAGTCAGGAGAAGTTTACTCCTACTTCCATCCATCACCGGGCTGTTTCCAGCAGACTCCGCGTTAGACGTGCTACTCATCGCCCTGTTGAACAAAGGGGTTTTTTATTCGGCTCTTCCCCTTTCCAGGGCTTTCGAAGAAGGCACCGCCTTCACCTAACCGGACAACTTCAACCCGGCTGGTCCATTGAGATCAATACCTCGATCAATAGGAACACGGTTCTCGTGTACGGACTGTCAGTTTCCTTCCTCGACAACGCCCCATTCCTGCCGTTTCCATTCTGCAGATTAAGAGAGGTGATTATGAAAAAGAGACGATACCTTTGTATTCCATTTATCTTGACCCTGTTGACGTGTGCCTTCTTGTGGAAAAAGACCCTGATACAAAGCCCCTCTTCCCCGGCCCAAGAGCTGCTTGTCCTGGGGGAAAACACCGAGGCCGTCGCCGAGCTCGTGCGCCGTGCCGGTGGAGAAATCACCCACGAATTGGGGATCATCAACGGCGTTGGCGCACAGTTGACCGCCGCGCAGGCAGCCCTGCTCGCCGATCACCCTCAGGTCGCGCGTATCTATCCCAACCGCGGTGTCTCGCTCAATTCGGTGGCCGGCGTCCAGGGCGTGGGGTATCTGGAGTACAGCGGAAAAAAGGTGAGGTGGGATCTCCTCAATACGGGTACGGTCGACCTGACCATCGAGAGCATTTCAGTCAGCTGGCCCGGATCGACCAATGGTAACCTGGCCAGTATCAACGTGTCTGGGAACACCATCTACAGCCAGGAGGAGGGGCCTTCCTCCGCATACATCGACGGCAACTGGATAGGCCTACCCGAGCTTCGTACAATCCCGGTCGGCAATGACAGAACCTTGAAATTCAAGTTCCGAAATTATCCCGAGCAGGATGAGACCAAATACGCGATCACGGTTCAATTCGTCGAGGGTTGTACCGCCACCTTTTCATCCGAGGCGGTGGCCTACAGTGAATTCCCCGCCCTGGTGGGCGCCGACAGCCTGCACGGTGCCGGTGTGGACGGAAGCGGCGTCACCGTTGCCGTTCTCGACAGCGGTATCTGGCGCCATCACACGCAATTGAACACGGGTGCCGCGGGCCAGAACCGCCTGTTGGCGCGCTACGACGCGACCGATGATATGATCGATTCCGCCAATGATCGATTGGGCCACGGTACCCATGTCGCCTCCGTGATCGTCAACAGTGAACGACCCGATGATCTGCGTTACAACGGCATCGCGCCCAATGCGAACCTGGTGGCGGTCAAAGCATTTGACGAGAACGGGATAGGTACCTACGCGGACGTGATTCGGGGCTTGGATTGGATTGTGGCCAATAAGGATGTCCATGGCATCCGCGTGATCAACTGTTCGTTCAGCGGTACCCCCCAATCCCACTATTGGGATGACCCCCTCAACCAGGCGATCATGCGCGCCTGGGAAGCGGGCATCGTGGTGGTGGCCTCCGCGGGCAACACGGGCCCGGATCCCATGACCATCGGCGTGCCGGGCAACGTGCCCTACGTGATCACCGTGGGTGCCATGTCAGACGTCTACACCCCCGCCAACGGCACCGACGACAAGATCGCTTCCTTTTCCGCCGCGGGGCCCACCTACGAGGGTTTTATCAAACCCGAGCTCGTGGCTCCCGGCGGTCACATTCCGGGCATCATGGCGATTACGGATACCCTTGTGACACAACACCCGGAATTCCACAACGGCGCCGATTATTTCGTCATGTCGGGGACTTCCCAGGCCGCCGCGGTGGTCACGGGTGTGGTGGCCCTGCTGCTTCAGGACCAGCCGGATCTGACGCCCGACCAGGTCAAATCCCGGCTCATTTCCACGGCGCGCCCCGCGGTCGACGACAGCGGCAATCTCGCCTACAGTGTCTTCCAACAGGGCGCGGGCCTGGTGCATGCCTACGATGCCGTGATGGGTGTCTCGACGGTCAGCGCCAATTGGGGTCTGAACGTGACCAGTGACCTCAACGGCAGCGAACATTTTCGCGGACCGGCCAACCAGGATGCCAACGGCAACTACATCATCGAGTCGCTGAGTGGCTATGAGTGGGACGGCAGCTATTCCTGGGGTCAATCCTTCACCTGGGACCAGTCCTTCACCTGGGACCAGTCCTTCACCTGGGACCAGTCCTTCACATGGGATAACTCCTTCATATGGGATGACTCCTTCACCTGGGACCAAGTGAATTTTAGCAGTCTGCTCACCGAGCCCATGTCTACCAACAACTGGGTCGACCAGGAGTAAACCTTTCCAAAAAAAGCCGGGCCACCGTGGTGGCCCGGCAATCTACCCCTCATCGCTATCCAACGCCGGCCGGCTCAACGGCCTCTACCGCCTCCTTTTGCCACTCTGCTTGGAGGGCGCTCTCCTCTTGCGGCTCATCTGCCGCGGACGGTTCTTCCTGCTCTACGTCCTCGTCCGCCGCGCCGGACCCCGTGAAGGTGTGTTGCGTCGGTTTCCCCCAGGCATAATTTATCGGAGAAAGTTGGCAAAGAAGCTTCCCATACACGATGGTGGAAGCGTTCCGTTCCCTGCGTGCGCCGTTTCCGGTCATACCAGAGCCGTCACTAGCGTGGCTTTCTCCCCGGATGGAAAAAAGCCGGCCTCCGCTTCAGACGACAAAACGATAAAGCTTTGGGATTTGGCCGGCGGCAAAGAGCTCAACACCCTTTCCGGTCATTCCCATTACGTCAGGAGTGGTCGGTTTTGGGTGCCGCTATGGACATCCCCGCCCATGGCCGCTAAGATTGGATCAGAATTGCCTGGGAAGGGGTTGTTTATGAGTGAGTCGGGGGAAAAACACGCCGCCCTGGTGAAGCGGCTGGTCAGCCTTACCTCCCTGCTGGTGGCCGTGCTGCTGGTCGCCTTCTCAGGGGCCCTCTACCGGTTTGATGCACGCGAGAACCGCTGGGATGTGCAGGCACTGACCCTTTTGGAGAAATTACCCCCGACGGAGGCGATCCTCCAGAGTCCACGTCTCGGCGACGGGGTCCGCCAATGGCTGAGCCGGCAACACCCGAAGGTGGAAGAGGGGCGCACCGTCAACCGTGAGGCGCTTTGGGAATGGATTTCGTCCCTGACCGTCGCCCCCCGCGGCCCCATCGAGGGGAAACCCGGCAGCAGATCTCCCGGCGATACCGTGTACCCAGGCAGTATCCCTCCAGGCGATACCGTGTACCCAGGCAGTATCCCTCCAGACGATACCGTGTACCCAGGCAGTGTTCCGCCTGAGGACTTCCCGGCGCCGAGAAGCCGCCCTGGAAACCTACTTCCCGATATACTGCCCTTTTCTCTGTTTACTCTGGAAGTCGAGGGCCTGGGTCTGAAGACGCCGCAAGTGGAAACCTACCCCATAGACGATACGGTGGACACGCTGATCCCCCGTTTGGTCGCCTTGAACCGGCCTGCCCGAATGCGGATCGTCACCAAGGTGAAACTCATTCCCCCTCAGGCCCTGCCCGATATGTCGGGCAGTTGGGCCCCGGCCCAGATCAAGTTGCGTGAAAAAAGCGTGGAAGTCAAGCTGTTAGAACAGTTGGCCCCCATGGAGCAGAGGCTCCCCCGGGAAAAGACGTTCCAACTGGAAGCGGAGGTGGAAACGCTGGAGGCACTTTCCCCGCTGGTCTACTATTTCCGGAACGACCCCAAAAAAACGGCGCTGGTGGCCGCCCTCACCCGAGATGAAGCACGGCTGGAGAACCTGGCCCTGAAATACGGCCTGCTGCCGCCCGACAAAGCCAAGGATGTCGCCGCCGAGGCAATGGTGGAGAGTTACAAATCATTCAGCATCCTTGGCTTCCGCGTCTCACCGGGCCGTTTCCCTTTCCTGGTGCTGACACTTTGCGGCGTGGTCCTGCTGGGAATCCTGGCCTCGGTCGAAAGCGCCCGTCGCCAGGGGTTGCACATCGGGGAGGTGGTCGCCGAAAGCCCCATGCAACTGGCCGTGGAAACTACCTGGGCCCGCTATTTGTTCTGGACCCTGCTGCCCGCCCTGAGCCTACTTTTTGCGGCACCCATCGTCAGTGGTTCCCGCCTGGAAAGGGGCCTGCTTTTGGCGGGCGCACTGCTCACCGTGTTCCTGGGCTTGATCGCATCCTGGCGGGCCGGCAAGGTTTTTGCCCGGTAGACCGCCGGCCAGGTGGACCCGATTGGGCCGGAGCCCTTAGTCCGGGCAGCCACGCCACTAAACGCGAAAGGCCGAAAAGGGCCGTCGCCGGCGACAAAGGACCGGGCCGGCCTGAATATCCGCCGGCCTGGCCCTCAAGCAGATCCCGCAATTTTTTGGCCGAAATGGTGATCTTGCTCACGGCCGGCAGGTCCGGCAAAGCATGCCACGGAAAGACAAAGGTGTTCAGGTCAGTCCAGCAGCGACTTGGCCGGCTTGCCGATAACCTGGGCCAACTCTTTCATTGAGTGGTCCTTGAGCAGGAGTTGAAGGCCCTCTCCCCCGAACTGAATTGCAGCCGCATCGTCCGGGTTCAGCAAGAGTACCTGTCTTCCATTCGAGATCTTTTGGATTTGGTAGCTTCCCGAGGACCGGACACCGTCATTGAGCTTCACTCCGAAACGTAAATCCTGTTCGGAGGATCATAACCTGAAGGCTGGTATTCGAGATACGATTTTCAAGACGAAGGGATAGGACTCGGTATGTGTCAATGAAAATGAGACACGGCAACCTGAAAAATTAAACTAGCATTTCTCTATTTGGGTTTGGCCCTCGGGTGGATTGATCCAAACAGCCGGCGGCAGTTTGAAAAAATTGGGTTTCTTGCCCTTGAAACGAAGGTTGTTCTCATGGACAGCGGCTAAGGAACGGTTGCGTTTTGCGAGGATCGTTTCGGCCTCGCCATAATGCACCTGGTGAGGTGTCAGCAAGGCGATACCTGTGTGGTGGTGTTGGGTGTTGTACCAGTTGAAGAATTCACGGCAGTGCCGTCGCGCCTCCTCTATCGAGCTGAAACGGCTTGGGAAATCCGGCCGATACTTCAAGGTCTTGAATTGTGCTTCGGAATAGGGGTTGTCATTGCTCACCGAAGGCCTCGAATGAGTCTTGGTGACTCCCAGATCGGCCATCAGATAGGATACGGGTTTGGAAATCATGGCACGGCCGTTGTCGGCGTGAATCGTCAGTTGATCGGCCTCGATGGACTGTTTACGGCAAGTCTCCCCGATCATCCGTGCGGCCAAATCGGCATTCTCCCGTTTTGCCACGGTCCAAGCGACCACGTAACGGCTATAGACATCGAGGACGACGTAAAGCTTGTAATGGGTGCCCTTCTTCGGACCCTTGAGATAGGTGATATCCCAACTCCAGAGTTGGTTGACCCCGGTTGCCAAAAGCTCAGGCCTTTGGTAGGTGGGATGCCGCCTTAGATTTCGCCGTTCCCGAACCTCACCCTCCTTCTCAAGAATGCGGTACATGGTTCGAATCGAGCAGAGATAGCGGTCCTCATCGAGCAGGGATGCATAGACCTGGTGGGGGGCCATGTCCACGAACTTGGGATCATGGAGCACATCCTTGACTTCCTGACGCTCTGTTTCTGAAAGGGCCAACGGCGGTGACCGTCGGGACTTTTTTCTCTTCCCATTCAGATTCCGTTTGCGCCAACGGTAGATGGAAGCACGAGGAACCGAGAGCGCTGAGCAGGCAGCCATGGTCCCGATATCTTGAGCAAGCCCCTCGACCATTTTCATGACGGGTTCCCGTTGTTTTCCGGATCGAGAAGATCTGAGATTTTTTTTTGAACCTCGATGATCAGCTCTGCTTTCCTCAGTTTCTCCTGGGAGATTTGGAGTTGTTTTTCCAGTTCCCTGATCCGAGCCTTTTCAGCGGACTCGGGCGGCCTCCCCCGTGGTTTGGAGAGCCCGGCAAGAATCCCGGCATCGCGCTGCTTGCGCCAATCGCTTAAATGTGATGAATAGAGGCCCTCGCGCCGAAGCAGTGCCCCAATTTGGCCATGTTCGTTACATCCGTCGGCTTCCTTGAGGATGCACCGACGTTAAACTCGCCGGCGGCCAGGGCTGTAACGGGTTGGAACTTTCGGGTAACCACGGCCCGCGTCAAAACAGAATTCTTAAGTAGGACGATGTTGAAAGTGGCTATCTTGATGTCCGGCAAGGGGATGACTTCAC
>JASJCB010000207.1 GCA_030066195.1 Acidobacteriota bacterium
GTGTCCGGTAGCATCGCCGATGGTCAGGACGGGGTCGCCGCCGTTGACTTCCACATCGTAATAGTCGCCGCCCACCTCAGTCGCGGTTTTCATCACGGTGCTGACGGTAAAACCCGGCAACCGGGGCATGGTTTGGGGCAGAAGGGAGAGCTGCAGGTTCCGCGCCGCCTCCAGTTCTTGGGTGGTGCGTTCGTTCTCGCCTTCCAGACGAGCTTGTTCTACTTCTTGAGCAACCACCTTCCGGTTCAGGCTTTCAATTTCTTCCAAGCGCAAGATCAGGTCTTGATTGGTTTTGGCGAAATGCCGCGAGAGGAACAGCGACATGGCCAGCATCAGGGGGAGGCCGGAATAAAACAGTACGGGGAATTCGAAGAAACCGGCGATGGGCTCGATAGGCAGGTTGAACACTGCCAACTGGTAGAGGAATGCGGCCATGGCGGGCAGGGCGCCCACGACCAGGACACCCCCTCCGCTGACGGCAACCCTGACCTTGCCGCGTTTGACCAGGTAGAGCACACGCAAAACCTCGCCGAAGGCAACGAGCACAACACTGCCCTGAACCTCGAAAACCAGGAAGGGTTGCAGGAAACCCCAGGTGGACAAGGCCAAAAAGAAAGCGGCAATATAGGGCGTGGTGCGCGCCCGACCAACCGTGAGGACATGAGCCAGGGACATGCAAGCGAACATATTCAGAGCCAGAAGCGGGGTGGCCAGGCGCTGTAGGGTCATCCACCAGCCGAAATCATGGGTGACGAAGATGTCGAAAAACAACATGCACAAAAGGCCGCTGGTCAAGGTCATGCCGGCATAGTGCAGGTTGGGTTTGAAGGCGCGATAACCCAAGTAAAGCAACAGGTGAATCAAGGTAAACGAGAAACAAACGGCCATGAACAGATTGCGATGAAAGCTGATGGTCAGGGCAAAGCGCTGATGATCGATAAGATCATTCACGGGTTCGACCTGTACCAGGGAAAGGGTCATGGGTAGAAGTGCTGCAGCCGGATGATCGGAACCCAACCCCTTGAAATGAATCGCCAACAAATGTTGTCGATCATCGGCGGGTAAGGGAAGGAGATAGTGGGAAAACCCGGTCACGGTGAGTACCTGGTTGCCGATCAGGTGACCGTTTACTCGCGCCAGGGGTTCCAGCCGACGGCCGTCCAGAAAGAACTCCGCTTCCGCCGGGATACCGAGGCGCAGACCGCGCGGGGTACCTGCCGGTAAGGCATACCGCAGACGAAACCAACCCTCGGGGGGTAGTTCATCGAGGAGCTGATTCAACGGGGCGAGTGACCAGGAATCGTCTTGAAAATCCGGTTGAGCCCAGCGAGGATCGTGCCCGGGACTGAAACGAGCATTCTGTCCAAAAGGATCCGGCACGGCACCGGCGATCATCAACAGCAAGAGGGGTATCTGCCACATGGGCATAAGTATACCCTCTTTACGCCCAAAGTCATCTGGAGAAAGGACACCGAACAGCGCATGCCGGCAGATATTCAAATTAATCGCGCCAGTACTGTCGAAAATCGCAGGTTGGGGGCATTCAAACTTTTGGACAAGGAACGGGCGCGGGCTGACGAGGAAAACGGGTGCGGGCTGAAATGGAACGTAAGCGAGCGGAACAAACCGAGGCAGAATCGGCCGCTTTGAAAGCGCGTCTGAAAGAATGATGCAGGGCGTTCGTTGTCCTCCGGTGGCTCAAGTCCTTGCCGAAACAATCGTTTGCCCAAGCAAAACCGTGTTTTTTCCGTGCAATTTCAGGTTGTGTTTGTTATGGTAGGCACAGTTAGCGGTGTATTCATCGATGTGCGGCCGGGATATTTCCGTGCAGGGAAACCGTGCTGTACCTTTCCTGTTTAAGAGGTTGATTAGGGCCGATTCCATTCATTGCATTTAGATGACGGATATGAATACAAAGGGTCGCGCTTTGAAGAATATGATGAAAATAGTATGGTTGGTCGGGCTGATCATTTCGGCCGGTCAGAGTTTCGCCCAAACCAAGAAACCGGTGCGTGTTAAGCTGGACGATACCGGCACCGCTGTGCTGAGCGCCAGATTGGGCCCTTATCTGGATGTTCGCGTCGATAAACCCGATCAACTGGTCAACGCCTGTAAAATCTACACGGGTCAGTTTCGAAAGAAGGGTTTTACCTACGCCAAATTCAAGATCACCAAGGTCAACAGCACGCGCGCCCGCGTGCCCTACCTGGTTTTGTCCCAGGCATTCAAGCGCGTGTTTCTGAAAACATTGTGGCCGAAGGACAAGCTGGTCGGCAAGAACTGGCATCACAAAGTCATCTATAATCATGAGACCTTGTGGACCGTAGCGCAAATGTACACGGGTTTCGGCAACAATTATAAAAAGATCCAGCGACACAACGGCATGCGTGGTCACAGCCTGAGGAAGGGCATGTTGATCAAGATCCCCGAAGCCATGCTCATGGAACTCATTCGGGTCCAGCCCGACCTGTCCTTGCCCAAACCGCCCGATCCCGAATTTGCCGTACAGACCCAAACCGACGAAACCGTGACCGTCGACGAGGCTCAAGAAGACGTACCCGTGGTAACCGAACCCGGTGAAAACACCCGGTTGCCGCCCAAGCCGAAACCCAGACCCAAGCCCCGCAAGGAGCCTTCCAAGGAAGTCAAGGCCCAACTGGTCAAACTGAACGCCCTGCGCAAACAACTGCGCTGGGGTAGCGACAGCCAGGGCCGTTACGCGGAATACCACTTGAAGGAAGGCGAGGCGATTTATTCGGCGGTCGTGATGCGCTTCTGCGGCCTGGTGGTTGCCTCCCATGTCTTCGAGGTTGCCGATAAGATCGTTGCGCGCAACCGCATTGCCGATGTGCGTGACATGGCTATCGGGCAGGCCATCCGCATCCCGTACGAACATCTGGAAAATGAATTCAAGGCCCCGAATGATCCCGACTACCTGGCTTTTCTCAACAACATGGAAGACGTCGGTCGGGTAAGCACCAGTCTATTGGCCAACAACCTTGAAGGTGTCTACCTCATTTTGGATGCCGGTCACGGCGGGCGCGATCCCGGCGCCGATCGGCAAAAAGTATGGGAAGACGATTACGTTTACGACATCGTCTGCCGGGTCAAAGAGCGGGTGGAAACCGAAACCGCGGCTACCGTTTACACCACGATCATGGACCCGTCGGTGAAATATAAGGTGCAGAACGTGACTCGGTTCCGCCGCGACAAGGACGAAATACTGCTGACCACGCCGCGTTACCGGCTGACCTCGGCCGGCGCCACCCGCGACGGTGTGAACCTGCGCTGGATGCTGGCCAACAACCGCTATTATCAACTCCGCAAACGGGGGGTTAAATCACAGAACGTGATCTTTGCCAGCTTCCACGCGGATGCACTACACCCCAGCCTGCGCGGCAGCATGATCTACATTCCGGACGGTCGGGCGAAACCCGAATCGGTCAATGTGCCCAACGGCCGTCTGCGTAAATACGAGGAACGCATCGGTAACAACTTCAACTTCTCGCGTCCCATGCTGCGAGAGGCCCAGGCGCGCAGTATGGCCTTCGCCGGGAACCTGATCCGTGAATCCAGGAATCACGGCATCCTGGTGCATAGCCAGAAGCCGGTCCGCTCGTTGATCTACAAAAACCCCCGCCACCCGTTCGTCCCCGCGGTTCTACGCTATAACCGGGTCCCCACCCGGCTGCTGGTCGAGGTCTGCAACCTCAACAACCCCAAGGATCGGGAACTTCTCAAGAAACCCGAGTTCCGCCAACAAGTCGCCGATGCCTTCACCATGGCGGTCTACCGAACCTACGGCGTCAAGACGCGCAAGGCCGTGTCCTCGCTGTCCAACTCGGCGCCCGCCGGAGGCGACCGCTAGCTTTTACTGATGAACGCGCCGTTCTCTGCTAAGATATCCCGGCCTGCCGGGGTGGTTTTCAGAACAAGATAAGGATGGAAAGGCTATGGCCCATTTCAAAGCGGACCGGGGAACCCGATTAACTTGCAAAGGCTGGGTGCAGGAAGCAGCCTACCGCATGATCAACAACAACCTGGACAGCGAGGTGGCCGAAGAACCGGACAAGTTGATCGTTTACGGCGGGCGCGGCAAGGCCGCCCGCAATATGGCCTGCTACGAGGCCATCGTCCGCGAGTTGAAGCAGTTGGAAGACGACGAAACCCTGCTGGTTCAATCCGGCAAACCGGTGGCGGTTTTCAAGTCGCACGCCGATGCGCCCCGCGTTCTGATCAGCAACTCCATGCTGGTTCCCAACTGGGCCAACTGGGAAGTCTTTGACGATTTGGAGCGGAAGGGCCTTATGATGTACGGCCAGATGACCGCGGGCAGTTGGATCTACATCGGTACTCAGGGCATTCTTCAGGGCACCTATGAAACCTTTGTCGAGGCAGGTCGTCAACACTACGGCGGCGACCTTGCCGGACGTGTCATCCTGACAGCCGGATTAGGCGGCATGGGCGGTGCGCAGCCCCTGGCGGCTACGATGGCCGGCGCTGCTTGTCTCGCGATCGAGGTCGATCCGGCGCGGATCGAAAAACGCATGCATACCCGTTACCTGGACGAATGGTACGACAACCTGAACGACGCGGTGGCGCGGATCGAAAAGGCGCGCCGGGCCAAAGAAGCGGTTTCGGTAGGTGTGCTGGGCAACGCGGCCGATTTGCTGCCGCAACTGCTGGATCGCGGTTTTCAGGCCGATATGGTAACCGACCAGACCTCGGCCCACGACGAGTTAAACGGTTACGTACCCAACCGCTACACGCTTGAAGAGGCCCTGGCTTTGCGCGAAAGCGACCCCGACACCTACAAGCGCGAAGCCGTTCGCGCCATGGGCGAGCATGTTCAAGCCATGTTGGGCTTTCAGGCGAAAGGTGTGCCCACCTTCGATTACGGCAACAACATTCGCGCTCAGGCCGTTCGCGCCGGTGTGGAAAACGCTTTCGATTTCAAAGGCTTCGTACCCTTGTACATCCGCCCCCTGTTTTGCAAGGGTAGCGGGCCCTTCCGCTGGGTAGCCCTTTCCGGCGACCCGGAGGACATCTACACCACCGATCGAGCGCTGATGGAATTGTTCCCCGATCACGCGCCGCTGCATCGGTGGCTGGAAGGGGCGCGTGAGAAGATCCAGTTCCAGGGCTTGCCCTCGCGTATCTGTTGGCTGGAATACGGCGATCGCGAAAAGGCCGGGCTCATGTTCAACGACTTGGTGCGTACCGGCAAGGTGAAGGCGCCCATCGTTATCGGTCGCGATCATTTGGATTCCGGCTCGGTCGCCTCGCCCAACCGCGAAACGGAAGGCATGAAGGACGGCTCCGACGCGGTTGCCGACTGGCCGATTCTGAACGCCTTGATCAATACGGCTAACGGGGCGAGTTGGGTAAGCGTACACCACGGCGGCGGCGTGGGCCTGGGTTATTCCATCCATGCCGGCATGGTCATCGTGGCTGACGGCTCGGAAGCGGCCGCAAGGCGTCTGGGTCGCGTACTGACCTCGGATCCCGGTATGGGTGTGGCGCGCCACGTGGATGCCGGTTACGAAATTGCCCGAGAGACCGCCGGTAATAAGGGGGTCAAGATCCCCATGTTCGATCGATGAGATTTGTTCGGCCCGGGTCGTGACCCGGGTCCCTATTCAATTTGGAGGCTTGACGTGGAATTCCATAGCGAAGTGCGCTGGAAACGAAAGAAACCCAAGACCCACCTGACCTGGAAGGGTAAAACGGTCATCATCATCCTGCTGGCGGCGGGTCTGTTCAGCCTCCTACAAGATTCCTCTTCCCAAAAACCACAAGAGCCGAATATTGCGCAGAGGGAAGCCTTTGAAGAAATGCCCGTGGTGGAAGAAGCGCCCCCGGTACAGGCCGCATCCATGGCGCCCGCGCCGGAAGCCGTGGAAGAACTGACCTGGCATGAAGGCAATTTCGCCTCGCGTCAACCCTTCGGCAAGCGCTTGCAAAAGCTGGGTCTGAACGGCAACCAGGTCCATAACCTGGTGCAGGCGTTGACACCTGTTTATGACTTCCGCAAGGCGCATCCCAACCACCGTTGGAAAATGAGCCTCCAGGGCAAGTCGCCGCGGCAGTTCACCTTGCAAGTGTCACCGTTCGAGATCTACGACGTATTTAACCTGAATACCACGCCCGAACTGGTGCGGCGGGAGATCGAGACCACCACCGACCGCGTGGTGGTGCGCGGTGAGATCGAAGACAGCCTCTACCGCGCCCTGTCCCATGTGGAAAGAGGTCCGGCGCTGGTAGCCAAACTGGCCGGGGTGTTTGCCTGGGATATCGATTTCTACCAGGACCCGCGTCGGGGCGATACCTTCGAGATGTTGATCGAGAAGCGCTACATCGTTACCGAGGACGGCCCCCAATTTGTCGATTACGGCGATGTCATGGCCGCCCGTTACATCGGCGCGCGCGATACTTACGAAGCCTTCCGTTTCAAGCCTTCCAAGGGCAAGACTGCCTATTTTGACGCCCGGGGCAAAAGCCTGGTGCGCGACGTGCTGCGCTCTCCGCTGAAGATTACCCGTGTTACCTCGTCCTTCAAGCGCCGTCGCTTTCATCCGGTGCTCAAACGCTACAAACCGCACAACGGCGTGGATTACGGCGCTCCCAAGGGAACGCCCGTCATGGCCGTGGCCTCGGGGAAGGTGGTTCGCGCCGGACGTTGGGGCGGCGCGGGCATTGCCGTGGTGATCAAGCACAATCGCGGCATGGAAACCCAGTACTTTCATTTATCCGGCATCGCCAAGGGCGTTCGGCGCGGCGTGCGGGTGAAACAAGGCCGGGTGATCGGCTACGTGGGCAGCACGGGCCTGGTAACGGCGACGCACCTGCACTTCGGAATGAAGAAAAACGGCAAATACGTCAATCCCCTTTCCCAGAAGTTCGAGCCCGGGGCGCCCATCCCCAAGGTCGACCGGGAAGCCTTCAATGCTCACAAGGCTTCTTTCCAGGCGGCTCTGGCGCCCGTTGTGGAACGAAAGACCTTTACGCCGGTAGTCCGCATGCAGTCACCCTTGGAAACCAACTGGGAAAGCTACGGTCCGCGTGTCCGTTAGACAACTCCGCGCTAATAGTTCTTCGAGCGCTTGTTTTTCCATTCCAATTCACCCTGATCAACACAACCGCTGATCTCCTTGTAGAGACGTTTCAGCTCTTTGCCCGCCCTGGTCAACCGCATGCGGGTTTGGGAACTCACCTTACCTCTTCTCCGCTCGCTGGTATAGGCGCTACGTGCGCTTTGATACTCGGCCTTGGTCGAATCGATTTGCCGGCGTAGTTGGTCGCAACGGTTGGTATTATTGCTGCTGCCGATGCTGCCCGAGTCGCCGGAAGACGTGGCGCCGCCGCCGGTTTGTTCAAGGATCATCATGCCGCCTTCCTTGACCTCACCCGCATTCACCTTCAGGACGTACTTGTCGAATTCGCTGAGCTGGTCGTCCAGGCTCTTTCCCTTTTTGGACGGTATCTTTTTGCGCGCTTCGGCCAGGGCCTTTGTTTTCTTCAAGTCGACCAGCTTTTCGGGGAGCTTGAACAGGTCGCCCTTGGCATCGTGGAAGAGCACGTAACCGTCTTTCACCTGATAGCCGTCACTGTAGATCAGGGTTTTGCCGTTTTTCAGCACCAGTTTCCCCGTGTCTCCCATGGTCAGTAAGGCAAAAAGTAAAACGATCATCAGTGTTGCTCCTCACGGCAGCAATTGGGCAGAAGTGCGGATGCGCTGTCAGCGCCTCATTGCCATTCTACCTTTCCGGATCTAATGCATCGCTGGAGTTTTTTGTAAAGATCCTGGATGATTTTCCTATTCCGCTCCAGTTTTTCGCGGGTAATACTGTCGCGATTCCCTTTATTGTAGGCTTCACGCGCGTTGAGGTAAGAGGCTCTGGCGTTGTTGTATCGATCGGCCAGTTGGTGACAGGGGTCGGTTCGATCGCCGTAGTTTCGGTAAGACTTGCGACTGCCCTCCACCGACCGCTCTAGATACATCATACTGCCCTCTTCCACCTCGCCGGAATTGATACGGAGGACGTACTTCTCGAAATCGCTCAGGTTTTGATCATCGATTTTTTCTTCGTCCGGCGCCGCCTGCTTGACGGAATCGGCCAGAGCTTTGGTCTTTTTCAGGTCAACCAATTTCTCGGGTAGTTTGAAAAGGTCACCGGCCTTGTCGTGAAAGAGCACGTAGCCGTCTTTTACCTGGTAACCGTCACTATAGTTTAGGGTTTTACCATTTTTCAATATCAGTTTCCCGCTGTCTCCCCATGCGAGTAAAATAAAAATGAATGCAACCATAGAACCCCTACTGCCCGCGGGCACCGATCGAACCTGTTTCCATCTCACCATCATACTGGTGGAGACCTCATAAACGAAAGCGTAATTCCGTCAAGAAAGGGGTCATCGGCGGCGCATTTTGACTGGAAAGGGCTCTATGTAAAGGCATAACGGTGTAATTTCAGGTTTTTTTTAACGTTTGTGTAAAAGAAAAATATTTCTGACCCGAAATTTCGAGTTTTTACGCTTTACTTAGGTGAGACAGTACTTCATAGCTGTCCTCCGTGGATGAAAGCAGTTTGCCCGGTCGGCTTCAAGTTGGCCGGGCTTTTTTATTTTTCGACACCGAGAGGGCAAGAAGCAGCGTGCGGTTCGATCCGGGGACTGAGACCATTAGACGAAATTTTTTTGTTGTAGTGAGCATAGGACACACAGAAATGGGAAAAAAGAGTGTGTTTTTCTTTTCTCATTACGCCCCCGGACCGGACAGGTTTACAAGGTGTTTCATAGCAAAAGGCCACTAGGCTGTTGCAGGACGCGTCCATGCGTGTATAATCTGCTAGCGAATAAAAATGCCGAGGGATCTAATGAGCGTCGCGTACTTTATTACCACCGAAGATGAGGTTGATTTCGATACCTTTGTCAACGGCAAGGCCATAGCCCGCGCCGGTCTGGATTTGGACCGTGTTTGTCGCCGTTTGGGGATCCAGGAGATTGCCGATTTCTATCGGCAGGAAGTAGAAGACCTCGGCGAGGATGTCGAGGGTCTGGACGCCGACGATGAAGAGGAAACCTCCTGGTTCGAAGCGGAAGAGGGTTTGAATTGGGCTCTGGCGCTGCTGGACCACCTGGAAGAGAACCCGGGCGAGTTGGAACAAAGCGACTCGGTCATCGAAGATCTGAAGGAATACGTCGAGGTGCTCGGCCAACTGGAGGCCGATGGTGTGCGTTGGCGGCTGGAAATGGATCTTTAACCGAACCGCGGGGATTGCCTCGAACCGATCGCAGGCCGCATCACCAATGGGTAAAAACTTTGTTGTCATCTTTTGTCGGGGCCCGTCCGTATGTTATACAAAGACAGGGACGCGCGCGGTACATCCCAACCAACGGGTCAGGTAAGCTGAATGGACGTCAAGTTTCTGTTGAACATGCTCTTGGAGCGCCATGTCATCGATGACAAGGAGCGCGACTATCTGCTGAGTGAAGAGAGCAAGGTTCGGCGTCAATTATTCCGGACCAAGCGCGAGGAATATGCCGGGCCCTTCGCCAACGCCCAGAGCATTCATCCCATCGATGTGGTGCTCAACTTCCCGTTGTTCAAGGAGAACGAGAGCCGCAAGCTCAGCGACGATGCGCTCTCGCAATATATCGCCGACAAGAAGCAGGTACCCTTCGTTCATCTGGACCCGCTGAAGATCAATTCCGATTTGTTGTCCCGCTATATCTCGCGGCCTTTTGCCCGTAAATACCTGGTCGTGCCGCTGAAAGAAGAGGACGGCGTGCTGACCTGCGCCATGACCGACCCCTTCGACTTGGAGTTGCTGTTCAACCTGAAACGCAACACCGGGATGGAGATTTCCCCGGTCGTGGCCCCCAAGGTCGAGATTGTCCGCATTCTCACTGAATATTACGGATTCCGCGCCTCGGTCCAGAAAGCCGAGAAGGATCTGGACCCCATCCGTAACCTGGGTAACCTGGAACAACTGGTCAAGCTGAAGAGCGAACGCGAGTTGGAAGCCTCCGACTCGCATGTCATCAAGGCCGTGGAATACCTACTGGTCTACGCTTACGACCAGGGGTCCAGCGATATCCACGTGGAGCCCAAGCGCGATTACTCGCTGATTCGCTTTCGCATCGACGGCGTGTTGCACGATATCCAGAACATGTCCACCAAGGTGCACGCCGCCGTGGTCAGCCGCATCAAGTTACTGGGCCGCATGGATATCGCCGAACGCCGACGCCCCCAGGACGGCCGGCTCAAGACCCGTTTGAAAGATAAAGAGGTGGAACTGCGCTGTTCCGTGTTGCCGGTGGCCTTCGGCGAAAAGCTGGTCATTCGCATCTTCGACCCCGAGGTGGTGATGCGCGATATGAAGGACCTGGGCTTTCGCGACAAGGAGTTCAGCAGCATTGAAACCATGATTCGCCAACCCCACGGCATCATGCTGGTCACCGGGCCGACCGGCTCCGGCAAGACCACCACGCTTTACTCCGCGCTCAGCCGCATCGCCACTCGCGAGAAGAACATCACCACCATCGAGGACCCGATCGAGATGGTGAACGAAAACTTCAATCAGGTCGCGGTCAATCCCCTGTTGGATCTCAGCTTTGCCGGAGCCTTGCGAACCATCCTGCGTCAGGACCCGGATATCATTATGCTGGGAGAGATTCGCGACCCGGAAACGACCACTTATACATTGCAGGCCGCTCTGACCGGCCACCTGGTTTTGTCTACCCTGCACACCAACGATTCGGCCGGTTCCGTGGCCCGCCTGCTGGACCTGGGCGGCGAGCCCTTCCTGATCGCGTCCACCCTGTTGGGGGTTCTGGCGCAACGGTTGGTGCGCAAGGTGTGCAAGAACTGTGAATCCGATGCCGTTTTGACCCAGGCCCAGTTGCGCGTCCTCAACATTCGCACCAAGTCCGGCCGTCCGCTGAAGGTCAAGAAGGGAAAGGGGTGCCACGTCTGCCGCTATACCGGGCTCAAGGGTCGTACCGGCGTATTCGAGTTGATGGAAGTAGACGAAACCTTGCGTAAGCTGATCGCCGCCGGCGAAGACAGCATCACCATCAAGAAGGCCATGCGCCAAAAGGGAATGGAAACCCTCATGGAATGCGGCATTCGCAAAATCATGGAGGGACAGACCACCTTCGATGAAGTCGTCCGGGTCTGTATGGGGTAACTATGAAGATTGCAGAAAACAAATGGCTGAAAACAGGTCTCAAGGCAGCCGCGATTACTTTGGTGGTCGGCGGGCTGCTGGGGGCCGGCTTCGGTTGGTTCGTACTTTGGCAGGGTGAGCGTTTCGAGGATCTTCAATCCCTGGAAGACTATAAGCCCAAGCTCTACACTCGCGTCTATGATCGCCGCGGCGTGTTGCTGGACATTATTTCCTCCGAAAAGCGCATCATCCTCAGCTACAAAGACATCCCCAAACACTTTGTCCACGCCATGATCGCCGTGGAAGACGAGTATTTTTTCGACCATATCGGCGTTTCGCCCTTCGGCATTCTCAGCGCGGTCAAGGACAACATGTTGACCGGCAAGATGCGCGGCGCCTCTACCTTGACTCAGCAGTTGGTCAAGATCATCACCAAGGACGACCGTCTCAGTTACTCGCGCAAGCTGAAAGAACAATTCCTGGCCGTGCAGTTGGAAGCTCGGCTGACCAAGGAAGAGATTTTTGCCATGTACGCCAACGAGGTTCCGTTCGGCAACAACCAGTTCGGGATCGAGTCCGCGGCAAAATACTACTTCGGCAAGTCGGTCGGCTCGCTCACCCTGGTGGAGTGCGCCACCCTGGCCGGTCTCCCCCAGGCGCCCAGCCGCTTCAATCCCTATCGTTTCCCCGAGGCCTGCAAAAACAAGCGCAATGTGGTCCTGGCCCGTATGTTGGAAGAGGCCTATATCGATCGGGAGACTTACGAAACCGCCGTTAAACAGCCGCTGGAGTTATTGGACCGCAAGGCCCTCAAGAAACCGCTGACCATCGGCGGACACTTCATCGACAAGGTGCGCACCTACCTCTTCGACACTTACGGCGAGGAGAAAGTGCGCACCAGCGGTTGGGACGTCTACACGACCCTGGACTATCGCTACCAGGAAATTGCCGAACTGGCCGTGCGCAAAGGCCTCAAGGAAAAAGACAAGAGACTTAAGTACCGACCCTTCGATTGTCCCTCGGTGTTCAAGGGCGACGCCGCCGACGATCCGGACATTCTGATCAACTATTTCGACCCCAGTTGGCACCAACCCCTTCAGACGGGCATCAACCTGCGCGCCGTTGTCGTCAAGGTCACCGATGATTACATCGTAGTGCGCATCGGCGACAAATTGTCCCGTTTGGACGTGGAGAACATGCGTTGGATGGCCGCCAAGAACAACAAGACCAAAAAGTACTATGTCAGCGGCATGGCTAAAAAGTTCAAGGTAGGCGATGTTCCCCTGTTCTTCGTCAAGGACAAACTGGAGGAGTTCGTCCCTCCGCCCGTCGAGGAGTTGGAAATCCCTGAGGAAGAAGTCGTTGCAGAGGCGGAAGCAGAACCTGAACCTGAGCTGCCGCTCGAAGAGACCCCCGAAGAGATTGCGCTGCTCGAAGAACCCGTCGAAGAGATCGACCCCTGGACGGTAACCGAGGAAAACTACTTCCCCTACTTCCTGGAACTGGACCAGGAGCCGGACATCGAGGGCGCCTTCGTCGCCGTCGATCCTTCCAACGGACACATCCTGGCCATGGTCGGCGGTTACGACTACAATCGCAGCAAGTTCAACCGCGCCGAGCAGGCGCAACGTCAGGTCGGCTCGGCCATCAAGCCCGTGGTTTTCGGCTCCGCTCTGGAACAAGGCTACACCCTGTCCGATATCTTGTTCGACGAACCCACCAATTTCTGGGACCCTACCCAGTTCAAGTTCGACGACAAGGGCGAACTGGAGGTCATCACCAAAAGTCGCGAGGAAGCGCGCCGCCTGAAATACGGCCTGATACCCATGCCCAAGCCCTACCTGCCGCGCAACTACGACCGCAAGTACCTGGGCAGTACAACCCTGCGCAACGCCCTGGCTCAATCCAAAAACATCGTCGCGGTTAAGCTATTGAACCAGGTGGGCTACGATAATGTCATCTCCTACGCCCATCGACTCAAGGTAGGCGCCGGTTTGGAGCCCTTCCCCAGCCTGGCCTTGGGCGCCCCGGAGATCAGCCTGCTGGACATGGCCCTGGTTTACGGCACATTCGCCCGTAACGGCGTGCGCGCGGAGCCCATGTTCATTCGCCGCATCATGAACGACAAGGGTCTGACCATCGAGGAAAACAAACCCAAGAAGGAACAGGTGATCCCGGAACAAAACGCCTACCTGGTCACCAACGCCTTGCAAAGCGTCGTCTACGGGCGCAAGGGCACCGCGCGGAAGGCCGGTATCCAATTGAAGATGCGTCATCTGGCCGGTAAAACGGGCACCACCAACGATTACACCAACGCCTGGTTCATGGGCTACAATCACCAGATCGTGGCGGGCTCCTGGGTGGGCCGCGACCTGAACCACACCATCGGTCCCAACGCCACCGGCGGCAGCACCGCGTTACCCATCTGGATCGAGTTCATGAAAGGCATCAAGTCCGACCTGGTGGATGAGCCGTTCCCTGTTCCCGAGGGCATCATCACCGTTCCCATCGATCCCGTCACCGGCAAGAAGATTTCTCCGGACTGTGTCTGCAATGACAAGAACCTGCTGGAAGTCTATATCAAGGGTACCGAACCCATCGAAATCTGCAACAAGAGCGAACGCGACCATATGGGCCTGCCCTGGTACCTGCAAAAACGAACCTTCAAACGCGACCCCGAGACCGCGGGGATTCTGCCGGCCTACCAGCGCATCAACTACGAATCGCAGTTGCGCGCCAACCAGTTCCTGCGAGATTTGCACAGTGGAGTCGGAACCGGCGCCGGCGGTCTGTAACCCCGTAAGGAAAATCAAATCACCCTTCAATAGTCTCCAGGCAAGTTCACGAGTTTTTTCAAACCACGCGAAGAAAGCCCAAATTGGCAAAATGAGTGCATTTCAGCACCATGCCTATAGCATTGGGTGTCCGGCCGTCTTTTGTTGTTTATTTGGCTTGTCGGAGTGCTTCAAATCCACAAATGGGCCCCATGGCCGGCTATTTTTGGCAAATTTTCCTGGAAGGCGATGCGGCAGGGTCCTGAAACCAGGTTTCAGTTTTACGAACCGGGGCCGGTTGTCCGGCCCCTTTTTCGAATCGTTCAGTGAAAAGAACCACAGCCGATAGGACTGCCCGGCGGCGTTTTCAGCGGTTTTGCTGCCCGGTGATAATCGGAATCCTCATCCAGGTTTTCCTCGATGCGCAGGGTCAACCAGGTGTAGTGGGTTTCATAAGCACTGTTCTCTACTTCGCGCTCTTCCTCGATCAATTCATCGAGTACACCGTAGACATGCGCGCGCACCTCTTCACGCAGACCGGTGTCCCGCACCAGCCGTACCAGGTGATTCGCCGTCAGGTAATTCACCTGGCGATGGATTGCGCCCGCGCGCCCTTCCTTGGGCTCCGCCGCGATGGTGGCTTCGAGCAGGGCCTCCAAAACATCGTCGATGCCCAGTTGCTCCGGGTCGTTGACAGACTGTGCGTGAACCCGGTTCAGCCGCTCGGTCTGCAACAACACCTGGAGCGTCATGTCCGCCGCGGTCTCGGCCAGGGCCAGTTCGTCGAAGGCGGGTGCGGTGCGGCCGGCGAATAACTCGCGATGCCGATCGTAACCGGGCGGGCGCGGGGGAATGACGCCGCGCAGGTGCTCGGGCAAGTCCAGGAATTCCGGGTTCAGGGTACTCAGCGCCAGTTGCAACGCCCGTTCCTGGCGGTCTCGCGGGGTGACCGTCGGGGCGGGTTTGCCGGTGTTTTCCCAATAGTCGAAGTCGGCGCCGCCCACGCTCTTCACGCCGGCCAACAGTTGGTAACGGTGGTGCAGGTACACCGGCACCAGTACTTCTTCCAATTGCGCGGCCATTTTACCCGGATGCAGGTTGCGGTGAGAGAAGTTGGCCAGCAGGTGATTGCGCAAGGTCAGGACCCGCGCCAACTCGTCCACACCATGTTTGCCGTTGTCCCAAAGATGCGAATCGGCATGCATGCTGCTCGGGGCCCGGCTGTCGCCGTCGCTCACAAAACGCAGGCCTTGCTTTTCCGCGTCCGCCAGCACGCCGGCCAGGCCGGCCTTCTCGTCCTTGAATTCCTGGTAGAGGTAGCGCGTGGAGATCTTGTCCCATTCACCGATGCCCACGCCGTAGACCTGGGAAAAGTCCAGCTTGCCGTCTTCCAGGGTGACCAGCGGCGCGGGATAGTCCATGACCGAGGCGCGGCCGTTGTTGCTGGCGGCAAAGTTATGGGCCAGACCAATGGTGTGTCCTACCTCGTGCGCGGAGAGTTGGCGAATACGGGCCAGGGCCAGATCCACGGGACGTTGCCCTTCCGGAGCGGAAGACACGCCGTTTTCGTCAAAGGGGATCATGCCCTCGAATAGCAAACGGTCCTGGCGAACCCGTAACGAGCCCAGCGTTACATGGCCTTTGATGATTTCACCGGTGCGGGGATCGATCACGCTGCCGCCGTAACTCCAACCGCGGGTGGAGCGGTGCACCCACTGAATCACGTTGTAGCGGACGTCCATGGGATCGGCATCCGCCGGCAGGACCTCTACCCGGAAACCGTCGATGATGCCGGCGGCTTCAAAAGCCTCGTTCCACCAGGAGGCGCCGTCGATCAAGGCATCGCGAATTTGCGGGGGCGCGCCGGAGTCCACGTAATACACCAGCGGCTCCACCAACCTGGACCGTTTGGCCTTAGGGTTCTTGCGCACCAGGCGATGGCGCAGCAACAGTAACTGGTCCAACTCCGCATCCAGGGGAACCGCGTAGTCGCGGTATTTCATAGGTATCCCGCCGCTGCGCGGGTGAAAGGCGCGGGGTTTGAAATTGTCATCGGGCAGGCGCACCATGGAGAAGTGCTGGCGCATGGTGACGCTTTCCCGGGTGGGCGCCACGGTGGGCAGGTGCTTGCCCGCGGCCTTGCCCTTCCAAGTCAGGCTGACCTCGATTTCGGTGTTGTCGGGAAAGCTTTTGGTGCGGGGTTTATAGTAATAGCCGCGGTCGAGATCGAGGCTGTACCCGCCTTCACCGGCTTCGGCCAGGCGTTCGGCGATCTTTTTCTCATCGCGAAACACCAGGGTCTTCAGGTCTACATATGCCGTACCGTCTTCCTCAGCCACAATCTTCGTACCCCACAGGGTGGCGGTGGCAAAACTCTCGGCCACCGCGCGGCGCTCCAAGGCATTGTCGCTGTTCGCCCGGTAATCCAGGTTCGGTTGCACCAGGAAAACGCGCTTACCCACACGATGAAAATGAACGATTCGGCTGCGGCCCAGCTGACCGCGGTCCAAGCCTAAATCGTTCGAGCCAAGGCCGGTGGCCAGGCTCTCGACCAAAAGAAAGGGCTCGTCCCAACGGTCGATGGCCAGGTATAACGCACCGGCCGCCTCATCCCAGTACAGGTCGTAGAAACCATCCAGTTGCTGTTTGCCCTGAGCAAAGGGTTGGGCGGGCTTGTCAGTCATTAAAAACAGAGTCAATAAAAACCACATCAGGCGTCCTCCAAGTGATCGGGGTTTTAATATAGTCGGTCAGTCCGGGCTAAACGGTTCCGCCTTGATTCCTAAATATCTGAGTTACCATAAATTTAAAGATCTGGTATATCGTGCTTCTTGCAAAAAAGGCGTGGTCCGGTAAACTTTTGCTTTTCTTGAGTGCCGAAATCGGGTACCTTTGAAAGTATAGCCTCAGACGGACACGCGAAACCATTCGTAGGAATCGCGCCTCCGCATTATCCGACAACCTACCGCCCCTAGACAAGATGAATCATGTCTTAAGATCATTCGTAGAAGTGTCGGGCGGTGTGGTGCGCCTGTCCTGGTCAAACGGGCTCAGTTGCCCAACAATGCAGCCGTCTACATAAAAATGTGATCCCAAACACAAAAACAACTTCACTATCTTCGTATTTTTGGTATAAATTAGCTTAAGGTACATAAATTCATAGATACCCATGAATATAAACATTCGACATAAAAGGAAGGGAAAACTATGGTTGACAACATAGAGAAGGTATTCAATGCCGACGAGATGGAATTGAAAGCGGTCGAACCCGACTGGACAGAAGAAGAATTGCTCAATCAGGAAGGCATCTTCTTTCTAAAGGACGTGGCGGCAAAGTTGGACCTCCATCCCCAAGAATTCAAAAAGCATGCTAAAGAGCTGGAAAATCAAGGCAAAAACCCCTGGCAGGTGATGGGCATCCGCAAGACCTGGACCCATTGGCAAGTGCGCATGAAGGTGTTTGGTTCTTATTTCCGCTCCTGGCATCTACCCCGAATCCACAAGGTTCAAGAAAATTGGGACGGAAATACGCTGCTCTCTCAAAAAGGACAGTTTTATTTGAGCGATGTCTGTGGCAAAATCCCCTTTTCCACGCACCAGATCCGTCACCAGATCCGCAAGTCGGAAGACCCGGCCTCGGAATACGGTGTTTGGAAGGATCCTGCCTATAAAGGATACCTGGTGCAAATGGAGGTCTTTTCCGAATGGATTAAGAAAATCTGGACTACCGGCGATTTCCACGCCCTTTAAAACGCCGCGGGTAGACCGGAACTCCCTTTAGCATTTCATCCGGTCTGCCCGATCATACGCTTGTTCCATCACCGGAAAGCGCAACCAAACCCTTTGAAGGGGGACACCCGGTCCCCCTCTCCTCATATCTGTAAACAAAGTGCGCGGATAATATCGACATGGCATTCTAAAAGAACGGCTTACCGAGAATACTCCTTTTTCTCTAAATTTTCGCGGATCTCCGACCGATGAACCGGACAAGGCCCGGAGTCTCTCCTGGAGAGGTGTACCTTGTCGATCAGCGCATCGGGTTTCATCCCGCCGGCAACAACCGGTGATGCGGGGCTTCAACCCCCTAAGATAGAACCACCCGAATTGCGTCCGCCCGAGCCCGTCGCCCCGCAACCGACCGAAAACACCAATTCGTCGCCGGCCGGCCTGAATCGCAACGGCAAAGAGGAAGGCGATTCGGTTTCCATCAGCAACGAGGCCCGGAACCGCGCCTCCGCCGGAGAGCGACCTGAAAGACCGGACAGCCCATCGCAATCCGAGGTCGTGAAAGAAGCGCGGGAAGGTGAGGGAAAAACCGACCCCGGCGAACTGACCGAAGGTGAACAGGATCTGGTCGACCGCCTGAAGGATCGCGACGCCGAGGTGCGCGCCCACGAACTGGCCCACCTACGCGCCGCCGGCGACCTGGCCAACGGCGGACCGAAATACGATTATCAGACAGGCCCCGACGGCAAGCGTTACGCGATAGGCGGCAGTGTCAGCATCGACACCAGCAAGGTCCCCAACGATCCCCAGGCCACCCTGGAAAAAGCCGACCGCATCAAACGCGCCGCCCTGGCCCCGGCGGAGCCCAGCGGACAGGACCGAAAGGTAGCCGCCAAGGCGGACCAATTGAAGGTTGAGGCCCGCAAGGAAATCCAGGAAGAGCAACTGGAAGAGAGCCGGATCGAGAAGCAGGAACCAGAGGAGCAGACCGGGGATTCCGGAGAGACGCAAGAGAATAGCGAAACACCCGAGATCGGCGCCGCAATCGTAGATACCTCCCCCGGTAATACAGAGGATGAACCGACCGGCCGGCAGTTCGAAAACAACGCAACCCAATCGATAGGAACCTCGTCGGCAATAGCCGGCGGAATCGATCAGGCCGTGAACAACCTCTACAACATCCAGGGCGGCGCATCGGAAACCAACCGAACGGGTTCAACCCTATCCCTGATTGCCTGATCTCGGAAATCCGCCCCGGAGGTTTCTTCCAAAAGGATAGCAGGCACCGGTCTGTCTCGAATCACCGCGAGCATCCGAACAGATGCGACCGACCGGGCAAGGCGGGCTTGTTCAAGGATAAAAATGTCTACCGTCGCGTTCGGGACCACCGTCCCGGACCTGAAAAACGGACTCCCGAGCTCGGGCACAATGTATTGACGCGAAAAACGGACTCGCCGAGCGCGGCGACAACGTTTTAAATCCAGTTGTGATTGGTTGTGTCGATAAATCGAGGATCAAAGAATCAGTTCTAATTCCTCGACCCGGAAAAGTCAGGAGCAAAGAATCAGGTCTGATTCCTCGACCCGGAAAAGTCAGGAGCAATGAGCAGGGGATCGATAAATGATAGTTCCGTGGTCGCAATAAATGAGTGAGACTTCGTCAAAAGCCTGTCAGTGATATTGAACCACGGGTCCCCCTTGGGTAGAGATGGAAAAGTGGAAC
>JASJCB010000061.1 GCA_030066195.1 Acidobacteriota bacterium
CCCGCCAGGTCCCGCGACTGCCCGCACCGTCGGGCGGTTTGCCCACCAGCGGAAATCCCACCTGATCTGCGAACTGTCGAGCCCGGTCGGCTGAGTCGGCCAGGCAGTGGCGGGCGCAGGGCACCTGGTGACGGCGCAGGACGTCTTTCATCAGGGATTTTTCCCGGAAGTTGCGAGCCACGGGCGGGCGAACACCCGGTATATTCAGGCGTTCACGAACCTGGGCCAGGGGAATTTGAAGCTGTTCCAAGGTGCCGATCAACCGGTGGATGCCGCCCACTTTGCGCGCAATTTCGGTCACATTTCGGGTGAGCGCCTCCGTATCGAAGATTTGGTCCATGCGCCAATGACCGGCCAGGCGCTGCTTGAGACTCGAGGGGAGTTTTGTCAACGGGTCCTTGCTAAGCAGATAGACCTTGACATCGGGAAGATTGACGGCGCCTTCCACAAATTGAAGCGTGGCTCGCAAAAAGAAGGGAGCAACAAAAACCACATGACGCATGACTAGACTCCAGCACCAGTTTCACGAAGCGACGGCATTCTATCATTACCCATGCCGGCGTCAACTACTAAAACAAGTGCGCCGTGATTTCCTCATGAAGGTTTTGCGAAATGTTCGGGTAGGTTCAGTAACGAATGCGCATATCCAGCGAAGCCCGGAAACCGAAGTCGGTGACATCGACAGGCGCCGGTTGGTCTTCCTCGTCGTCGAGGATGTAGTATCGGTACAGCACATTGCGGCGATCGGTAAGGTTGCGAAGGGTAAGCCCCAACTCGCCGTCCAGCTTTCGCCAGGTCCATAGGTAGCGAATGGACGCGTCAATTTGTTGCCGGTCGGGAAGACGGAACTGGTTGGGGAATTCCGGTTGGGTCAGAATCAGCTCACCGCCGAATTCCTCTTCGTTCACCTCTTCGAAATCCTCGGGGAACTCGAAGTCCTCTTCTTCGAAGTCCTCCTCCTCGGATTCGAAGGCGACGCCGGGAATGCCGAAGGGCCTGCCGGAAGCATAGCTGTAGATCAGGCTGCCGCGCCAGTTTACCGCGCCGTAACCCAAAACCGCTTTCAGGGAGTGGGGTATGTCGCGATCGGTGGGATGGTCCAGTGCTTCGCCCGTGTGTACGTCACGTTCGGCGCGCCCCTTCATCCAGCCGTAGGAGACCATGGCGCTGAAGTTGCCGATGGTCTTGCGAGCCAGCAGGTCCAAACCCTTAATGCGATCCTGGCTTTGGATACCGCTTTCGAAATTGTCGTTGCGCAACGGGTCGTACAGTCGGTTCAAGGTTCCCGTCACGCGCTTGTCGTATAACTCCAGATCCACCATCAGGCCGTTGTGCCTGTATCCGGCGCCCACCTGCAGGTGACGCGCTTCGCCCGGCATGAGGAAGTCATCGGCCAGGAACCAGGTGTCGGCCCCTTCGAAATAGTTGATGGTGTCTGGTGTGCGTAGGATGTATTGGTGGTATCGGCCCCAGGAAGCGCGTAGGTTCCATTTCTGCGTCGGTTGCCAGCCCATGGCGATGCGTGGTTCCGTTCGGCGTTGCCCGGTGCGTTCATCTTCACGCAGGTGCAGGCCGATGGAGGCTTCGAAGGCATCGGTGGGTCGCCAGGTGTCTTGCAGATAAAATCCCTTTTGACGGGTACTGTTTGTATAGCCGTCCTCTTCCAGTTCTTCCGGTTCCTCTTCTTCTTCCGGCTCCTCGTCCTCGAGATCTTCAAATAGTTCCCGGCGATTGAAGAAGGTTTCGATTTCGTTGATCACCACCCCGGTCTCGATGGTGTGGTTGCCGATCTGAAAGCGCTCGTCCAGGAAGAAACTTTTTTCCTCCAGGGTATTGTCCACAAGGGCTTCCTGAACGTCGCCCTCGTTGTTATCGTAGAAATCGAAGAAGGCGTCCATTTTCGACCAGGTGATCCCTGCCTGGGTTCGCAGGCGGTCGTTCCAATTGCCGGTCCAATTGAGGCCCAGGCCTTTGTTGCCCCAGTTCCCCTTGCGGTCATAGAGGGTAATCGGGGTGTCCTCGCCGGTATAAACCACCTTGTCCAAGCTGTCGTCGCGCCCGCGGAAATAGGAAACAGAAACGTCGTGACCGCTCGACCACCAGGACAGTTTACCGATCAGGTCGGTGAAGTCCAGTTGGCGGGTTGCGTCCAATTCCTCGTCATCCTCGGGTTGCCACACTTCATCATTAAAGGTTTGTTCATGGACCCTGGCCGAGACGCGATTGGTGGTGTCGTCTTCCATCGAGCGCCGCGCGGAAAGCATGATCGAAGCATTGCGGCTCAGCGGTTGGGCCACGGTGGCGTCGGCAATATCGCGGTTGACGCCGGCGCGGATCTCGCGTTTTTGGATGCGCTCGCCTCGGGTGGAAAGGTCCAGTACCCCGGAAAGACGATCGCTGTAACGGGCCGGGTAGCCGCTTTTGAAGACGCGGATTTCCGAGAGTGCGTCGGTATTCACCGAGCTGTAATAGCCCATGGCGTGGTCGGGCTGGTAGACCTTGATGCCGTCCAGCAGCACCAGGTTCTCGGAAGGCGCGCCGCCTCGAAAGGAAACACCGGGGTCGCCCGCGTCACCGGCAGATACGCCCGGCAGCAATTCCAATTGGTCGAACAGATCGCGCCCCAGATCGCCGTGCGCGGCGGCGACCGCCTCGGGCGAGAGCCAGGAGGCGCCGTCGTTATTGGAAATGTTCATCAGGCTGAGACCGCCGCCGGTGACGCGCAGGTGTTCGCTGACATGGGGCTGAGGCGCCATGGCAATGCGGAACTCGCCGGCGCCGTCACTCAGTTCCAGTGTTTGCGGGGTGTAGCCGGTGGCAAAGATTTCGACCTTGTCCAACTCGAGCGCCAGGCCGTTCATTTGAAAATGCCCCATATGATCGGTCAAAGCCAGGCGGTGAGAGCCCATGATGGAAACGACCGCACCTTCCAGGGCGTTTCCGGCCGGCAGAGCCAGGATGGTGCCTTTCAGGGAGCGGGTTTTATCGGCGGGTAGGGGGAATAGAACGATGCGGTTGTCGCCGGCGCGTTTCCAGGAAACGCCGGTGCCTTTCAGGACGGCGTCCAAGGCAGCCTCGGTGGTGATGTCTGTATAGCGACAGCGCACACGGACGCCTTGTACAAGGTGGTCGGCGTAGACCAGGTCCAGTTCGGCTTGTTGCGCGATGCTTTGCAGGGCGGTTTTGAGCGGATCGCCGTTGCAGGTAAGATTGACGATGTTATCAGGTTGCCCGGAGAATAAAAACGGGCAGCACAAGACACAGAAAAAAACCCGACAGGCCATGATGCTTTCTCTCCCTCACCTGGAAGAAATATAATAAGTGAGACCCTCCTTCCGATATTTAAGCCCGAGGCTGAGGCAAATTTCCGCCAATATGGTATCTAAATCCACATTGTCGAACTGAGCGGTTACTGTTTTGTTGCCCAATGTGGATTGCGCCAGGACCAGTTTGCGGTCGAAGGTTCGTTCCAGGTCAATCACAATATCGTGTAGGGATTGCGCTTGAAACAAGAGCTTTCCTTCTTTCCAGCCCAGAAAATCGGCGCTGGTGACCTCGCTCACCACGGGGGTGTGATCGGGGCCACTTATATCGGCCCGGCCGCCCGGGTTCAGCGTTACTTCACCCTTACCGGCGGCGTTGGTGACGGAAACCCGGCCCTCATCCACCACCACGCGTGTTTTGTCGCCGCCGGTCCAAACATCGAAGCGCGTTCCCAATACACGGACCCTGGCCTGGGCGGTTTGCACCACGAACGGACGCTCGCCTTTTGTCACCTGAAAGGCGGCATGGCCTTGCAAAACTACCCCGCGCTCCTTACCCGCGAAACCCCGGGCAAAGACGATGCGACTGTCGCCGTTCAGCCAGACCACGGAACCGTCCGGCAGGGTTTCCTGACGACTTTCACCGGCGACGCTCACCAGTTCCACTTGCGGCAGGTCGGTATCGCGCAGAAAAAGCGTGCCCAGGGCGGCGATCAAAACGGCCGCCGCGGCGAACAGCATGGGTCGATATCCCTTGCGTTTGGCGGGGAAGGGCACCACCACCTGTTCTTCAGCGGCGCCCAAGCCCAACCGGGCTTCCAAATCACGCCAACCCGCGTCCATGTCGAAATCTGCCTCGGGCACGGCGTCGTCAAATTGACGCCAGCGCATCACGAAGTCTTGATAGGCGGTTTCGTTTTCGGCAGATTCCGCCCGCCAACGGGCAATGGCCGTCTCCGTGGCTTCGTCGGCTTGACCCATGAGGTGGAGGTGAATGTTTTCTGGTGTTTGCATCGGGTTGTTCCTGTTTTTTTGTGATCTCGATCACGAGATCTATAGGTGGATACGGGCGGTAAGAGGAATCCCCCTACATGGGTCCGAAAAAAATTTGATGAAGCAGGTCCTTTAGGTTCAGGCGCAGTTTCTTGAGCGCACGGCCCATGTGGTTTTCCACGGTTTTCACCGAGATCTGGAGCACCTGGGCAATCTCCTGGTATTTCAGCCCCTCGAACCGGCTGAGCATGAAGACCTGGCGTTGTCCGTCGGGCAGTTCGGCCAGCGCCTTGCCGATGCGGCCGCGTTTCTGGAAGGCGGTCTCGTCGATCTCTGTAGCCGGGGTCGGCATTTCGGCATCGGGCGAGACCGGGTCGGCCACTTTGCGGCGCAGGTGGTCGATGGCCAGGTTATTGGCGATCTGGTAGCAAAAAGCCTTGACGGGTTTGTCCGGGTCCAGGTTTGCGCGGTTTTTCCAGATGCGGGCAAATAGTTCCTGGGTAAGGTCCTCAGCCGTCTCGCGGTCATGGGTGCGTCGGTAGAGAAAGCGGAAAAGCGGTTGGGCATACCGATAATAGAGATCGCGGAAGGCCGTTTCGTCACCGTCACGAATGCTTGCGGTCAGGGCGGCGTCACTTGGGTTGTTTTGTTCTTGGGCCAAGGGGTGAAGGGCTCCTGGGATTTCGGCTGTGACCATTGTAGCGCATGCCCGGATCTTACACCACAACGAGTCATGATATGGCCGGCGACTCGTCATAGTTAGGGGTGACCTGATCGCGGTTTTGTTTCACGCGTACCTCGTGCTTAACAACGCCGGAACAACTTTTGCACATGAGCAACCTGATATATCAATTTCTTGACAGGATTGCACACCTGCGCAATCAAGCCAAGCCGGTGTCTTGAGTCAATTGCACACGTGTGCAATCGGGTCAAGCCGGCGTCTTAAGTCAATTGCGCACCTGCGCAATCGAGTCAAGCCGGCGTCTTAGGTCGATTGCGCACCTGCGCAATCAAGTCAAGCCGGTGTCTTGGGTCGATTGCACACCTCCGCAATCAAGTCCATCCGTCGGCTTAAGTCGATTGCACACCTACAATCGCACCTGCTCCCCTCCCCAGGCGAGTTCCCGATAACGGCGCCCAAGCACCGCACTTTTTTGTGAAGCCCGATCCCCTTGGGAAGGGCCGGGCCGTTAACGGTTTACTGAATGATGTAGGGATGGGACCATGAAATACGGAGGCGGCCGGCCCGCGACACCTGGGAAACGCCGGCGCCGTTGCTGATAACACAGTCATACCAACCCGCCATACCCCGGATGACCTGTTCCAGGACCATTACCGATTCGGTTTCGCCGGGCAGGGCCGTGCCGTCCTTGCGCCATTGGTAGCTCAGCGGCAATCCGCTGATCGCCGAAACACGCATCACGGCGCGATCCTCATTTGGGGCCGGCCTGGTATAGGGAAATTGAGAAAAGTTCGTTTACTCACAGCAGCGCTCTTGATATAAGATTGTGTGGAAATAGCGACAAGGTAATCCCTCGATGTGGCTTCTTCTTTTGTTTTTCACCGGCGGCTTTCTGAACCCCGCGCCGGAAATCTATCAACCTCTTTCGAAGATTACCGTGGTTCGCAATGATACCGGTACCTTGTTCGTTCTCGATGTCAAGATGAAAGAAGTCCATCTTTACGGGGCCGATGGAAAACGACTGAAAACGATCGGCGGTCCCGGTGAAGGGCCGGGAAAATTTCCAAGAGTCAGCTACATTCGATTGGATAACGGCATGCTTCAGGTCACGGGCCTGTACCAAACACATTTCTTCAGTCAAGACGGCCGTTTCCTCTATCATCGCAAGCATCCAAGCGATGTCCATTCGCTGGAAAAGTTACAGAAGGGCCGGCTCGCCTTCAAAGGAGGGCCTTATGACAGCGAGTGGGAACTCCTCAGGTTTCCGGAGGATGACTTCAAGGTTCGCGAAACGCTTACACGCTTTGAGGTGACCCCCGCATCCCGGGACAAGCGATTCAACCCCGCCTTGGACCGGAGCATCCTGGTTGTCAACGACGACGGCTCCAAGGCCGTTATCAAAGCGGAAAATCAATCCTTTTTTTGGCTCTATGATCAGCCTACCAACCGGCTGGAGATGATTGAAACCGGCATCAGGGGAAAGCCGTTCGATAAGGACCTGGGCGACATGGCGCTCAGGTTCATGAACAGGAAGAGGAAAGGTCGGTTTAAGGCAGACTTCCCTGAACGTTTCCCGCCTATTTTCGATATAGGTTTCACCGTGACCGGCAAGATTTTTGTGTTGCGCTGGTATGCCTTCAACAAGGGCCCCCACAAGCAAAAGGAAATAGCCGATGCCAGCCTGCTCCAGTTTTTTACGACAACGGGTGAGCGTGTCCAACCCGATATTTTGGATCTCTACCCGAACCTGGTTATTTCCGCGGACGAGCATTGGGTCTATTACGTTCACAAACTTGCTGAAGACGAATCCTATACGGTGGCCCGGGTTGAAAGGTCTAAAGCAGAGCATGCCCTGGCCGAGGAATCCGAGCGGCAGTTTTGTTATTCATGCCTTGATATTTAATTTTCGGCGAGCCGACACGGTGGTCCCGCCCTCGGAATCCCATTTTGGTTCTGCCATGGCCCCGGTTCCTTCGACGCCGACAAAACCGGCCCTTGCCTATAGTCACCTTTTATCAAAAAGCCGGGCCTTGGTTCCCGCGCCGGCTCGTTCTACGACCGGCCTTTTCGACGCTACTTATTCATTTGCGTTGGAGGGCCTTCTTGCGCCATGATAGGTGGAAGGAGTCACTATCATGGTTGATCAACGCTTTTGGGACGCGGTCAACAACCGCATTCGCGAGCGGGTGGGCAGCAGCTTCGACGGCAAGCCCGTCTCGTCTGTCGGCGGCGGCTGCATCAATAACGCCGAGCGCCTGCTGGACCGAAGCGGCAATACGGCCTATTTCGTCAAACACAACCGGGCCGAACTTGCCGCCATGTTCGAAACCGAAGCCGCCGGACTGCAAGCCATTGCCGACACGGGCACCATTCGGGCGCCCCTGCCTATATGCCAGGGTATTGTCGGGGGCCGGGCCTTTTTGGTTCTGGAATGGTTGGAACTGGGCGGTCGCGGCGATTGGCGCGCCATGGGCGAACAACTGGCGCAACTACACCAATGTCGCCTCTCCGAACACTTCGGCTGGGACGGCGACAATTTCATCGGCGCCACGGTTCAGACAAACGCGAAAGCGGACGAGTGGGTCGATTTCTTCCTTAGCGAGCGTTTGGAGGCGCAACGACGCCTGGTCGAGCAACGCGGCGGTTCCCTACCCCGCTTCGATGAGCTGAGGCGCGCCCTGCCGGACCTCCTGGCGGGACACCAACCCGAACCGTCGCTGGTCCACGGCGATCTGTGGTCGGGCAATGCGGCCTTTACCATCCAGGGCGATCCGGTGATCTTCGACCCGGCCGTCTATTTCGGTGACCGCGAGGTGGACCTGGCCATGAGTCAGTTGTTCGGAGGCTTCGACCGATCCTTCTACACGGCCTACCGCACGACCTATCCGACGGCCGGCGGTTACGAACGACGCCGGACCTTGTACAACCTGTACCACGTGCTGAACCACTATACGCTGTTCGGCGGATTCTACCTGTCCCAAGCCAACGGCATGATCGCCGAATTGTTGCGCTAGGGCGGGGCAATTTCTTTGCGGACTTTCCGGCCGAACCTCTATACAAAATTATGGCTACGGAGTTATCATAGGGAGCCTTCATCTAAATCGTCCAGGACAAGTGTCCCGCGATAAGGTGTTTCGTACCCTTCCGGATATAGCATCGACTTATGATCACTCAAATTTTCCGGACTGCATGGTATGATCGGATTCCTCATTTTTCATTGTCACTTTGGGAGAGTCAGGTTGAGACAGTCACATTTTTTTAATGGGCCGAAAACGGCCGGCCGGATTTTTTTCTTAGTATGCGTTTCGTTCTTCACAACCATTGCATCGGCGCAAACGCGCGGCACCCCCGGACCGGATCTAACCGTCCTCTTTTCGCCGGATACCGTCGGCACGGGCGGCGTTTCCCGCCTGTCCTTTACCATTGAAAACACCACGGGCGGTCCCATCGAGGACGTTGCCTTTACCGAAAACCTGCCTGCCGGGATGACCCTGGCCGATCCGGCAAACCCGGTCAAGACCTGTCTCGCCGGCACCCTGAGCGCCCCGGACGGCGGTACCACCATCAGCCTGGTCGACGGCTTATTGGGCATCGGCGAAACCTGCGTCATCACCGTCAGCGTAACCGCAACGGCGACCGGTACGGTCAGCACCTTCGTCAGCTCCGATGTCGGCAACTCTGCTACGGAAATGGACGACCTGACCGTCGACCCCACTCTCCTGCGTGTCTCCAAAGCTTTTTCTCCCGATTCGATTATTGTCGGCGAGCGCAGCACCCTGACCTTCACGGTAGACAACACCGGGAGCGGATCCCTGGCGGCTATTATCGCCATCACCGATAACCTGCCGGCCGGCATGGAAATCGCCGATCCCGCCAATATTACCGATACCTGTTCCGGCGTGCTGACCGCCACACCCGGTACCAGCCTGATCAGCTACTCCAGCGGTATATTGAACGGAGGCGCCACTTGTACCATCGCCGTGGATGTGGTGGCGACAGGCCTGGGCGATCTGGTGAACCTGACCGAAAACATCACCTACAACGTCTTTCTCACCAGTTTCAGCGCGGGTCTTGCAACCGACACCCTGGAAGTAACCACACCGGATGACTTGTTGCTGACCAAGGAGTTCCTCGACGATCCCGCTGCCGCCGGCGGCACCGTCGACCTGCAATTCACGCTGCTAAACCGGAGCCGCTCAGAGACCATTACCAATATCTCTTTTACCGACGACCTGGATGCAACCCTGACGGGCCTGGTCGCCGAGATTCTGCCCACCGACCCGGTGGGCGCGGGTTCCACCGTGACGGGCACCGATTTGATTACCTTGTCCGGCGGTACCCTGGCCGCGGGTGAGAGCGCATCCTTTACCGTTACCTGCCGACTGCCGGGCGGAGCCGCCGCCGGAAGTTATCCCAACAGCACCTCGGTGGTCAGCGGCACCATCGGCGGCGGACCCGCTGCCGGCAACGCCGCCTCCGATACCCTGTTCGTGCCGACCGGCGCACCGCCCCTGCTCACGCTCAACTTCTCCGATGATCCCGTGGAAGGCGGCGATAACGTCTCTTTGGATATCACCATCACCAACCAGGACGGGGTCAACGGCATTTCCGATCTCACCTTCACATTGCCCATCAACGACGGCATCGGCGGCTTTACCATCAACACCGTGCCTGCCGGGTGCGGCGGCGTCTTCTCCCCCTTGTTCACGGGTTCCCCAGCCTCGCTTTCGGGCCTTCGACTGACCGGGGGCTCTCTCGCGGGGGGCGCCTCCTGCATGGCAACGGCCGTTCTGAGCGTACCGATCGGTACGCCCAGCAGCGTGATTCCCTTCGACACGGCTTCCACGGTGGGTCTGCTCATTCCGGGTGAGCCGATCAGCGGCACCATCTTGGGTTCCACCGTCACCGGCGCGGACAGCTCGGCCGATTTGATCGTGATCAGCCCGCCCCAGTTGAGCAAGACGTTTGCCGATCCGGTCATTACCGGCGGCACCACCACCCTGACCTACACCATCCGTCACGATGCCGGCGCGGTCGCCGATGCGGAGATGATCGCCTTTACCGATGATTTGGACGCCGTTTTTACCGGTCTCGTCGCCACGGGCGGCACCCAAAACGACATTTGCGGAACGGGTTCCTCTGTTTCCGACGGCAGCACCGTTACCTTCAGCGGCGGTACCTTGATGCCGGGTGAGGAATGCGAGTTCTCGGTAACGCTTTCCATCCCGTCCGATGCCTCGGGCAGTGTGTTAAGCACCACCAGCACCATGAGCTCCGAGATCAGCAGCACGCCTTATACCAGTGCTGCCGCCTCGGATACCCTGGATGTCGTGGCCTTGGACATCACCATGGAAGTGACCGACGATCCCGTTCCTCCCGACGGAACGGCGACTCTTGAATTCACCATAGATAATGTCGGTCTTGTTAACGCCGACACCATTACGTTCACCCTCAATACCGCTACGACACTGAGCGGTTTGACCATCGACCCGGCTTCGCTCCCGGTGACGCCCTGCGGCGCGGGTTCCACGGCTACCCTGCTTCCCGGCAACCAGTTATTGATTTTCGCCGGCGGCATCGTTAATGCCGGTAACAGCTGCAACTTCTCGGTCGACCTGCTCATTCCATCAGGCGCGGCGGAGGGAAGCTATGTCCTCCAAACCGCCTCGCCGACCGCCAACATCGGCGGAATCGTGGTTTTGCCGGTTGAGTCGGCCGATCTCGACGTCTTCTCGCCCTTGAGCATCAGCAAGAGTTTCGTCGGCAGCCCGGCGGCGCCCGGTGACCAGATCGACCTGGAAATCACCCTGTCCAATTCCGATCTCGTCAATTCGGTCACGGGTATCGGCTTTACCGATGACCTGGACGCCGCGCTTACCGGGCTGGTCGCAACCGGACTGCCCATCTCCGTCTGCGGCGGCACCTTGTCCGGCACCGGTTTGCTGACCTTCACCGGCGGCGTCCTGGCTGCCGACTCCGACTGCACCATTACGGTTACGCTCGATGTTCCGGTGGGTGCGACGGGCGGTTCCACCGTCACCAATACCACCAGCACGGTGACCGGTACTTCCAACAGCGTCAGTGTGAGCGGCGATCCCGCGAGCGCTGATTTTATCGTCGGCAGTCTCATGTTCACCAAAGTCTTCGACGGCGACACCACGCCGACAGGCGAACCCGTGATCACCTTCACCTTTACCAATACCGATCCGCTAAACCCCATCACCGACATTACCTTTACCGATGACCTGGACGCGTTGATTACCGGTATGACCAAGTCAAGCGCCGATGCCACGGACGTTCTGGGCACCGGCTCTTCCCTGACCGGCACCTCCACCATCACCCTGGCCGACGGTCGCTTGGAAGCATTGGAAACGCTGAGTTTCGACGTCACCGTCTCCGTTCCCGACGGCACTGCCGACGGAACCTATACCAATACCACCAGCATTTTGAGCGGTCGCGTCAACGGCGGTCCGGTGGTTACCGCCCCGGCCGCAACCGCCGACCTGACGGTCAACCCGTCGCCTACCTTCGACAAGAGCTTCGGCACCGATCCCATCGCGGCCGGCGAGACCAGCACCATTACCTTCACCATCGACAACAGCGGCAGCACGGTGGCCATTTCGAGCATCGATTTCACCGACAACCTTCCCGCGGGCCTGGAAGTGGCCTCGCCCAACAATGCGTCCACCACCTGCACCGGCGGCACGCTCACGGCAACTGCCGGCAGCGGTACGATCAGTTACTCGGGCGGCAGCCTGGGCGCGGGTGCAAGCTGTACCATTACCGTGGATATCACCAGTTCCACGGCAGGCGATTACACCAACACCACCGGCAACCTGACCTCCTCCGGGGGTACTTCCGGCACGGCCTCCGATACCCTGCGCGTGAACCCCCAGCCGGGCTTCAGCAAGGCGTTCTCACCCATGGCAGTTGCCGAGAACGAGGCAAGCACACTCACCTTCACCATCGACAACACGGGCAGTACGGCCGGTGCATCGTCCCTGGCTTTTACCGACAACCTGCCTGCCGGTTTGGTGATCGCCACGCCCGCCAATGCAGTGGACAATTGCAGCGGCTCTCTGACCGCTAACGCGGGTGATACCACGATTACCTTCAGCGGCGGCGTGGTGCCCGCCTCGTCCAGTTGCACCATCACGGTCGATGTCTCCGGCAGTTCGGACGGCGACTATAACAATACCTCCGGTGACCTGACCTCCTCGCTGGGCAACAGCGGCACAGCATCCGACAGTCTGCGCATCAACCCGCCGCCCGGATTCACCAAGGCATTCTCGCCCGATACCATTATTGAAGGCGGCACCTCCACGCTGACCTTTACCATCGACAACACCGCCGGCACCGCCACGGCAACCGGCGCGGCCTTTACCGACACCCTGCCTTCCGGCCTGCTGATCGCCTCCCCGTCCAATGCCTCAAGCGACTGCGGCGGTACCCTGACCGCTACCGCCGGCACCGATACCATCGACCTGAGCGGCGGTTCGATCGCGGCCATGAGCAGTTGCACCATCAGTGTAGATGTCACCGGCAGCACCTTCGGCGATTACAACAACACCTCGGGCGATTTGACGACCTCGCTGAACACCAGCACGGGACCCAGCGATACCTTGCGCATCAACCCGCCGCCGGGATTTAGCAAGGCGTTCGCCTCGGACCCCATCTTCGTGAACGGCACCAGTACGCTCACCTTCACCATCGACAACACATCCAGTACTGTAGCGGCGTCCAGTTTGGACTTTACGGATACCTTCCCGGCCAACCTGGTGATCGCATCCCCCGCCAACACGTCAAGCGACTGCGGCGGCTCCCTGACCGCTACCGCCGGTACCGATACAGTAGACCTGAGCGGCGGTTCGGTTGCGGCATCCTCCAGTTGCACCATCAGTGTGGATGTCACCAGCGCGGTTGACGGCGATTACACCAACACCTCCGGCGACCTGACCTCTTCCCTGGGCAACAGCGGCACGGCGAGCGATACCCTTCGCGTCAACCCGGCGCCCGTGTTCACCAAGGTCTTCTCGCCCGATGTCATCGCGGCGGGCGAGACCAGCACGATTACCTTTACCATCGACAACACGAGCAGCACCGCCGCCGTTTCCAGCCTGGCCTTTTCCGACACCCTGCCCACCGGCTTGGAAGTGGCCTCGCCCAATAACGCGTCGACTACCTGCACCGGCGGCACGCTTACGGCGGCGGCCGGCGGCGATTCCATTACCTACAGCGGCGGCAGCCTGGCCGCGAGCAGCAGTTGCACGGTGACGGTTGATGTGACCACCCTGATCGACGGTGATTACACCAACACCACCAGCGACCTGAGTACCTCGGCGGGCACCGTTGCGGCGGCTACCGACGACCTGCGCGTGAACCCGCAGCCAGGGTTCAGTAAAGCCTTCTCGCCCACGGCCGTGGCTCAGGACGAAGCCAGTACGCTCACCTTCACCATCGACAACACCGGCAGTACCGTGGACGCCACGTCCCTGGCTTTTACCGACGGCCTGCCCTCCGGTCTAGTGATTGCCACTCCGGCCAACGCGGTGGACAACTGCTCCGGCTCACTGACCGCGAATGCGGGCGATACCACCATTACCTTCACGGGCGGTACCGCGACGGCCGGCGCCGACTGCACCATTACCGTCGATATTTCCGGCTCCAGTGCGGGCGACTACACCAATACCTCCGGTGACCTGACCTCTTCGCTGGGCAACAGCGGCACGGCTACCGACGACCTGCGCATCAACCCGCCGTTGGGCTTCAGCAAGGCGTTCGCGCCCAATCCCATTGCCGAAGGTGAGGTCAGCACGCTGACCTTCTCCATTGACAACAGCTCGGGTACGGTCACCGCGACCAGCGTGGATTTCAGCGATACCTTCCCCTCGGGCCTGGTGATTGCTTCGCCGGCGAACGCGAGCAGCGACTGCGGCGGCTCTTTGACCGCGACTGCCGGTACCGATACGGTCAGCTTGTCCGGCGGTTCGATCGCGGCCATGAGCACATGTAGCATCAGTGTGGATGTGACCAGCAGTACGGAGGGCGATTACGCCAATGTCTCCGGGAACCTCACCTCCTCGCTGGGCGACAGCGGCACGGCAAGCGACAGCCTGCGCGTGAACGCGCCTCCCGGTTTCAGCAAGGCGTTCTCTCTCGATCCTATCTATATCGATGAGGTCACCACGCTGACATTCACCATCGACAACTCAAGCAGTACGGCAGCGGCAACAAGCCTGGACTTCGCCGACACTCTTCCCGCCAATCTGGTGATCGCTTCGCCGTCGAACGCGAGCACCACTTGCAGCGGCGGCACCCTGACCGCAACGGCCGGAACCGATACCGTTTCCTACAGCGGCGGTTCTATTGCCGCGAGTTCCAGTTGCACGGTAACGGTAGACATCACCAGTTCAACGGTGGGCGATTACACCAATACCTCCGGCGACTTGACCTCGTCACTGGGTAACAGCGGCACCGCTTCCGATACGCTACGGGTCAATTCCCTACCCGCCCTGACCAAAACCTTCACACCGGACACCACCGTTATCGGCGGCGTGGTCACCCTACAAATCAATATCGACAATACGAACAGCACGGTCGGAGCGACCGGATTGGCCGTCACCGACAACCTTCCCGCCGGCCTGACCATTGCCAACCCGAATAATGCGTCTGACGGTTGCGGCGGTACCTTGACAGCCGTGTCGGGCACCTCGGTCATTACCTATACCGGCGGCACATTGGCAGCTTCCGCGGGATGCGATATCTTTGTGGATGTCACGCCGTCCGTGTCCGGCGATCTGGTCAATACCACCAGTGACCTGACCTCGGATCAGGGCACTACCGGATCGGCTACCGATACGTTGCGAGTGAACCCGCCTCCCGGCTTCACCAAGGCATTCGCGCCGGTCACCATTCCCCGGAGCACGACCAGTACGCTCACCTTCACCATCGATAACACGACAGGCACCGTGGATGTGACCGCGTTGGACTTCACCGATACGCTGCCTGCCAATGTGGTGATTGACGCTACCCCCAATGTGGTCAACACCTGCACGGGCGGCACCGTTACGGCAGTCGCGGGTACGGGAACCATTTCCTACACCGGCGGCACCGTGAGCGCCACGTCCACTTGCACCCTCAGCGTGGATGTGACCAGCGATACCAGCGGCGACTATACCAACACCTCCGGCGACCTGACCTCCGATCACGGCAACAGCGGCGGCGCTACCGCCATGCTGCGTGTCAATCCGCCGCCCCTGTTCAGCAAGGCGTTCAGCGTCGCTTCCGCCATCCCCGATGAAGTGGTGACCCTGACCTTCACCATCGACAACACCGCGAACACCGAAACGGCGGCTTCGCTTGCGTTTACCGACAACATGCCGGCCAATATGACGGTGGCCGACACGCCGAACGTCAACAATACCTGCGGCGGTACGGTTACGGCGACTGCCGGCACAGGAGTGATCTCTCTCGCTTCCGGTTCGTTGGCCTCCGGCGCCACCTGCACCATCGCGGTAGATGTCAGCGTCAGTGAGGACGGTCCCTATACCAACCTTACCGGCGACCTGACCTCGGATCAGGGCAACAGCGGCACGGCAACGGATGATATCACCATCATCCCGGTCGCCGACCTGGTCGTCAGCATCGTCGACAGTCCTGACCCGGTTCAAGCGGGCGACACCCTGACCTACACGGTGACAATCGACAACAACGGGCCCGACGACGCCCTGGATGTAGTGCTGACCAATACGGTACCCGTCCAGGTCACCCTGGACAGCACCTCGGGTTGTGTGGAAGATCCCGCCGGGGCGCCCACCTGTACCCTGGGCACCATCGCCGCGGGCGGTTCGGCAATCGTGACACTGACCGGCACTGTCAGCGCCGCCTTTGACGGTAACATCACCTTCGATGCCTCGGTGGTTACCAGTACCACTCAGATCAACACGGGCGATGAAACAGACAGCGAAGATACGACCGTGGGCCGCGAGGCGGACCTGTTGACCGCCGTCACCGGCCCGACCGAGGCCAATCCCGCCGATGAGTTGACCTTTACGGTTGTCTTCGACAATACCGGACCGAGCGACGTTTTCGGCGCCGATATTACCGCGGACTTCCCCGCGGAGTTCAGTGGCGTCAGTTGGACCTGCGTGCCTTCGGCCGGCTCAACCTGCACGGCGGGGGGCTCCGGTAATATCGCCGAGAGCATCGACCTGGCTCAGGGCGGCAACGTAACCTACACGGTAACGGCCACGGTAACCAATGTGGCGGGTACCTTCTCGAGCATTGCCACCATTACGGCGCCCGGCGGCGTGACCAAACCGCCCACCCCCAACAATACATCCCAGATCGACACGGTAGTCACTTCCCCGGCAGAGGTTACGGGTATCATGTTCCCCGTATTCGACGTGCCGCGGAAGGCAGCCCTCACCGTGGATGTCAACACGGGCGATACGCTTTTCTTCCAGGTGACGCTGACCAATGTGGGCACCTCGCCCCAGTTGGACGACCCCACCTCGGACGAATTCACCAATGTCCTCCCGCCGGGGCTCAGCCTGGTCGACGCAACCATCCTCTCCGGCGGCGGCGTGATAAACCCCGACGTACCGACGAATACGGTCACCTGGAACGGGCTCATCCCCGCGGGTGGTTCCATAAACCTGGAAATTGAAACCACGGTCAACGCGGGGACGGAAGGCAATATCATCCGAAACCAGGGCATCATCCGCTACGATGCCGACGGTGACGGCATCAACGAAAGCACCACCTTCACGGACGATCCCTCGACCGGCGGCTCCACCGATCCGGTCATCATCTACGTGATCATTCCTGTACCCACCTTACAGACCTGGGGCCAGATCCTTCTGGTACTGAGCCTGATTGTCGGGGCCCTGATCATTCGGCGCCGAAACGGCACGGGCTGACCCTGAACTCGACAAATCAAGATCAAAAGGGGCGTGTCTTGCACGCCCCTTTTTTTATCCGAATAATTTCCGTTCGAGCTTTCCCGAGCCGGCGGTTGGATGCTGGGGAGGGTTCACTTGCGGAGAATGGCCACGTTCAGGCTGAATTTGTCGTAAGCCCGCCGGTAACGGTCCCAGCGTCTCAGCAGGGCCGTGCGTTGCGTGGGGTCGGCGCGGAGTTCTCCGCGTCGACTGCTGTATTCAATGACCAGTCTGTCACCCGCTTCCGCTTTCCAGCTGAAGGCGATGGTATCGTCCTCATAGTCGAAACTGTCGCCGCCCGGCTTCAGGGATGCGTTGCCCACCAGTTCGATGCGCCAGGTGATCGGCGGTCGCGCATCCAATTGAATGCCCTGGTTGCTCTGATCCTCGGTGCCGCGTAGGTCCTGAATAACCCAAGGGGCTACGCCGCGGTTCAAACGAAAACCGTCCATGTCGTGCCGTAGGAAACCGGGCCAGACAACTTGATAGTTTTGGACCAACCGGTTGTCTTCAAGGTCCGGTTCGTCCACGGCGGTTATCTCAACCACCGCCGGGATATCCAACAGTTCCCGTACGGCTTGTTTCAAGTTGTAGGCATTGCTATTGGCGATGGTGGTCCGTAGGCCTCCCGCGTCGCCGTATTCGGTAATCCGCAGTGTTCCTCTCAGCCCGTTGTCCCTGTCCAGCAAGCCGCCGGCGCGGATCAGCAGACCCTCTTTGACCAGAGCCCCTTCCGGTACATCGATCCAGGCGGCGCCTTCCTTTCGGCATATTAACAAGCTCCTATCCCGATAGTGGGCCGGTAGTTTGCCGATCGGTGTTTGCGGGGAGGTTGGATCGTACAACAACCAGGATTTTCCGTTGACGGTTACCTCCGCGTCCATGCCCATGGGTTCGGCCAACGGCACGGCAACGATCAGGTGGTTGAAGTAGGGCCCCGGTGCGTCATCGCTTGTCGTTCGGGCGCCGTCGCCGATATTGGCCAGAACGGGAGCGGCCGCATGTCCGCGTTTGCCCAACTCCAGCATCATGCAGGAAACCATGTCCTTACAGTCGCCGTAACCCCGACGCATCACTTCTTCGCCTTTTTCAGGTGTCCACCCCCGGTCGGCGCTCAGGTAGCGTTGCCGGTAGGATACCTTGCTCTTGATTTGTGCGGCGGCTTCTTTGAAGATTGCCTTTTCGGACAGGGCGGCCATGGCTTTTCCGGAAAGTTCGGGGTTGGCCGCGAGTACTTTTCGGTGATACCAACGAGACAGATCATCCCAAGAAAGATAGAAGGGATGGGCTGTTTTGTCGACGATGAGCGAAATGCGCGGCAGTGTCTCCCAACCGGTGTTGATTCCTCCCGCATAGACCGGCAAATTGGGTACGCTGACGCGGTTTCCATTCCGGACGGGAGCCAGGTTCGCCGATTCCATATTGTGAAAGCGAAACTCGAAAGGGACACCATTGGCCGCGACATCGATAGAGAAGCCGGTGACCGGGTAGGTTCGGCCCAGGGTGTATTCGAAGACAGGCATGGGCGCCTTGTCCTCGATTACGCTTTCAAACGCCGTGATGGAGCCGATGCTCACGTGGTCCAGTTCGGCGACCGCGTCCATTTCGCGAGTCAGTTCATCGCCGGAGCTGTTCACCATCACAACATCTTTACGCCCGATACGGGTTACCGTTCCGGCCTGATTGCGATGGTAGCCTTGGAAGCGAACCAATTTGCGGCTTTCGGGATCGGTTGCCTCCAAGAATACAGAGGCCTTGTTTACCCCGCCGTTCTTGAGGACGAGATAAACCACGCGATGCCGGATCATGCGTTTGCTCGAACTCTCCAGGGTAATCGTTCGTTGGTCCAGTAAACAGACCAGTTCCGCATCGGCCGAAACATCGGCGGGATTGAAGCCGTCCGACGCCGTTTCGGCCCAATCGGGCAGGTCCGCGGCCAGGGAAGATAAAGTCAGGGTGAACAGTAGTATCCAGGCGCAAACTTTCATTCTTCACCTCTGCTGACGGCGTCTTCCCCGGACTCGATTCTCTCCAGTAGAAGGCGCTGGTCCTCGGATTCATCGATCCAGGCCAGGAGTTGTTTCAATTCTTTTTCGGCGTCCGGCCTCATGGCCGGATGGGGCACGTCGACCCGGCGGGTAACCATCACCTTACCGTCCTGCTGTTCCGCCCGGAATTGTACCGAGCCGGCCGCATTACGGCGCTCCCAATTGGGATTGCCCTTCAGGCGGAAGGTGTCGCCGACATTAATGGCATGCGTGTCCTCCTGCACGAACGGATAAAGGAAAACCGCTTTTTTCCGTCCTTTCGGCCAGGCCGAGGGGCGATGGATAGCCACGTAGGTGCCGGGGAAGGGGTGCAGCACCATATGCTCCACACCGGAGGGCGGCGTCGTGACGTCAACCTCGGCGATTGCGGCTCCAGGCGACAGAATCACGGCCGCCCGTTCCACGTGCCTGGTCCGCCAGTTCTTCTGCCATTGTTTTTTCAGGCGTTCATCGCGCTCTTGCTGAGGCATCACCCGATAGTCCTCTACCATGGAGGTCTGGAAGCGTCCCGTCGACGTCTGCTTCATACTCAGCTTCAAACTGCCGTCCGCCCGGACCATACTCATGAACTGGTGCCGGCGAGTATGGATACTATGGGGCAGGACGGGTAAGGTCACTATTTCGTGTTTCCACTTCTTATAGGGGTTGAAGGCAACAGCCGCCTGGCCTTGGAAATCGGTGAGTACATAGGGTTGTACCGCGGCCTGTTCGGCCGGATCGAAGTAGACTGTATTCTCGCCCTTGTAGAGAACCGAGAACAGGTAATAGTTGAGGTTCAGACCTACCAGGTTACGTTGGTTGGGCAAGACGTTCCTGGCGAATATGGCGCCGTGGCGGCTGTCGGCCACAACGACTTTGAACGGGATTTTCAGGTCCCTGGCCGTGTGGTAGAACAGGGTCTGGATACCGAAGGAACTGCCGTAACCGTTGGCAAAGGTGGTTGCGGCGACCTTGCTGAAATCGTCGTTCTTTTTGGCGCGCTTCAGGTTGGCCCGTTGTTCGGCGGTCAACAGATCCTCGCGGGTAATCTGTTTGGTAAAGGCCTTGAACAGGTAGTTCATGGCGTCGAACGGGTCCTTGGGCAATTCCTTTTTCAGGCCCTTGATCCAACTCTTGTAGGCGCCGCCCCGGGGTTTATCGCCCATCATGGCGCGAATCAGGGCGTCGCCGATATCGTCATAATAGTTCTTCGCGGAAATGAAATCGCGCGGGAACTGCCGATAGGCCAGGACGTAAAATGTGGCAAGATCTCGGCTGAAAGGATATCTGGGCTCCGGGGCCAGGTCTTTGTAGATAACCTGCAACCCGCTGCTGGTGTCGGTTTTCTGAAATTGGCCGCTGGCGGTCGGCGCCGTCCAGCTCAGGCCGATGAGACCCGTACGCCTGGCCATGATGGAAAAAGTCACGGTTTTCTTACGCACCGGCCAGACCTCGCTCATGGGGTGGATGTCTTCCCAGCCGTTCGACAGGCCGTTCTCCGCCGGCACGGCCCAGCTTAATTCAACGATACAATCGTCAGTCAAACCGGGGGGCAAGACCACGGTAGCTTTTTCCTTGTCGCCCCGATAGCGGGCGATGGTCAGCTTGATCAGGTCTTCACGGCGATTGAGTACGGTGACCTTGCCGGTTTTGCGATCGATGACCCGGCCTTTCAATGAGCCGGAAAGCCGACCCAATTCTACGATTTCCGCGGCGGACTTCCCCCAACGATTGAGGATGCGCACGCGCCGGAAACGCTTGACTTCCGTCACATTGACAGTAGTCCGGTCTTCCAGAATCACCGCATCGGTATTGTATTGGGCAAGTTCACGATCTACATCCCACCAGGCTTCCGGGATCTCAGCCGGCGGGCCGGCCAAGAGTAGAATTGTCAAAATCAGCATGGGATCTCCCTCCTAAAGGAGCAAGAGCTCCGGGTCACTCTAAAAAATACAGCGAAAAAGAACCGGAAATCATGCAATCCCGAGGCGATTTTTCTCTAAAATCCCGCAATTCGCATCTGTACCTAAACCGTTGGCCTGGTGCGACGAGGTATTGACCGGGGCTTTTTGTTCAACCCTAAAGAATCCGGGGCGCACTTCTTTACCCTACCGGGATAACTAGCCGGTTGGATAGGCAAGCCTATCCAATCGGTTCGAAAAGTCAGAGACTCTCGTTACCCCGGGAAGCTCTAGTTCAATAATTCAAGCATATTAAAGAGCGATTCGCGTTCTCCAGGCCCACGGTATGGCTCTTGCCCTTTTAAGACCAGGGTTTGTTTGGACCGATGACGGACCTTGCGAGCCAATATACAATACAAAGGAGGACATATGTCCAACACAACATTTGAAGAAGTATCGAGCTACCAGGTTTTGGTTTATGGTGGTCCGGACGGAAACAACGGCGTCGCGACCAATGTTAGCCTCACTATCCCGGAAGCCTACACATTCCTGCAATTCTTCCCCCAAGGTAGTGACTTAAAACCGAACAGCTCAGGAACGCATAGCAACGGCTACGACATGTACTACGTGAGCTACCAATACGACCAGCTCGCGAATGTACTCGATCTTTTGCGGAACGAAAAACCCATTAAATTCTTCTTTAACAAGGATAATAACAGCGCCTACATCACAACCGGCACGGAGCCCATCGGCGAAGGCGAATCGTCCTAACCGTCTCGGCTGATTAAGAGCCGGGCAAATCCTCTAATCAAGGCCCCGCTCGGAGGAAGGCTCAAAGAGATGGGGCCTTCCTCCGTTTCCGCCGCTCTATGCATGGTTCCAAGTCATCGATGCAACTATGCCGGTTTTCTTCCAAATTGGTCGTTTCCCCATCGAAGTTTGAGTCTTGTCTGTTTGTATTATGACAACTGGTCGCGAAGGCCCAGGTTTTTGATCAAGCGATGGAGGTAGTTGGGGTGAAGGTCCAAAAGCCCGGCCGCACGCGTGATATTACCGCCGGACTTTTTCACCGATTCCAGTACGAGCTTGCGTTTCAGTGCATCCATGGCAGCGGCATAAGTAGTGTCGCCTTCTTCCGAAACCATTGAGGAAGGATCTGGAGCATGCAGGGTTTCCGGCAAGTCTTCGGGCCTGATTTGGGCGTCTTCACCCAAAACGACCGCCCGCTCGACGGCATTGGACAGTTCGCGTACATTGCCGGGCCAATCATAAGCCAGTAGGCAGGCTCGGGCTTTGCCCGTTAACTCCGGCACCGGCCTGCCGATGGTTTTGGCGTGCCTGGCGGCGAATGCTCGGGCCAGGGGAATGATATCCCCACGCCGGTCGCGGAGGGGCGGCATGACCAGCGTGATGACGTTCAAGCGGTAGTAGAGGTCTTCCCTGAAACTGCCGTTGCGCATGCCTTCTTCAAGGTCTCGATTGGTGGCCGCCACCACGCGTACATCCGCTTTCATAGGCCGGGTACCGCCCACCCTTTCGAACTCACGTTCCTGTAAGACGCGTAATAGCCGCGCCTGCAATGGAGGGGGAAGTTCGCCCACCTCATCCAGGAACAGGGTGCCGCCGCGGGCCACCTCGATCTTGCCGACTTTGGTGGTCACCGCCCCGGTAAAGGCGCCGCGCTCGTGGCCGAATAATTCGCCGGCCAGCAGTTCCTCTGAGAGCAGGGCACAGTTCAAGGCCACAAAGGGGCCTTTGACGCGGGCGCTGTTGGCGTGTAAGGCACGAGCCGCCAGCTCTTTGCCCGTACCGCTCTCGCCGCGAATCAGAAGCGTAGACGGCGTGGGCGCCACCTTGGCGATCAGGTCATAAACCGCCTGCATTGCGGGGGACGAACCCACCATGTCATGTTGCAGGGCGTGCTCGCGTAAATAGCGGTTCTCCCGCTCCAAACGGCGTAACCGCAAGGCGCCGGCCAACGGCGCGGCGCCAATCGCGGCCACGGCGGTCAGCAATTCCAGATGATATTCAGTAAGCGCTTTCCCGTCCACGGCGTCCGCGTAGATAATCCCCAGGCGACGCCGCGGTACAGACAAAGGCGCCACGATAAGGGCGGGAATCTTATTCATGGATAAACTGGCCGAGTCCAAGCCTTCAGTGGTGTCGACCATATCGTTGCATAACAAGCTCACCTGATCGGTAGTTACCCGTTGGTGAAGCGTTTGCGATACGTGAAAAGCCGAATCGCCGCCGTCCCGATGGGCATGGAAGATCTCTTCTTCCTCATCCAATACCAACGCGGTCCGGTCGGCGGGCAAAGCGGTCAGAACTTCCTGCAAGATAAGGTCGATCAGTTTTTCCGGGTCGGACTCCTCACCCAATGCCCGGCTGATGCGCAAAAGGGCGTTCAGGGTATGGCCCACCTCCAGATGATCTTGCAGTTGATCTTCTATCCGTACGGAATCCAAAAACATGGCCGCGGAGAGGGCCACCGAAGCTGTCGGTTCGCTTAGGAAATCAACCGCTGTTTGGGAGGTTTCCTCCTCCCTGTCCTGAAAGCGCAATTGTGCATCACCCACCTTGACTACGTCACCGTGGACCAGGTGGTGTTTTTGGATCGGTTTGTCGTTGACAACCGTGCCGTGACGGCTTTCCAAATCCTCCAAGGAAAATCCGTCACCATCCCGTCTGACGACACAGTGTTGCCGGGAAACAGAAGGATGCCTGATACAAAGCTGATTATCACCATGCCGTCCGATAAAAAAATCTTCCCCACTCAATAAAAAAGAGTCGCCATCTAAAGAACCGACAATTGTAACAAGTCGTGAGGCCATGAAGACACTCCAAGAGGCTTTTTCACATTTTAGCCTGAAAGATGATAAGATATGGCGTCAAACAAAAAATCTTTCCTGAAAAAGCAAACCAACTCGTTGTAACCTCTAACCGACCAGATAGAACCCCAACTGTTCACAATTCGCCGGCTTGCTCCTAAAGCATTTTAGTTATTCAGGTTATGGTTGTGGCATGCTCCTTGGTATGAAAGTACATCATCGGGAAACCTGAACAACAGGAACCTGCCATGGAGAACACGGTAAAAATTAGCCGGTCTATTGGTCGGGGAGTCAGTGTCCTTCGTGGTCGATCTAATTTTATAGGAGACAGTTATGGCACATATTATCAAGGTTACTTATGATCATGACGAATTGGAATTGACAATGGACCAAACGGATATCGACATTCGGGAAGGTGAAGTCATCGAGTGGATCTTCCACAATCTGCCCGATCATTGTGTCCCCGGTGTTTTATTCGAGGTCGAAGAGGACAAACTCTACACCCACTACTATGGGCCCTTCGCCTATATGACCCATCAAATTCCCGGCTCCGACGGAGATGCCGCACGTGTTTTCGGTCGGGTTAACTTTCAAGATATCAAAGATTGGCGCTATAGGGTGTTCTTCGAAAAAGGCGTCGGTGAAGACCCCTTTGAAGAACCCTATGGCAACGCCCCGGAATCGTTGGGGAAAGCACTGGTCACCAGCACCATCTCGTGGCTGCGCAAGACAACCGTGGAGAGGGTGGAAGAACCTTGTCGCACCGATCTGAAAGAAGATCAAATCCAAAAAGGGATCGACCATGAAATGAGCGGTGACCTCAAAATTGACAGGAACGATCCCATCAAGGTCATTCCCATTACTCAGGATGAGACCGGGATCGATACCGAACTGGTGATCCACGACCAACACCTGCACGTGCTGCGCATTTCATCCGATATCGTGGTATGGGATTTCAAGACCGTGCCCGGGTACCGTACCTGGCTGCCCATGGTCGATTTCGTGGCGGGTCATCACCAACCATTTGAAAACATCCAGCATTTGCATTTCGGTCCCTTTTCAAGCCTGACCTACGGGCCGGGCCGGGTGGTGGGCACCGGTTGCGGTTGCGTGCCGGACAGTTTTCACTACCGGGTAGCCATGGCGCGCGGCTTCACCGGCGCCGCGCAATTCAAAAGAAGCCCCGACCCCGAGGTAGAGTTGGAAGAAGAGGTACAGGAAACCACGAAACAGACCGGTACCGGCGATGAAGAAGAGACCACTGAATGAAAGAACGGTTGCCTATTGAGTCGAGGGAGGGCCTTGTTTCAAGAGTTTTTGAAAAGCAGGGTTCTCCCGCAAGCCGGCAAACTCCGGCAGATTGAATTGCCTGGCTTTCATACCTCCGGCTCTCGCCTCTTCCACAAGAGCCAGGGCCGAGTAGTGCTCTCCCAGCAGGGCATAAACTATGGCGCAATTCAGCTTTGCTTCCATATCGGAGGGATTTGCCCTCAATATTTCTCGTACCGCTGAGGCCGCTTCCTTGCCGAGTCCAAGGTGGGCAAGGCAACGAGCCCGGGCCGTTTTCTCGGGCGTTTTCAAGGGTTGGGTACTCTCCTCGAATTCGGTGAGAGCCGACCAATAGATCCCTTCGGCTTCGTCTTTTCTACCCTGGGCAAGAATGGCGTCAGCCTGGTTCACCCTGGTCCGTGTCCTGTCGGGGTTGAGCGCAACCGCTTGCTCCCATGCCTCTTCCGCGTCGGCATAGCGAGCTGTTTTATAGAAAATGACCCCCAAATTATTATAGATCGCATGAGTGCGTCTCTCCTGCAGCAAATCGACGAACATGCACTCCGCCTCTTCCAGGTCACCATGTTCCATTTCCAAGAGAGCTCTTAAATTTCGGCCCCTACGGTATTTAGGATAATTTTCCAGCAACTGGTCGGTGGTCCGGATCGCATCATTGTAACGCCCCGCTTGAAATTCCAAGGAGGCCAAATCGTAAAGGATGATCTTGGAGGGCATCCGTTGCGCCGCCAGTTTCTGGAACTTGATGGCTTCATCCAAGTTCCCCTTCGCTTTTGCTAAAACAGCACGGGATTGCAGCACCGTCATCGAGCCCGGTTCATGACTTTCCATGGTTTCCAGAAGCTCGCCTGCCTGTTTCCATTGCTTGTTGTTCAAGGCCAGTCGAAACTCCAATGAGTAGGAGCGGGCATCGTGCGGAGCCAAATTGCGGGCACGTTGGATCAGGCGCTTCATTTCCGCCGACCACTTGTCCTCTTTTTCAGTTTTAAAAAGGTAAAAGGCCAATTCCCCCGCGTATACCAGGCCGTCCAAAAAAGCAGGCGAGCCGGCAAGGATTTCTTGCATGTCCTTCCACTTGGCGCCATTCTCCTCCGTGCTATTCCGCACGGCCAGGTAACGTTCGAAGTCTTCGGGTCTTACGGTGAATTGTTCCATCCGCTCGCTAACCTTGTAACCGGGATAGGCCTGTCGAAGATGAGCCATCACGGACTGCGTAGCGTTATAGGAATCATTGGGCCCGGCCGATACCGCAAACGCCTCTTGCCACACCACGGTGCCGTTTCCGGCATTCACGCGCCTCAGGGTCACCCCGTAATTGGGTTTTCCCGGCCGGATGTCTATCGCCACCATTTCGTCCGCACCCAGTAAGCGAGCCTGTTCTGTGGTTTCTACCGGCTCTGAGAGAAGGGTAATCCCTTGAAGCGTGGTCAATTGTCTTTCTGCCCCGATGAGAATAGCCCGGGAAATGGAACTGGAATTGACATTTTGGGAACTGCCGTGCCCGAGGACAACCGTAATGGTTTCAGCTTTGAAAATGAAGAAATAGAAGCTCAGGGTCAAACCAACTATCAGGACAAGGATGACAAGAGCGGGTACCATTCGGTGTCGCGCCGGATGGACTTCCAATAACGAGGATCGGCCGCTGAAGTCGGAGATATCAGTCGTTTCCGCGTCTTCATCCACTGTCCGACCCAATCCGCCGCCGACATCGATCCCACCCAAAGCATCGATTACCGTACGCATATCCGCCGGACGTCGGGCCGGTTCCTTTTGCAACAGCCAGTCCACCAGATGCGATAAACGCGAGCCGGCTGAAGGACAAAGGGACATAAGCGGGGCCTGTTGCAAGCTCAAAATGTTTTGCATGGTTTTTATGCTGCTTTCTCCCTTGAAGGGAGAACGGCGCGCCGTCATCTCATAAAGCAAAATGCCGAATGAAAAAAGATCCGTACGGTGATCCAGGTCATCACCTCGCACTTGCTCCGGCGACATGGTGCGCACGGTACCCAATATCTGCCCTTTTCCTGTCAAACTCTGGTCATCCGCTTCCAAACGACGAGCCAGGCCGAAGTCCAAGATTTTTACCGCATCTTCCTCACCCACCACGACGTTTTCAGGTTTCAAATCGCGGTGCACGATTCCCTTCTCATGAGCCGCGGTCAGGGCCTCCGCCACGTTTCCGGCAATGGCCAGGACCCTTTTCCGGGGAAGCGCGCCCTGTTGCAGCAACTCGGCCAGGGTCTTGCCGGGCGCGTATTCCATGACGATGTATTCGCCGCTCGGCTCTTCCAAAATGTCGTAGATCTGGACCACACCGGGATGGTTTAATTGGGCCGCGGTACGGGCCTCCCGGTGGAATCGCGCCCTGACCTCTTCCGAGAACGCGGCATCCAGTTTAATGCGTTTGACCGCGACCTTGCGGTCCAAGCGTTGGTCATAGGCCAGCAATACCTCACCCATCCCGCCGCTTCCCAGGTTTCCCAGGATGCGATAGGCGCCGATGCTATCAGGAGTAGCTTGCACTGGGGCAGGGTTGGTTTCCGACTCTTCCATTCAATCCTTCCGGATCGTGGTGTTTCGTTTATTATAGCGGGATCCGCCCGGCCTGTCGAGTTGTCGTTACCACCTCCGGCCAGTACCCCCATACCGGAACAACTTGATTATCGGCGGATGGCTCCAACAACTCATACCCTTTGCGAATCAACAAAGCCGGACGCAGGCAACCTGCCTACGCCCGGCAACCTTACTTATTGGTCTTCAAAGATATAGGCGGAACCGGACTTGCTTCCGCCATCGTCATTCAAGTTGGCGCCGACCAGGATTCTGTCGTTACTGCCGGCGACTCCGATACCGAAGTGATCGCCTTCAGCAGCATCCGTGGAGTTAAAACTGATATTTCGACCCCAGTTATCGGAACCGCCCTCGTTGCGTAAGAACAAGGTGACGCGGCCCCAGTTTTTATTACCGTACTGTTCGGGAGAACCCACAATCGCGACATCGCCGTCCAGGGAAACGCTTTGACCGAGATAGGCATTTTGATCCGTGGGATCACCGGTTAGTTCGGCAACCTGACCCCAACTGTCCGCCACATTATCCCAGTTCTGTTTGAAGATATAGGCCGCGCCAACATTGGTTGCGGTCAGGTCCACCCTGGGAGCCCCTACCAACAGGGTATCGCCGGACAGGTCCAGTGACTTCCCGAACTGATCACCGGTAGCGTCGCCGGGAATTTTGGCTACCTGACCCCAGTTATCGGTTCCACCTTCGTTGCGGTAGAAAATGTAGACAGCACCCATGTCCGAATCATCCCGCCAGGCGCCGACAACCGCAATATCGCCGCTGATAGTCACACTCTTGCCAAAGCGATCACCGGAGGCGCCGTCATCGGCGGTCAATTTGGCCACCTGACCCCAGTTATCGGTTCCACCTTCATTGCGGCCAAAAATATAGGCGGCGCCGGCGTTACCTCCATTGGTGTCTTCAAAGCGGGCGCCTACGATGATGGTATCCTGACCTTCGTTGACGGCGACATCCTTGCCGAATTGGTCACCGGCTTGGGCATCAGAGGCGGTAATTTGGATCAACTCACCCCAGTTATCGGCGCCGCCCTCGTTGCGTTTGAAAATATAAACGGCGCCGGCATCGTTGGCCGCGCTGTCGTTTTTGGGAGCGCCCACCACGGCAGTATCGCTACGCAGACAAAGGCCCGATCCGAACAGGTCGTCGGCCGCCGCATCCGAGGCTGTCAGTTTGAGAAATTGACCCCAATTGTCCGAGCCTCCTTGATTGCGGCTATGGAGGTAGGCAGCCCCGGCATCGGTCGCTTCCTCATCGTCATAGCGGGCGCCGATGAGGGCCAGATCACCGTGAAGGGCAACAGCTTTGCCGAATTCGTCTCCGGCATCGTCATCATCGGCCAGTAACTCGGCTTGTTGGGTATGCCCTGCCGAAAGGGGCACGCCGCCGAATAACGACACGAGCAGAAATAGGCTAAGGGAAGGGTTCATTATTTTGCGAGATAACATGAGGGTCTCCTTTTCGAAAATACATTTAAGGCGAAACGCCCAACCAAAGGGCAACCCTCATGCCACTCGCCGGTGAAAATAGGCAAAACTATTACTTATAGAGGTTTGCGGGGATTACACAAAAATAGATAGCGCTTTCTCAGCAGACAGGTCTAAGCCATAGGTGAGACCTGGACTCATCGAATGGATAGACAAGTATTTGATATTTGCCCCTTGCCGGCCGGTCGAGGCATATGTTCGATGCCGGTAAGAACCGGGGGCCGGATCCTTGCCGGCAGAGTCCGGAAAAATTTGGCCGGGAAGGACCTTTCTATTTACCGACCTTGTAGGTGACTACCAATGTCTCCTGAGGGGCGGCCATGGCCAGGTAACCCTGGTGATAGTTAACATTTAGAAAAATCGCATCCAGTTCCACTCTGTTCAGCACCTTGCCGGCCGTAATGTTGATGTGAAACAGAGTGCGTTGGTCCGGGTTGTTCTCATTCTTCACCAACAGCCAGAGGTTTTCCAAATCGGCCAGAGTTGCGCTGGTAATGGGAAGCCCGTTGTCAAAGGCCATTTTCCGAGGTCCGCCCTTGGATTTAGCATTGCTGATCATGGTGTTGAACTTGTTTTCGCTAAGGTCCAACTTAAAATTTTCCAACGGCACATACATGCGGGAAACCCTGGTGCAGTCCTTGCGAAAAACCTCGACAACGCCGCTTCGTTTTATGGTGACCAGTTGGTCGCCGGGCGCCTCCAATAAAAAGGTTCTGGAAAGGTGCACTCCTTCCCAATCGCGAGTTTCCAGGGCGCAAAAGTGGCAGCCGCTTTCTTCGATTCGGTATTTATAACCCTTTTCAATCGCCTTGGAACCCAACAGGCTGTAAACGCCGACATCGTTGAAGCGCTCCACCCGACGATCGATTTTCCCGCCTTTGGCATACTTGCCGGATGCCTCGAAGTAGTACTGCCGCCATCGGTTCCATTCCTCCACCAGCAGCAGGTTTTGCTTAACAAACAGGTTCATGGGGTAATTCACGAACTCACCCGGGCCCGAACCTTTTTTGCCGAACGACTCAAATGTCCCGTCTTTGCGAAGAACGAACATTTTGTGTTCTGTTTTATCGGCAATGAAGACGTCGCCGTTCCAATAGATCGCCCTGTAGGGGCCCGTCAACATATCGCCGGAGGCCGTGCTGAAGGTGTCGTCGATGGTGTGGGCTTTTTGGAATTGCGGTGTTGTGAGTAGTAAAAGAAACGTCCAAATCATTGTTTACTCTTTGGAGACATGCTGACTCTTGAACCGGTTCGATGATTGGATAAAATCCTTTGCAGGGAGCCCATGGTGAACGGCCCGTGCATGGCAAGAGTCAATTGATTGTCGCGATAGCCGAGAACGGCCGGTACAATTTTGATATTATACGGGGTCAGGTGTTTTGCATCCACCAAAAAGACATGGCCGTAATCGGTCTCTCCCTTCTCGGCCAGGAAGGCGAGCACGTCTTTGCGATTCCCACTGAAGAGAACGAAACAATTGTAGGTTTCGCTGATCGCGGCCACCAGGTCATAAGCGCGTTTACAATACTCGCAGTTAGGCGTGAAGATAAAAGTAATGCCGTTGTCGCCTACTTCATTGAAATTGGTTTTCGACCCATTGACCAGGCTGGTAATCGGAATGTCCACCAAGGGGCTGTCCAAGGGAATCCAAATTGCCTGGGAATCTTTGGTCATCGGATTGTCGGCATTGGCCTGGCAAAGAAATATTAGCAAAAGAAGCGTCATGATGTATCTCCTCATTCATAGATGTGGAAAGAGAGGAGACGTCTCTCCTCTCTCGAATTGATTAGAAGGGGCCGTGATTGACCTTATTCAACGGGGCGATAATGGCCCCACTCACTACCGTTGGTGCAGGAGAGCAAGGTGCCCCCGGAGTCTTCACCAAGAGAGCAGCACATCAGGTCTTCGCCGGTATCTACGTCATAGGCGGCGTCGTTGCCCTGTCCGCAGGGAGTCCAAGCGGACAACACAAAACCGGTGAGAGAGAGCAGAGAAACACAGAACAACTTTTTCATAATTACCTCCAAATTACTGTAATACAGGTATAGCTAGAGCTTCCGGAAGTTGCTTATGCATACACGGTGTATATTGTCATTTTCAACAAGAAGCCACCTCTTGTCAAGAGTCATTTTCAATTTTTCTCATTTTGCCGGTAAGTACTTCTCGGCTATGAAGTCTGAAGGCAATCAAGTTGAATATCTACATCTACAATAAATCGTTTAAAACTCTAAATGCCTAATGTTGCTAAGCTAGCTTGTCAAATTTCTGTACATGTCTTTTTAGCCCTGATTTGCTTCAGCGTTAATTTCGCTTCTTTGGTCGCGTGCATATGCTCGCGAAGATGATTGTTTGCTTTTGGTGCGCCGCCGGTCTCATCGACGAAGAGACTTCTACTTGGAGATCGAGGTTCCGTAGGGGCCGGAGTCCGATTTGCCCATCTACCGGTTTGGTCTTGCGACAGTTTGGATGTTGCGCTACTTTAAGCGATGGATCCGCGGCCACACGGACGATGGTTTAGGCGCCGTGCAAGAAGTCACAGAATGTTTGATTTATCTGACCCTCATAGGACTGACATGGAACTCATTTACATAAGACACACGGCGGTCGGCGTCCCGCCCGGAACCTGTTACGGTATTTCCGATATCCCCCTGGCCGAAACCTTCCCGCAAGATCTGGAAAGCGTACGCGGGAAACTGGTCGATCCCCTGCCGGCGCGTTGGTACAGCAGTCCGAGCAGCCGCTGCCGGCTCCTGGCCGAGGCGTTGGCGCCCGGCGATATCGAGATCGACGACCGGCTGACTGAGATGAATTTCGGGGAATGGGAGAGCTTGCCTTGGAAGGAGTTACCCCGGGACCAGGTCACGCGCTGGTCGCAAAACCTGGAGGGCCCGGCCGCTCCCCGTGGCGAAACGGGGCAACAACTGATCGACCGCAACGTCGCCTTCTTCGAAGCATTGAAAGCTAGCGATGAGGATGCGGTGGTGGTTACCCATAGCGGGTGCGTTCACGCGGTCATGTGCCATGTTCTTGGATTCAACCTGGCCGCTTCTTATCGCATCGATATCGACTTCGGTTCGATCACACGCATTCTCATCCAGGGAAAATCGATCCGCTTCACCGCGATCAATGCCTGACCTTAATCGAACCAGTTCTGCGTTTTTTGGCAGATACGGACCAGCATCAGCATGACCGGAACCTCGATGAGGACGCCCACCACGGTGGCAAGCGCGGCCCCGGAGGAGAGTCCGAACAACATGACGCTGGTGGCGATGGCTACCTCGAAATGGTTGGAGGCGCCGATCATGGCGGAAGGCGCGGCATTTTCGTAGGAAAGACCCAACAGTTTAGCCGCGCCGTAACCCAGGCCGAAGATAAAGACTGTTTGGATGAACAAGGGCACGGCAATCCACAAAATGGTCAACGGATTGGCCAGGATGACTTCACCCTTGAACGAGAACAACAAGACCAGGGTAATTAAAAGGGCGACGATGGTGACCGGGGTCAGCAGGTGCAGGAACTTCTCCTTGAACCACTGCTCACCGCGTGTGGCCAGGATGAGTTTTCGCGACAGATAACCGGCAATGAGCGGCAGGGCGACATAAGCGCCGATGGAAAGCAGCAGCGCTTCCCAGGGCACCGGCAACCGGCCTACGCCCAATAGGAAACCTCCCAGGATGCCGTATAGCAGCAACATGGTCAGCGAATTGATCGCCACCATGACCAGGGTCAGGCCGTCGTTACCCCTGGCCAGGTACCCCCACACCAGAACCATGGCGGTGCAGGGGGCAATACCGAGCAGGATACAGCCGGCCAGGTAACTGCGCCAGAGGGGGATCTCGAGCATTTTGACGCCGTCTTGCAGGACCACCACGCCGGCGCCGTGGAACGCGCCCACCGGTAAATCCAGACCGAACGGCATTTTGACGATATCGGTCGCCTCGACGCCGATAAAGGATTTGAACAGGATGCCCAGGAACAAAAACGATAAGGCATACATGGTGAAGGGCTTGATGCCCCAGTTCAGGATCAGCGTCAGCCACACCGGGCGCCCTGATTTCCCGGCTTTGACCACGTTATCGAAATCGATTTTGACCATGATGGGGTACATCATGAAGAACAGGCACACGGCGATCGGGATGGATACAACGGGGGCGCCGTTTACATCGAGGGACATACCGTCGAGCGTCGCGGCGAATTGGGGCGCGATTTTGCCGAGCAGGATTCCGGCTACGATGCACAACCCGACCCACACGGTCAGGTAACGTTCAAACAGACTCATGTCACTGGTTTTCATGAATGCCTCATCTTGTGAAGGTATCTTGGCGGCCCGATTGCCGGGTTTAATGAGAAGGCCGGCGCGGTAAGGGTTGTTAGTGCTTGAAGGTTTAGGAAGAGAGGGCACGGAGGTCACAGAGAGATCAGGACGTTATCATTAGTCTTTTCTCGGTGTCCTCTGTGCCCTCTCTTCCTTTATGTCTTGAATGATTTTGTTTCGGCGTTTGCGACGCGCTTACTTTTTCTTGACCAGGGAAAAAGCGAAGAACATCTCGCGGCCTATTTGTCTTGTCCTTTCGTCGTACTTTGCGGTTTCGCCGGATGTATTATCCACGACCTTGGGGTCTTCGTAGGGCACGGCAATGCGAGCCGAGGCGCCCAGTACCGCGGGGCAGGCCTTGTCCGCGTCGGAGCAGGTCATCACGGCACAATACGATTGTTTGGGATTGGGCGCGTCGCTGTAGACCTTGGAGAAGGCCGTCATGGCCGACGCCGTTTTTTGGAAGCGCACGTGATAGATGGGGTTGACGACGTTCGTAGTTTGGTCGATGTCGAAGCCGGCTCGTTTCAGGGCGGCCACCGCACGCGGGTTGAAGGCCGTGGCCTCGGTGCCGCCGGAATAGGCTTGCACCCCGGGCACGCCGTAATAAGCGGCCGCGGTCTGAGCCCAAATCTGCGACATATGACTCCGCCTGGAATTGTGGGTACAAATAAAGTTAAGCTGAGCCTTTTCACCTTTATCGACCTGTCGTTGCACATAGGCGGCAATTTGTCCGAGTTCCTTTTTGCGAGTTTCCGGAATCTTTTGATATTCCGCGACGATTTCATCTACGTAGGTTTGCAGTTCGGGAAAAAACATGGCGTCAGGTCCGTTCAGCAGCGCCGGCAAGACGGCGATGATCAGGGTCAGCATCGGCTCCCGTCCTTTCACTTTGAATGCGGCATAGGGTTTCGGGATCCAGGGTTAGAATCTGAGCCAGGACACGATGATCATTCTCCAATTGAGGTTCATCCTCCAGGAGTTTCGGCAAGAGGGCGAGCAATGATGTGGTTTGGGTGGTTCGGCCGGATGCCTGACGGTAGTAAACCCAGCGTCCCTTCTTCGAACTCTCGACCAGGCCGGCATCGGCCAGGATGGACATGTGCTTGGAGACGGTGGACGGCGCGAGACCAAGCAACTCGACAATCTGGCAAACGCATAACTCATTGTTTTGCAATGCGGACAGAGCGCGCAATCTGCTGCCGTCCGAAAGGGCCTTGAAAACACGAGCCAACCTCATCGGCGCCCCCTTATTTCGTTATATGGCGAATTATAGATTCAGCAATGCCGCCTGTCAATGCCCGTCACGTGATTTAAATGGGAGCCGGTCGCAAGAGTCGAAAAGGCTCCCACGGCGCATTTCGTTGTTCCTCACGATCTCGAGTTGTCATTTGGACGGGGAGGGATAACTTGAATCGCGCCGCCGGAACCGCGCCACGCTCTCCAAGGTGAATGCCGTCAGCCTGATTGCCTCGATGCCGGCCGGCCGAGAACCTCACCAAACGGGCAATCTCTTGATATCCGGGGGTATATGAAGCTTGCTTTCCATATGAAATGGTCGTTATCAGCCGACCGGGCAGCTTGCTTTCCAATAGAAAAGGTCGTGGTCGACCGGCCGAGCGCCGTCATTTCACTTCGAAAAGACGGTGGTCGGACTGTCGCGTATGCCTGTTTCACCCTGAAATGATCCGGGTCGACCGACTGACTGTCCCGATTTCACCATGAAATGACGGCACTCAGTCGGTCGAGCAGGACCATTTCATGTTGAAGCCACAACTTTCGGTTGGGAAAGTACAATGTTTTCTACTGGAAAGACAACTTACTTTTTCCCTTTAACAACTCCTTACGGCCGAAATCACTGACAGAATACGAACCTGAACGGACATTTCAATGCCGCGAGAGGATGCAGCGGAAGCGCCGAGTCAGACTGAAGGCGAATGAATCTTCCCAGCGGTTTTAGAACGACCGCGACGCATTCAATTTGAGGGTTGCTCACCAGGCCGCCGAGAGATATACTGGACAGGTAAGATCTGACGGCCCCGCCGGCCAAAAATTCCTTCCCTTCACCCCTCGATTTTTATTGATTCCCATATTTGGATCTCCTACAGACACCTATTGATCGATGAATAAGTGAAGACTATGAATTTTGTCGAACGTGATCCGCCTTACGGCTGAAAACACGTTCGGCTGTTAAGTTAACACGTGAATCCGGAATGAAACCATCACCCTGATCTGTCGCCTATCCCAAGGAGAATTAACCGTGACGGACCTCGGAGTTCAGAATAGAAGGACCAGCCGGAGACCACCGGCTCATTTCGAAGATCCCCAAGCCTTTTCCGATAACACGGTCGCAGCCGTGGCTTACATTCATATAGAAGGGAATGAACACGCCGCGGAAAAACCTCAGACCGGTTTGGTCAACGAATATAACGAAGAGGGATGCAGCGTCATCCTCAGTGAGGACCAGGGTACGGGTCTGCCCGTGGGCACCACTTGCTTCCTGCGTTTGGAACCGGTTCGTCGCGGACGAGCGGTGGTGCGTTGGAACCGTCACTTCGGCGGCGATGCCTGTAAAATCGGATTTGAGTTTCTGGGTTGATTCGCCGGGAGGCGTCCGAGTTTGACGCTGATATGACCGAAGAATGAACGATCCCCATGTGTCCGCTTTTTTGACAAAAGAAGGTCTGGTTTTTCAGGCGAAATGTGTTAGGATGAGCGGGCCCGCACTTACCTAACAAAAAATAGGTAGGATACACTATGACACTACGCATTGGTATTAACGGCTTCGGCCGTATCGGACGTTCCGTCACCCGCCTTCTCTTGAATAACCCTGACTTCGAATTAGTGGGAATCAACGACCTGACCAGCCCTGAACAGCTCGCCCACGCCCTGAAATACGACTCCATCTTCGCCCCCGTCAAAGATGTGCGGGTTGAAGGGAGCGACATGCTGATCGGTCCCTGGAAGGCCCGTGTCACCGCCCACCGTGACCCCGCGGACCTGCCCTGGACAGACCTGGGAGTAGACTACGTTCTCGAGTCTACCGGCCAGTTCAGGAAGCGCGCTCAGTTGGAAAAACACCTGACCGCCGGCGCGGAGAAGGTTTTTCTCTCCGTTCCCGCTAAAGAACCCATCGACGCCACCGTGGTCATGGGTGTCAACCACGACATCCTCACCGGGAACGAGAAACTGCTCTCCAACGCTTCCTGCACCACCAACGCGGCCGCACCGGTCACCAAGGTCATTCAGGACGCCTTCGGCATCGATCGCGGTTTCATCAACACCATCCACGCCTATACCAACGACCAACGCCTTATCGACACTCCCCACAAGGATTGGCGCCGCTCCCGGGCTGCCGCCATGTCGATCATCCCCACCACCACCGGCGCCGCCAAGGCGGTCGGTAAAGTCATCCCCGCCCTGGACGGCAAACTGGACGGCATGGCCTACCGCGTGCCCGTACCCAACGGTTCGATTGTAGACATGATCTTCGAGGTAAGCCGCGAGGTCACCGTCGAAGAAGTCAACGCGGCGTTGCGCGAAGCGGCCGAGGGCTCTTTGAAGGGTATTTTGGAATACCAGGCCGATCCCATCGTCTCCAAGGATATCATCGGAAACTCCCATTCCTCGATCTTCGATTCACTGGTAACCCAGGTGCTCTCCGGCCGCATGGTCAAGGTAGCATCCTGGTACGACAACGAATGGGGCTATTCCGCGCGCATGGTCGACCTGATGAAAGAGGTTGCCGCCGTTTCCCGGAAGTAGGCGACCACCGGTTAACTCCTCTCATGGGGCGGCCTCGCCGCCCTTTTTTGAAAAATCCCGAAGCTAGAGGTCCAGGCTTTTCAAGAACTGTCCCGGGTTGAAGGTCACGGCCAACTTTTTGACCAGATTCCCGTCGGCATCCAAGACCAACAGGTTGGGAAAACCCTGGACGTTGTAGCGTTTCATAAACGCCTCGCCCTCTTCGGACTCGTATTCCACCCGGGCAAAGACAAATTGCTCCCGGATATGTTTGCTGACATCTACATTGGCCAGTACCTGCTTGTCCAGCTTACGGCAGG
>JASJCB010000383.1 GCA_030066195.1 Acidobacteriota bacterium
CAATCTTTGTGCAGATTCTTAGAAGCGTTGATCTTGACAATCTCAGGGGGAACCGTTGTTGCACCTTTTATGGTCTCAGGTGCTCAACACTTTTATCCTGGTGCCCCCCTTTTCCAGCTCGTCTGGCTTAGGTTCAAGGTTTACAGCGGACCGCCGCTGTCGCCGTCAGAGCCGCCGGTGGCCGGTTCTTCCTCTTCACAATGGCCGCCGCGCAACTCCAGTTGTTGTTTTCTATCGAAGGTTACTTGAGTGCGCTTCAGGCTGAGCAGGTCTTTCATCGGAAACCTCCCGTGGACATTTTGCGGCACACTGATCCCCACCTGTTTATACGTTGAAACGGGCTGTTCGGTTCGGTGCGACCCGTGGTCGGCGGCATCGTTCAAAGGGAGGTTTGCCGCCGAATGCACTATAAGCTCAATAACCGAACCACGCCCAATTCCGGGATGGAGAACGGCGAGAAGATCCTGGGTAGGATCAGGTTGCTGAAACCTGACCACAACCGTTCCTGGAGTTCGAATAACGAAGGCCAGGCAAGGGGAGGGTCCTGCTTTGACATATTGTACTGGAAGATGACTTCCTTCAATCCGGCCAGACCCTTACCCGCAACGGCGAGCCGGCCGAATACCAGGTAGGTGTCCAGATCACCGAGCGCGATCAGGGAGGGTCTGGGTAGAGCACAAAGCGGTTGAAGCGTCTTGCCGCGCAGCCGGCGCCGGGCATTGGCGGCGGCGCATCGGCCCATGTCGAGCGCATAATAAGCCTGCTTTGCCAGGGGTCGGGGTAGTTCGGCCGCATCGCCGGCTACGAAGATATTCTCGTGAACCTCGCTTTGTAAGCTCTTGTTTACCATTGCCCAACGATTCGGTCCACTCGCCAGACCGGCTTGGGCAAGCAGCGGATTCGGTGCGGCGCCCCCGGTCCAAATCGTCAGGTCGGCGGGCAACACCTCGCCGCTTGCTAATGTCAGCTTATCTTTCTCTACCTCCACAACCCTCTGACCCGTGTGGAAGGTAACCGGCAGCTTGCGTAAACGTTTCCTGATTTCCCGGTCCAAGGCTTTGGGTTCCTCGATGAGTAGAACCGTTTCCTTCTCGACCAGGTGAACGCGGAGGCCCTTGTTAGAACGATACCGCCGCAGGACCTCGCCCAGCGATTCCACGCCTTCCAACCCGCCGCCCACAATGACCACGGAGCATTCCGGCTTATCTTGGACCAAAGCGGACAATCGATTGTAGATCTCCCGGCCGTCCGCAACCGATTTCAACGGCAGGCCATGCTCCGCGGCGCCCGGGATACCGTAGGTGTCGTTCACACCGCCTATCGCCACAATGCACACATCGAAGTTCAGTGTCTTGCCCGATTCCGTGATTGCCCGGCAACCGCCGGGATCTAGTTCGATGACTTTTTCTTCAAGAAACGAGTGACCCATGCGGTCGATCAAGCGCTTCTTGGGAGTTCGCAGCAATTCGGGACTCTTAAAACCCGAGATCAACTCGTGGATATTGGGCAGGAATTCCAGGTAGGGAGAAGCATCGACCACGGTTACTTTGTGGGCAGAGGAAAATGACCCGGCCGCGGCGAGACCGGCAAAATTGGCGCCGATAATCAACACTTCTCCGGCCTGGTGAGTTGTCATGTCCCCTCCCTGGAAGGAAGAGCCCATGAATGACCTTCGCGGCAAGGAACTTGGATCCGGCCGGAAGACATGGGCGCCTTTACAAACGCGATTTTAGCAGAAGGGAAGGACTTTGAACACCCGGCACACCCGGAAGCCGCTCTTCACGGGGTTCTTGCTGTTTCCTCCGGCCGTGGGTACTCGCAACTACATTCGTAACCTGCTCACCCGGGTACAAGCAGACCGGGAACATAAGAAGCTCAGGGCGTTCCATACGGAAAAGGGAGTCAATTGGCCCGGGCCGGGAAGCCCATTTTTTCTTTACTGTCACCATTCGCTTAACTTATATCATGGAAACGGTTTATACCTGTCGACCGCGCCCGCGCATCAAGCTCGCCTGTCTTTTTTCCGACAAGGTTTCTAGAGCCGGATGATTTTCCCTTGTTTACCGGTTACTATCCCGGACGAGGCAACAATATATGACCGTCAACGCATTGAACCAGGGGTTTCCCATGGCCCGAACCGTCTTGGGCGGCCACGCATCGAATACCGACCTGACCCATAGTCTGGAATATAACGACACAACCGCGGAACACCTGTTTCTGGAGGTGCCGTTGGGCGCCCGTCGCCGTGAAAGCGAAGCATCTCCGGACCGGGAATCGGCGGCGAGAGTGATTTGTCCCAACTGTTACCACAACCAGGAAAAGAGCGAGCGCTGTGTTCGTTGCAACCGCAAGTTGCTGGGCGACTGGCGCGCGGACAGCCGCACACTCCCGATGCCTGACCGAGTGAAGTCTCGACCTCCGCGACGTCGCGCACTTCCCCAGCCCGAGGTTCGACGTGTGGTGGAGCCCCCCGCCCCCTGTCGTCGACCCTTGAGTCTTTTTGCGAGCCTCTACATGATCCTGGGCATCCTGGCCGGTTGCCTGGTCTCCCTATCGCACGCGCTTACTTTTTTTGTCGCCGAGAGCACCATCCTGCTGCCCGTCAACCTGCCCGCCAATGTCCTTTCCCTGATCCAGTTGCATACCCTGATGTGTGTCCTCATCCTCACCAGGCGCGGCCATAAATAGGTTTCCGCTCATGCGCTGCAACGCATAAGCGGAAACATCACATTTGGAAATTGTCGAACGTAAGGTTCGGTATCCGAAACCGGTGGCTTGAACTATTTTTTCAAAAAAAGAAACCCGATCTACGACACGACGTAGTATACTGCTGAGAACATCTACTACGCCTTGTCGTAGTTTGGAGGCGCGCGTGACCATCGAAGACTTCAGCTTCTCGTTCCAGCCGCACAAAGACGGGCTCGGCCGGCTTTTGGGCGAATTGGAAGCGCGCATCATGGAACGCCTTTGGGAGTCCGGCAACGCTTCCGTTCGCCAGGTCCACTCCGCGCTTTCGGAAGATGGTAAGATTGCCTATACCACCGTGATGACCGTCATGACCCGCCTGGCCGAAAAAGGTCTTTTGGAACGGCAAAAGGACGGTAAGTCCTATGTCTACGCCCCCTCCGTCAATCGCGAACAGTTTGCGGCTGCAGCGTCCGGCCGCATCTTCTCCGCGCTCCTGGAGGATTGGGGCACGCCGGCCCTCAGCGCTTTTGTCGACAGCGTAGAGAGCACGGATCCCGATCGCATGGCGGAACTGGCCCGTTTGATCCAGGAGAAGCGCAAGTCATGAACCTGTTTACCGGCCTACAGAACGAGCTTGCCGTCAATTACGCCGTCCTCTGGCGCAGCCTGGGTGAATGCGGGTTGTTTGACGGCATTCGTATGTTATCGCTTGCCTTGTTTGCGGTACTCGTCGCTCGCCTCGGGTTGCAATTCCTTTATCTGAGCCGTCTGAACCGCGCTTCCACGGCAGCTCCTCGGTCCGAAAACAACGACCTGTGGACCCAGTATCGCGATCTTGCCTCAGCCATGGGCCTGAAACAAGCGCCGCCCCTCTACTTCTATCATCACGCCCGCCTGCCGGCCTTTACCCTGGGGGTTTTCAAACCCCGGGTATTCCTTTCGCCGCGATTTATGGACCGCTTGGACCGGGAAGAGCGCGGCGCCGTGTTGGCGCACGAACTGGGTCATGTTGCGCGCCGCGACAACCTGGTGGTTTGGGTCCTGGAGACCTGGTTTGCGGCGGCGCCGCTGTTCGCGGTGGTGTTGTTGGGGCATCGTATCTTTGCCAGTTGGGCGGCCTGTGTCCTGTTTCTAGGCTTTACCCTGGCCGGCATGGCAGGCTGGCGCCTGTTGATGCGCGGTTGGTACAAGAATCGTTGCGAACATGCCTGTGACGATCACGCCATCAGCCGCGGCACCCAACCGCTCGTTTTGGCGTCCTCACTGGTAAAAGCCTGGGAATGGATGCGGGCTCTCGGCGGGTCCGACACGCGACTGCCCGTCATGCACGCGCTGCTTTTGGGCCGATCCTGCCTGGAACGCCGGGTGACGCGCCTGGTCGACTACCGAAAGCCCAACCTGACCCGCAAACTGGAAACCTTCAGCCGGGCCGCCGGTTTGGTGCTGATGCTGTCGGCCGGGGTCTTTCTCTTCCGTTACCACGTTTTGGGCAGCTACCGCGATGTGGTCGGCGCCCATATGGAAACGATCGCCGGCTGTCCGACGGTGGACCCCGACTGTCATTAACTGTTTTTTTGCCTTTAAATACTACGCGTCGTAGTAGACGCAACCACGATCAGGAGGTCTTTATGACGAACCGACTAGGAATCATTCTGCTTATTTGCGCCATGGCTGTCGTTTGGGCGACGGCAGGCGCGGAACCCGCTCCCACCAAGGCGGCAGACGCGAAAGCCGCTACCGCTCAATGTCAACCCGAGCCCGACTGCCCGCCTTGCCCGGAGGGCGCGACGGTAGAGGACTGCCTCAAAAAGTGCCCCGAACTCGCCAAAAAATGCAAGGGCAGCAAGGAAGACTGCAAAGCCGTCATCGCCAAATGCAGCCAAACCAAAACCGCCGCGAAGGAGAATGCCAAAGCCTCGAAATGCCCCACAAACACGGCATGCGCCTCCAAGAAACCGACCCATTGACCTTCAATCCGCACCCGGGCTGTTCCCGCCCGGGTGCAAGGTCCGTGGTCGTTAAACTTATGGATCGTTCGGTGTCTCCGCTGCTTGCTTCAGGTTGCGCTCCAGGGCCTTGCGTGAGCGATCGATCTGTGCGGTCAATAACTCCGGCCGTTTGAACCATTCCCCGCGCGGTTTGTCCTCATGGGTCACGCCGGGAGGATGGGCAAACATGAAATGGTCCGGGAAGACATAATCCGCCCGCACCGATTCCAGTCGTCGGTAACTGGTTCGGAAATCGTCGACGACTGTCGGGTAGATGGGATTCTCGATCAATCTCGCATCCGGTAGGACCGAAAGCGAACCGAGGAACAGCATCCGAACGGGTTCCGGTTTTTCCCGTCGCAGCAGCCAGCTCGAACTGCCGGGCGTGTGTCCGGGTATCGCAATCGTCTCCAGCGAGAGTTTGCCGCAAACCACCCGCTCGCCGTGACGCAAGCCCCGGGGTTCGGTCACGGGTTTGAACGGAAGCCTGTCGGCAAAGACATGATCTTCCAGACCGCCCCGCTGCAAGAGGGGGACATCGGCGACGCCCGCCAAAACCACCGCCCCGGTTTCCTCACGGACCAGGGCCGCTCCCCCGGCGTGATCCATGTGGGCTTGCGTGATCAACAGGTAGCGAATGCGTTGCGGATCGAAACCCAGTTTGCGGATGGAGGCGAATACCAGGGGCACATTTTCCTGCATGCCGACATTGATCAGCACCAGACCCGCTTCATCCACCAACAAATAAGCCGTCAGTTCACGACTGCCCACGTAATAGACGGGCCCGTCGATATGAAAGGGATCTGTCGGTCGGGTCCAAACCTCCGGCGGCCAATCACCGGCCGCGCCGAATGTAACCGACGCCCACAAAACCCATACCCCTCGAAGTTCAAACGACATGCAGTATCCTCCCTCATGACGAATCACGCCGCAACCGGGACGCGATCCACGGCTGTGATAAGCGTACCTTTTGTGTAGATTTACCGCATGCTGTCAACTGGATAAGCATACACTGAAAGCGGTAAGTGGTCACCCCGAAATCGTTAGTACCGCGCACGCAGAATGAGTGCGTGCCCAGGGGCCGGGAATACCCCGAAGTTGCTTTTATCATGCTTCCGGAGTTTCCTGACGGACCTCGGATGGTCAGGGCTTCAAACCTGACTCCAAAAATTCACCTCCGCCTGCCGGAGCTACCGGAAAACCAAACGTAGCGTGAACAAGCGCACCCGTAAACCGCTGTACCACATGGACATCCAAAGTTGAAGTATCAAGTGCGTGCTTACCGGCACGGGGTGCGTTTGTTCGCGACGAAGGAACCCAAAACCCACGCGGTATACCAATCGTTTTCCGAAGGCAATCCCCTTCGCAACAGGGCCGCATGCTCCTGCCTTCTGTATCTTTTTCTTTCAGCCCGCGTTTCATAGATCGAACGAAACCTGTCTTTTTTCACTGATCGAAGAGGGGTCGCCCCGGCCGCCTGTCTTTTTTCGCTGATCGAAGAGGGGTCGCCCCGGCCGCCTACCTTTTTTCACAGGTCGAAAAGGGGTCGCCCCGGCCGCCTGTCTTTTTTCACTGATCGAAAAGGGGTCGCCCCGGCCGCCTGTCTTTTTTCGCTGATCGAAGAGGGGTCGCCCCGGCCGCCTGTCTTTTTTCACTGATCGAAGAGGGGTCGCCCCGGCCGCCTGTCTTTTTTCACTGATCGAAAAGGGGTCGCCCCGGCCGCCTGTCTTTTT
>JASJCB010000382.1 GCA_030066195.1 Acidobacteriota bacterium
ATTTGATACAACCCCCAGGCGTTCGCCGGCAACGACTTTACGGGAACCGTCCTTTCGCGGTACTCCCCTTTCTCCCCCCCGTGGTAGGGATGATTTCCGTCATAATTGACTTGTTCCGTGGTGATTTGTTCTCCGAAAGAGAAGGGGCCGTTTGTTCCCACTCGGCATGCATATTCCCACTCCGCCTCAGTGGGCAGTCTCAAAGCCAGTTCCGGCCGCGCGCCGTTCAGTTTGTCCAGAAACCGCGTCACATCATGCCAACTCACATTCTCTATCGGAAGATCGGGGCCCTTGAAGCGGCTGGGGTTTTCGCCCATGACCGCCTGCCATAGTGCCTGGGTGCAAGTTGTCTCCGCCATCCAGAAACCCCGTGACAAAGTGACCTGATGCCGGGGTCCTTCACCATCCCAACGCCCCGGCTCGTCTTCCGGCGAACCCATGAGAAAGGTCCCCGGTTCTATCCACCGGAACCCAAGGCGAACCCCCTCGTGCATCGTTCCGAACCAGATGCCGGATTCGTCTTCGCCCCAATCCGACGCCCAAGGGTAGGGAAAGCTTTGAAACAGGTCGATCGCTTCCATGGTCTAAACCTCCGGTGGGGGAATGAGAAGTAACTGCCGGTTTCGCCAGGATCGGCTCGCGGCTCGATCCGTGACGGACTTGACCGCCTGGTACCCCGCCTGTAAGGCATGCAGGCCGATTCGATGACCGGCCAAAAAGGCGTTTAGCTCGGTTTCTGCGGGCTCCGGATCTTGGGTTGGGATGGTGAAACAGCGAATCTTCATCGCGGCCCCCGCATTGCCCGACTGCTTCGTCCCTCAGCAGGTCTTGGCAAAGCTCGTTTTTCCTGTTTTCCTGCATGCATGCTTGTTTTCCTTTAAAGACCTCGGGCCGGGCGAAAGCCGATATCGTCGCTGCGGTACCCGGGCCCGGCGCTGAAGCGGTAGGCTGACCGCACGATCCCGCCGAGGACGTCCCAAGAGCCGCCGCGCAGCACGCGCCTCTCGCCGGTCGCAGTGCTTACCGGGTCCACGGTAGGACCGGGTTCATAGTTTCCGAATTCATCTTGACACCACTCATACACATTGCCGAGCATCTGGTACAACCCCCAAGCGTTGGCCGGCAAGGCTTTGACGGGGACGGTTTCACCATGATTCCAATCATAATTCACCTGTTCCGGGGTGATTTGGTTCCCAAACCAAAACGGTGTCCGTGTTCCCGCGCGGCAAGCGTATTCCCATTCGGCCTCTGTCGGCAATCGTAGCACCGATTCCCCCCGGCCGGCGCCGACCCTTTTGAAGAAGGTTTGGGTGTCGTTCCAACTCACGTTCTCGACCGGCCGTTTCGAACCTCTGAAATCTGAAGGGTTCTTTTTCATGACCGCCTGCCAGAGCGTCTGGGTGCAGGCGGTTTCGGCCAACCAGAACCCTCGCGTGAGCGTGACCTCATGCTGTAATTCGTCGTTATAGCGTTCCGGTTCGTCTTTGGAGGAACCCATGAGGAACTTGCCGGGCAGGATCAAGCGCATGCGTAACGTTACCTTTTTGATGCGGAAGGTGGCAAAAGCGCCGTATTCATCCAAGCCGAAATCGACGGCCCATGACGGTTTGGTGAGGCCCGGCCCCCGAACCATTCGGTACATGGCCGCGTCCATCCAGCAACCCTCAATAGGCGGCAATTCTCTTTTTTGACCCTCGACGATGACCGGAATGGGTTGCGGGGGATGCCAATAAGCCTGGCGTTGCTCATCATCAGTGGTGAAACGCACGAACAGGCCCTCCTGATCCCGGCCCATGGCTTGGGCCCATGCGGGTTTTTCGGCCGGGGCCAGGGTGAAGGACGCCCGCTCCGTCTTGATAATCAGTGGGTGTTCGGGCAAGGCGACGGCATTGCCGACCTCCAAACTCAGGGGGATGCTGACATGCTGATCCCCATGGGTGATCATTTCGGCCCGCGTGCGGAAGGATAACACGGGGCAGGCCGCGTTTTCGGTCGGTAGTAAGCGCAAACGCCTGCCCTCCCGAACCAGTGCCCAGGTGGTTTCCCTTTCACCGAGTTGCAAGGCCCAGGGCGCCCGCAGCAGGTCCAAACCCTCCGGGACTTCCCGACCCCGGTGCAGGCAGGCCAGCGCCCAGGCGGCGACCATCCCGGGGTCATCCCACATCTGTCGATGTTGCCGGTCGGCCATGCGATCGAACCACAGTTCCAGGTTCGCGGTCCGGCCGGAGCGGGACATCAGGGTGCGGACCACCCTGGCGATATACGCATCAGCCATGGGAAGTCCGCGCAGGTTGCGGCTGACGACGGTTTCCATGGCGCGGGTGGAAGGCGGCAGGCGCTGGTGCCAGGTTTCAATCAGGTTCGCGGCCGCTGCTTGAAGCCTGGGGTCCAGTTTTGCGAAGGCGGCGCGGTAGTGCGGAACCCAGGCCGGCCGAATGGAACAGGCCAGCGGGTTGGCGGCTGTGTGCGCGTGCCGCCAGGCCATGGCCTCGCCGTTCACGGTTACCCGGCCCTGGGGCAGGAGGAAGCGGGCGGCGCGCAACAGGCCCGGCTCGATGCGCAACGCGGGGGCCAGCAGGCGCAATAACCGCGACAAACCGGCATCGTCCCCGGTGTCGCGCCCACCCCCATGTCGCCCGCTCGTCAGGGTCAAACGACGCCCCCGGTCCCAGAATACCGGGCGCCAAAAGGGCGTCAGGACGGGGTCCCAGGAATCGGGGGCACAGGGCATCAGAACTACGGGTTGAAAGGCTGAGATTTGCCTGCCGAACCTTCGCCAGGCTTTCCGGGTTTCCGGGTTGCCGGCCAGGCAGCCCAGGTCGCCGAGTACCAGGATCGGCGAACCCGGCGGGGGCGGCGCGTAGGGACGTGGAGGGAGGTCCGACCGCAACCAGTCGCGTACGTCGCCGGCGGGCCCGTGGTCCAGGTAGAGTACCTGTAAACCCTCTCTGCCGCGCAGGGCAATCAAGCCTTCGACCAGGTCGCGAAAGTCGCCGTGGAACGGGGTCAGGCGGAAGGCGCGGTCGATGATGATCTGGCAAACCGGCGACCAGAAACGCGTCTGTCGGCGCGGCAGGTGCTTGACAGGATTACCACGCGCCAGGGCATCGACCGCGCGGTTGTAGTCGATTTCCCTGGACGGTCGATGGTCGCAGAGCACGCGCCGCAGGAAGGGCCATAGGCGGGACCAGGGAACTAACGGGGGCTTTTTGGGCAGTGGGGTAGCGGGATCGAAATCGGGTTGATCATGCGTCAAGAGTTCGGCTTCGGTTACCCATGCCGGCACCTCGTAGGAGGGCTCCGCTTCCCGGCGCTCGAAGTGCGTGACATGCCGGAAGTCCAAGCGTTGAGGGGTTGTGGCCGCTGTTTCCGCCGGCTCCTTTTCAGGTACGGGTTCGACTTGCGGCGTGGGCGGAGGGGGTTGTTCGGCCGGTTTGGTTTTTTTGGGCTCGAAGCCGAAAAGGGCGACCATATGGTCCGGAGTCCCGGCTCGGGGCGCGCCCAGGCAATAGACCAGGTCGGCTCGATTGAGGCCGGTTTTTCGGATCAAAGGCGCGGTCATGAGGTTTCCTTGTGTTTCACCAGGGCAAAATGACGGATGTTATCCAAAACCTCCCGTTGTTCTGTCTCGCCCTCGGCGATATGAGCCACGGCGCGCAACAGATCCAAATACTCCGCCTGGCCCGGCACGGGCAGGCCGAGATCCCTGGCTTTGGTGCGGTCCTCATAAAGCAGTGCCGCGGTCTCACGGCGCACGGCTTCACTGGTTAGATCGCCCAGGTGGGCCTTGCCCCGCCCGGCCAGCCAGTCGATCAGCTTGTCCTTGTCTTCTTCCAGTTCGATGTTCAGGACCAGGCAGCGGCGCACAAAAGCGGCAGGCAGTTCCCGTTCCTCGTTGGTGGTAATGACCACCAGCGGCGGGTTTTGGGCACGACCCTTGACGGGATGGGTTTTGTGCGGCACCGGGAAAGCGCCGTTGCCCAGGGTTTCCAGCAGGCCGTTGGGCAGGTCGGTTTCGGCCTTGTCGATTTCGTCGATCAAGACGACACAGCCCTGTTCAGGGGTCCAACCGTCAGGTATTTCCGGTTCCGCGACTCCCGCGCCGGAGGACAAGCGGGATTGTTTTTGAGCCGAGGTCCAATCGAAGGCCCACCACAACAACCCGGGTCCCAGGAACTTTTCGGGAGCCAGGTGTTCACGGGCGTTGGTTGCTTGACTCGCGGCCAAGACCTGGGCCTCGCCCAACCGGGCCACCGCATCGAAATGCCATTGCAGTTCCCGATGCTCCTGGCGGGCATGCACCACCTCGGAGAGGAAGGCGCGACCCAGCATAAACGCGGCGGCTCGGGCCAACTGACTCTTGCCGCAACCGGGTTCGCCGCGCACCAGCAACGGACGCCGAGCGGCCAGGGCCGCTTTGAGCGCCCAAAGGGATTCCTTTTCTACCACGTGGACGGTCGCCGGCCAGGAGCCTTGGTCGGGGAGTTGGATGACTTGACCGGCTTTATATTTATCGATCATCGGAATTCCTTGTCTCGGCTGGGATGGCCTGGCTTTTTTGCCTGAAGAACTCTTCCAGTGTAGCATTTACCTCGGACTCATAGGTGATCAGAGACGTCTGTTCCCCGTCGACAGCGTGAATGAACAAGCATTGGAGGTTGGGAAGGTCCTGTCGCAATAAGCTGTAAACGCCCGGGAAGTTCAACGCATGGGCGTCCGAGCCCAGGTCCGCCGTCAAGTAGGCGTGCTCCCCCGCCCTGGCCCTGTTCTTCAAGGTTTGGTTCAAGTGGGCATTGTCGCTTGCCTGGAATGGTTGCGGCGGGTCACGGTTGGGGAAGAGCTTGATAAAGAGGATCTCCTTGATCTGTTGAGCCCAATTCCCGGCTTCCCAGCCTGCTTCGGGGATTTCGAGCGCGTGTTGCCCTGAAACGCCGTAGATCTTTCCGTCTCTGCTGCGCAGGTTGGCCTTGCCCTTGTTCAGGCGCGCATGAACAATTTCAACACCCGCCGGTGTCTGGACCGGAATGATCAGGCGTTCCGCCTGTTTCAGCTTGGGCTCGTTCCTCTCAGCCCAGGCATGATTTACCTCCAGGGTCACCAGCCAGCCCAGGATTTCCTTGGCCTCTTCCCAAAGCCGTTCCAAGTTGGATGTTGCGGCCGGAACCTGGCGCAGGCTTAAAGCCAGGGTCATGATGCTGTCGTGGATATCCGCTTCCACCAGGGCGGCGGCGCATTTTTTTCCCTCCGGGCAGTCCAACTCTTCTTTGATGTATTCCAAAAGAGACGACCAATAAGTGCGCGCCAGGACCCGGCCGATTTTTTTCTGGATTCGTTTGCGCATCTCCGAGTCTTCCCGGCCGGTGATTTCGTCCTCGCGCAGGTCCACCTCGGGTTCATCGGGTTCAGTTTCAGGAACCTCTTTGTCCAGTTGCTTCAGTACCCTGGCCAGCTCTTCCTCATGTCGAGAGGGCTCGCGGAAATCTGCCCAGGTGAGCATGGCCAGTCTTCCAGGTAACTTACATTCGTTGAGCATGATGGGTAGCAGGCTTTGCCTGAGACCAATAGGATCATCTGTTTGCACCAGAATGCCTTCAAATTGGGTCCACTCACTTTGAACCCAGTTGGGGGAAAGGACCATCAAGGTGCGACGGCTCTGAGCCACGCCGTTTTCCATATTGACCAGAGCCGGCGCGCCGACCCGGAAATCTCGACGATCGATACACACCTTCAATTCGACGGCTTCCATTTTGGGAAGCAGCCATTCGATAAACCATCGATCTTTATGGCTGTAGCTGATGAAGAGATCATACTTGTAATCAGTCATGCAGAAGGCTCCGGTAATTTGAATTCAGCTTACTGAAACTACGTTCGCTTGTCTATCTCTTCATGCGGATTTTTTTGCGCGAAAAAGCTCAGGGGTCTCTTGACCGGCAGGGGACCGATGGGTTTGCGGGAGCCCGGGGTTGCCCGGCGCGAACAAACCCCCAACATGCCCATAAGCACCGTCATGATTCAGGCCGGCTTGAGGTCCCCCCGTAAGACCGTTTCACTTGGGGGCTTGTTCACGCTACTACGAATGGTATAAAAGTAGCGTGAACAAGCCCACCCTGAAAAAGACTAACGCCCGGGACATCGACAGAAGAAGCATCAAGACCGTGCTTATGAGCGAGGGTGGGTTTGTTCGCGTCGGAGAAACCAAAAGCTAACGCCACGCGAGCAATCGGTTCCGAAGGGAACGGCTACCGGACAGCGCTTTTTCCAGTAGCGTGGGCTACGGCCTTCGGAAGAACGTTTAACACATTCCGTAGAAAATCGGTTCCTCCGGCGCGAACAAACC
>JASJCB010000386.1 GCA_030066195.1 Acidobacteriota bacterium
CGCACGCAAATCCAAACCGCCTTTCAGGCCGGCTGCTTCCCTTCGGTCTCCGTACATACGTCGCGTTCTTTTCTGGTCCCTCCGTCGCGAACAAAACCCACCTTGCTCATAAGCAAAGTCATCATTCAGGCCGGCTTTCGGTTCCTTACCCAGGTCGAGCCACGTGAGGTTTGTTCACGCTACTCTGTATCTAACCCGGGCTTTTTGAGAAGTTGCCCATTTGCCTCCAGGGTCACCTGGGAACCCGACCTTTTCGAGCCGGGTTCCCGACCTTTGGTTACAGGTCTATGGATAGCACCAGTTTGCCCATGGTTTTGCCCGATTCTATCAGCTCCTGGGCTTCCCCCGCCCGAGATACCGGCAGAACCTCTTGAATACTGGGCGCCAGGTCGCCCCGCGCGGCCAGGTCCATGATGTGCTCGAAAGCCTTGCGGAAGGAGTCGGGCTCCTGCCCGTACCAGGTGTAGATTCCCGAAACGCGAATGCCGACGCTCTTGCCGAAGTGAGGGGCCAGGCTCTCGGCCAGACTACCCGCCGGCGGACCGGCCAGGAACCCGAATAGATGGCAGGTGCCGAACGGGGCCAGACAGGCCAGGTCGTTGGCGACAGTGGCCCCGGAAACCGGGTTCAGGGTCAAGTTAACGCCCTTGCCGTCCGTGGCCGCCATAATCTGCTCCACCAGGTCTTCGCGCCGGTAGTCCAGCACTGTTTGCGCGCCCAATTCCCTCACGTAATCGTGCTTGCTCGGGCTGCAGGTGGCAATGACCGACAGACCCGCCCAGCGAGCCAGTTGCAAAGCCGCCGTGCCCACACCGCCCGCTGCCGCGTGGACCAGCACCGTATCTCCCTTCTCGGCGCGGCCCGTTTTGAACAGCATCTGGTAGGCGGTCAGATAGTTGACCGGCAGAGCCGCCGCCGCTTCCGGGGAAACCCCGTCCGGGCAGGGCACGGCGTAACGGCTGTCCAGCACCGTGTACTGCCCGTAACCGCCCGCGCCCAATTGGCCCATCCAGGCCACCGCGTCACCCGGTTTCAGTGAAGTGACGCCTTCTCCGACGGCCTCGATGATGCCGAACCCCTCCACACCGGGAATCAACGGCATCGGCGGCATCATCTCCGGGGCCAGTTCCCCCTTTCTGGCGATGGCGTCGATAAAATTCAAACCGGCGGTGCGATTGGCGATCAACACCTCGCCCTCCCCGGGTTCGGGTCGTTTTACCTCGTTGATGCCCAGAACCTCGGGACCACCCGTCCGGTCCATGCTTACCGCTTTCATGACATGACTCATCATAAACCTCCTGGTCATGGCTCATTCTTCTCGATTCAAAGATAGGTTCTTGTCTTTGTCCTGAAAATGGGCAAAAATGGACACTACAATTCCATTTTTGGAACACGGCATGGACTATCTCGACGACCTGGTTATCTTCCTCGATGTGGTGCGCCGGGGCAGCTTCAACAAAGCGGCCGGCAGCCTGGACCTGCCTCGCAGCACCGTCAGCAGGCGCATCGCCCAACTGGAGCGGAAACTGGGCGTGCAGTTACTGAACCGTTCCACCCGACAAATCCAGGTCACGGAAATCGGCCGGCGCCTCTACGAGATCGGCCGGCGACCCGTCGACAACCTCCATCGGGAGATTCGCGCCTGTTTGGAGGAAGCCGGAGAATTGACGGGCCGTTTATCGGTAACCATGCCCATACGCGGCGGTCTCGATTTCATGGGCGCCTGGCTGTTGGAACTGGCGGCGGCGCATCCCGATTTGAAACTGGAACTCCGCTTGAACAACCGCATGGAAAACCTCTTGGCCAAAGACATCGACCTGGCTTTTCGCGTGGGACCCCTTCCCGACACAACCGCCATGGCCCGCAAGCTATGGGATATCCCCTATGTCCTGGTCGCCCGTCCCGATGTCCTGGCCGACCGAGGCATCGACCCCAAAAAAGGCGCACCCGGCGACCTGGAAAAACTACCGGCGATTCTGGTCCACCCCATGACGAAATGGACATTCATCAATCAAGGTCGCGTGGTCGAAATCAAACCCCAAGCCGTTGTAGAAGTGGACGACTTCAAACTGGCCCTGGAGGCGGCGCGCCTGGGATTGGGCCTGACCTGCGTCCCCGAACTGCTGTTCCGGATGCACCGAACGGGAGACCTGCTCCAACTCCACCGACCCGACTATCGACCGCAAACCCGAGCCATGTACGCCTACCACCACCATTCAAAGCAAGCGCCGGCAAAAGTGGAAGCCGCGATCACCTATGTCCTGCGCAAATACCGAACCACCTACGGCGCGACAACGGCGGACTTCCCGGCCTGAAGCCAGGGCACCTGAATGCCGCATGACCTGGGGATTTACAAGGCGCTGACCTTCTTGCCTTTGTTGCCGTCTTCTTATACTCCGAAGGGCGTTGTGTACCCGGCAGTGTACACAACGCCCTCCGGGGTAGGGGGAATCTGGAACCTATCACCCCAGGTAGGCAGTCAAGACGGTGTCTTGCCCGCCAACCTGGGGCTGATGGGACGCAATCCCTTCGGGATAGTGATTGTTAGCAGCCGGGTTGCCTGAATGGCACATGACCTGGAGTTTAACAAGGCGCTGACTTTGTTGCCGTCTTCTTATACCCCGAAGGGCGTTGTGCATTATCAGCCCCAGGTTGGTCGTGATGACTCCGTCATCGCGGCCTACCTGGGGTAACGGTCCCCCATTTCCCCTACCCCGAAGGGCGTTGTGTACCTGGATGCCATGGAACAAACCGGTGGGATCAACCCCAACCGTTTCGTTCAAAATGGTGTATGCCATGTCACATCAGCAGTGTACACAACGCCCTTCGGGGTAGGGGGGAATCTTGAACGTATTACCCCAGGTAGGCAGTCAAGACGGTGTCTTGCCCGCCAACCTGGGGCTGTTAGGACGCAATCCCTTCAGGATAGGGATTTTTAGTAGCCGCGGTTGCCGCATTGGGCTATCCCGACTTGACGCTTTTTTAAGGTATTTTCATGATTTCCAAAATAGGATGAAGTGTCCTACGGGAAAAATAGGGGTTCCAGATAGACCTTAACTGGTCCAAGGATGTTAGAGATTTGCCAAAGTGTTGCTCCGCACTCTTGGAAATGGTCCCGTCATGCAGAAAAATAATGGACTCATTCCTGAAACCCAGGTATTGTCCGAAGCCAATTTGTTCCCGGATTACCTCCAATCCTTTTCCAAGGTGGCTCACTTTTACAAAAGTCCCCACGATGTAACCATTTAATTCGAATGGGAGTTCTTGGACCCACAGGAAATGGTCATCATTGATGATTTGAAAATCCAAAGTCTTGGGTACTCGGTGCCGCTCTTGTAACAAGAGCCACTTCTTATCCTCTACTGTTGGAAAAGCTTTGCCCGAGGATACTTTTAATGCCGGCGTCTCGGGTAGCGAGAAAAAAGGTGTTACCCCCGGCGTGCTTCTGCCTCTTTTTCTTTCGATAGCTTTTGCACCATCATCGGAAAGAAAAATTCGCTGATCTCTACTGAAGGAAACGACATGAGTGCCCTTATGCATAGTAATCGAGAAGGATTGACTACCTTGATTGAATCCCATAGGACGTTTAAGGAATTTTTCTCCACCCAACTCAAAAATAAGTGGGTAATGATAATTATTATCAATCTGTCGGCGCATACCATAGACAACATCGTCATGTGATGAAAACCACCTGACTTTTAAATCTAATGCTTTTCTAAATTCAAGTTGGGGAAGGGTGTAAATTATAACGTTTGAATCGGTAGCAACATATAAAATACCATCGTTAGCATAAATAGACACGACCTGATCGTCTAACGTTTTTTCCGCTTTTAACTTTCCATCGTAGAAGGAAAATAGCTTTGGCCGTTTCTCGTAACTCAATAATACCAAATTCTTAGGCCCTGTACTAGTGGCACAACCAGGATGCCATTGCTGGTTCATTAGGCCGAACATGCCGTCACAGCGATCAAAGGGCACCTGTGAAAGGAGAAAGAGAAAGAGCGTCATGGACTACCTCATGAAGGTGGTGGAATTTCTACGCAACCACCCATGGGGAATCCGCAGTTTTCAGCGTCAAACTCAATGAAGTTTGCGCTTGGCGGGTCTTCTGACGTTAATGGACACAAACAAAGAAAGCAGAGGGTAAGAAAGAACAGAAACCGCTTCATTTTACCTCCATGATAACGGGTGTTGACCAAATAACTTCCAGCCCGAAGTATTCTCCAATCTCTCTGAATGATTCACCGCGGAACCAAATCCTATCACGATGGCTGGAGATCTTTAACTCTACTTCGAAAGGGAGGTAATTGACCATATGCCTTAAAATATTTTCTGGTAGCACATTGGAAGAAATTGACATACTGTGGAACCTGATAGCCAGAGGGACTTTTTGATTCATGATGTCGGTAGTAAGATCAGCCAACTCATCTAAGTTGGTGATTGGCTTGAACCAGCCAATCAAGCTTCCATCTCGGCCATTATAGGGAAGACCTGTTGCGTATTCGTAAATCAAAGCCAGATTACCTTTTCCCAAGAAAAGAGTGGCGCTGGAGTGTTGGGGGAAGATACCAAGAACAGACTCCATCGGCCGTTGGTAAACTCCCATTAATCCTGATTCTTCGGTGAAGAAAATCTCAGAGTAGGTAACGTCAGTCACAAACCCTATTTGTTCGGTATTGGGTATAGCCACCCAAGTACCTAGCTTAACGGGCCGAACCATGACGCCGTCGGACATCAACCATGTAGGTGTTGAAAGGTAAGGCAAAACTCCAATCAATTGTTCCGGATTGATTTCAATTGGCTCCTCCGTAGAAATTTCGGATATGGCTTTCCCTATTTGATCCTGGTAGGGATAATCTTTGACCTCCGGGTTCGGTACCGATACAGGGACACCCCATATTTCACTTAGGGCTCTCGCTCTCTCCTCGACCTCCAGGGGGTCGAAAACCGGTAGGACTTCCGGTTGATTTAAGGCTAACAACCCTTCGATATCACCTTGGCTTTTGAGGGTTTCAATTTTATCAACTATCGTTTCACCAGGCCGCTGATAAAGAGAAAGGGCCAAAACCAAAATCAGGGCTGCCACTATGGTGTAAGGGATGACAGGGGATATGTACCTATTTTGGTCCTCAGAGCCGGGGGTTTTGACGGCAGCAGGATCTTGCGAGGGCTCCAACGAGGAAATGGGGACATTTTTCGGGAAGTGTTTATTGGCAAAAGCCAGCGCAAGGCTGCCATCGATGGCCTTGACTCGTCCTTTTTTTACGATCAGTTCCGGGTAGGGTTTTAGCGAAGCGCGAAGCATGGCACTTGCCTGTTTGACAGCCGAATCCTCCCCATCTTCGTACCAGTCAAAATGATTGCAGGCAAGGCGAGCCGCCTGGGCAAATGTCAGCACTTGATTTGGCTCAAAAAGCCGGATCACCTGGATGTATTTGGGCACGCCTTCATTTTCCACACCGAACTCCTTTACCTAAATATTACATTAACCGGGTCGATTTTAGTACTGATTTCATGAATACCAGCCGGGGGGTGGGCTTTATGAATGTAGGTTGCCTTCACTGTTTGCATAGACTTCTGTTCTTTATACTTATTCCTATGTTTGCTCACTCTTATCAATTCATAGTTGCTGCTAGATGATTTGGGTTTTGATTCTTTGATAAATTCGCTCATGACTACGGATATACGGTGTTTGTTTTCTTGTTTTTCTCTTTTCTTCGCCTTTCTGCTCTCCGTTTACCAACTCTTCCCCTTGTGATTCCAATTGATGAATCAAAAAATGAAGACAACTGGGAAACTGACTGAAGCGGATTTAAGGCAGCTATTTCCTTACCATTGAGCTTGCTGACGAACGTGTCGAATGGTGAAAAAAGTTAAAGCGTCTTCATCTGGTGTCAGGGCAAAAGGCTCTCGGTGATGGTTGAGGGGATGTGTCCGCTCGGAGATGGGCGTTTGGAAGGATATCGAAACGGGCCGTCATGTGTGCGATATGGCTGTCTTCAGCCGGCGGATTAAAGAAATTTGGAATCAACAAACAGGTGGTCTTGCGTAATGGCAGAGGATCGGAAGGATACATCTAGAAAAGTCGGGCGGCCGATGCGCTATGGGCCGTTTATTTTGATTCTCGATGATTGGAAGCTTTACGCGGTGGATACCGTGGTGGAAAACGCGAAAAAGAAAAAGCTGTTTCGCAAACCGCCGTTCAATGAGGAAA
>JASJCB010000387.1 GCA_030066195.1 Acidobacteriota bacterium
GGGTGACATGAATACGGCCGTCATCCGTGCCGGCCCAGAGCACGTCTTCGTCATGCGGTGACTCGCTCAGTGCGAAAACCGTGCCGTAGTACTCGACGCTGGTATTGTCCTTGGTGATCGGTCCACCCGAGGAGCCCATCCGCGACTTGTCGTCCCGGGTCAGGTCAGGGCTGATCGCTTCCCAGGTCTGCCCCTCGTTGTGAGTTTTGAAAAGTACGTTTCCGGCCGCGTAGAGGGTGCCCGGATCATGGGGCGAGAAAAAGATGGGGAAATTCCACTGGAAGCGGTACTTCAGGTTTTCGGCGCCGTGGCCCATGGGGTTGTCGGGCCATACATTGACCATGCGGAAATCGCCCGTATCGTGGTTGACCCGCGTCAAGAAACCACCGTAGGAGCCGCCGTAAACGATATCGGGATTCTCGGGATGGGGCGCAATGTGCCCGGACTCGCCGCCCGCGGTGGGTTCCCAATCGTCTTCAGTAATGGAGCCGCCGCCGGTGCGATGATAGATGCGCACGGTGGAGTTATCCTGTTGCGCGCCGTAAATGCGATAGGGAAAATGATTGTCCGTTGTCACGCGATAGAACTGGGCGGTGGGCTGATTGTGATAGGTGGACCAGGACTCCCCGCCGTTGAATGTGACCTGGGCGCCGCCGTCGTCGGCCACGACCATGCGCTTGTGATCATCCGGATCGATCCACAGGTCGTGGTGGTCGCCGTGCGGGGTGGGGATGGAACTGAAGCTGCGCCCGCCGTCGGTAGACTTTTGGAAGCGCACGTTCATGACATAAACGGTATCGATATCCCTGGTATCGGCGTAGATCCGCGTGTAATACCAGGCCCGTTGACGTAATTTGCGCTCATCGTTGGTCTTGCGCCAGGTCTTGCCGGCATCGTCGGAAAGAAAGACACCGCCGTCCTCAGCCTCGATGATCGCCCAAACTCGATCCGAGTTCACCGCTGAAACCGACAGACCGCTGATGCCGATGGTGCCTTGGGGCAGGCCCTTGTTACGCGTGATTTCAGTCCAGGTATCGCCGCCGTCGGTCGTTTTCCAGATGCTGGAGCCTTCGCCGCCGCTTTCCAGGGCGTAAGGACGCCGGATGATGCGCCAGAAGGAGGCATACATCACGCGGGCATTGTTGGGGTCTACGGCCAGATCGACCGCGCCGACCTCGTCGCTGACGTAGAGGATCTTTTCCCAGGTCTGCCCGCCGTCGCGAGTACGAAAGATGCCGCGTTCTTCATTGGGTCCGTAGATATGGCCCATAACGGCCGCGTAGACCAGATTGGGGTCCTTGGGATGAATGCGAACCCTGGGAATATGCCGCGAGTCGGTAAGCCCGACCTGTTTCCAGGTTTTACCCTTGTCGTCGGTGCGCCACATGCCGTAACCGCTGGAGACATTGCCGCGTACGGTCTTCTCACCGCCGCCGACATAGATGATGTTGTTGTCCCACTCGCTGACGGCCACGGCGCCGATGGAGCCGCCGAAGAAACCGTCGGAAATGTTCTTCCAACTGGAGCCGCCGTCATGGGTTACCCAAACACCGCCGCCGGTAGCGCCCATGTAAAATGTCGTGGGTTGCCCGGGCACGCCGGTAACCGCGGCGGACCGCCCGCCTCGGAAAGGTCCGATGTGGCGGTATTTCATACCTTCAAACAACCGCTCGTCCCATGTCTTGACCGCGGACGATTCTTCATTGTTCTTCTTATTTACCGGGCCGCCCAGCACCGGTAAAGTCATGACGATAAGCGCCGTCAACACAATTCGCAGCATACGGAGTTACCTCTTCCTTTTATGGATAAAAACACATTCTGCACAAACCCAAAACGGGATACTTTAGTCATGTCGTAAAAAAGGGTTTGGTAGTTGCAGGCGGGGAAGAGGTGCTGCCGTGAAACGAGAAAAGGCCCCGAGCTTTCACCCGGAGCCTTTCCCAAGAGCGTTATGGTTAACGGTTACTGACCTTCGATCACCACTTCATCCACGTAGATCTGGTCGTTGTTGGCCGAGGCATCGCAACGGATACGAACGGAGGTAACGCCGCTTGCATTAAAGGTTACCGATGCGCTGGTCGGGTTGTTGTTTGAGAAATCGGTGCCCGACCTATACTGGCCGACCACGGTCCAACCGGAACCGCTGCTTACTTCAACGAAGAAGTCTTCGTTGTTTTCCATGCTGCGCGGGTAGTAGTTGAAGGAGATACGGCCCTGAGAATAACCGCTGAAGCTGACGCTGCGGGACATGGCCGATGCGGCGCCGCTGTTGTCCCGCAGGCGTACGCAGAAGGTGCCTTGCGAGGCGTAGGCGGAATCCCTGGAGCTGCGCCGGACATCGCTGCCGCCGTCAACCCAACTCTGCCAGCCCGATTCGAAGTCGGAACTGACCAGTGTGGTCCAACCGCCGCCGCCACCGGAAGTTACGGTCACGCTTTGCGTGTCGGTATCCGTGGCGCCGTCGTTATCGGTAACCGTCAAGGTGACCGAATAGGTACCCGCGGAAGCGTAGGTGTGATTGACGGTCTGGCCGGAACCGTTGTTGCCGTCGCCGAAATCCCAAGCATAGCTGGTGATGGTGCCGTCGGAGTCGCTGGAACCGCTGCCGTCGAAGCTGACGGCCAGGTTGTTGGCATTATAGGTGAAAGAAGCGGTGGGCGCCTGGTTGGTGGGGCCGCCGCCTCCGCCGTTGAACCAGCCGGAAAGAACCGAGTTGGACCAGCAGTGCATCCGACGAGACTGTTGCGTGGTCAAGAGGGAACGGCAGTTGGAGTAACCCATGATGTTCTCTTCTTGGGTATTGCCCCACGGGGTGCCCGCGCAGTCGCTGCCGCCGGGATCGGAGCAGTTCTGGTTGGTGGGCGTGGGCGGAGTATCCGAGCAGAAATCACCCGTGGAGTCGCCGTCGGTGCCGTCTGCCAATTCGTAGCAGGTGGAGCAAGCGTCAACTTCGCTGACACCGTGGTGGGTGTGCCACAGGCCCAGGCAGTGGCCCATTTCGTGTGACGCGGTCGTTTCGCCGCTGCCGGAAGCCAGGTTGTTCAACCAAAAACCACCGGTGTTGGTCAAGGCAGCGGGGTCCCAAGGGAAGGTAGCGATGCCCAACAGGACGCCCCAAGGGCTGGAGTCCTGGCAGCCGATGTAAATGTTACAGACTTCGTCGGGGGTTTCAGCATAGTCCCGGCGCATTTGAAGGATCTCGTTGTACCAGGTGCTGTTGAAAGGAGAATAGGCAGAGATACAAGCATAGGTGCTGTTGTTGTGGAAACGGGTGGCAACCAGGTTGAACTGGATACCGGTGCCGCTGCCCGCATAGTCAGCATTCATTTGAGCGATGGTCGCGTTGACGGTTGCTTGGGAAACACCGTTGTTGCCGTTGTTGTCGCGCATCACGTGTACGATCACGTCAACGGTAACGTTGCCGATGGCCGTGGCGTCGCGAACGACGGGGTCATCACAATTACCTTCATCACAAGGGCCCGCGGCTTTGAAATTGGCACGGCCGATCTGTTCTTTACGCTCACGCCAGACTTCGTTGGTTAAACAGTGAATAACACCTTCCTTGGTATTGATGCTTTCTACATCGGGAAAGCCCGGATTGATTCCGAGATCTTTCTGGGCAAAAGCCGTCATCGATAAGGCAAGTGTTAAAACACACACTAAAGTACGCATTGCAATTTCCTCCGTTGGAATTTAGACTGAATTAAATGAAAATAGATCTATCTATGAGATCATTTAGGATCAATACATAACTTAAGTGCGAGCACGCCATGTCCTGGATACATAATGTCAGAACTTTTTTGGAGAATTTGCAAAGATGCCTGGAAAGTGTAGCCTTAGCCGGCAACTTGAGCGGGCTCTTCCACCAGGCGATCGGGTAACAGATAACGGGCTCCGGCGAGGTCACTATCCAGGGTTTCCGGGCGGTACCAGCGGTGTAACAGGGTCCGCCAGTCGGTGAGCAGATCAAGGTTTTCCCGGCGAAACGCATCCCAGTCCTGTCCCTCCCGATACCGTTGATCGACTAACATCAAAAGAGCAAACGTAATGGTTTCATGGTATTTGCCAGGAACACCGGCATGCGCGGAAAAACGTTTCAGACCGTCGCGGTAGGCGGCCATGGCCTCCGGAAGCGGCCGGCCTGCCACATATAGCCAGGCGGTTTCAACATGTTTCTCGTGATTGAAAAGCGCGGGTTCCAACGTGAGGTTCTCAAAGGCTGCCAATAATTCCGAGCCGTGCATTATTGCTCCTTTTCGATCAGCTTGTGACTCGACTCCGCGCCGTAGTCCAAGCCGTAGATCTTTTTCAGGTCCTCGATGATCTTGATGGTTTCGGGTTTGAAGGGCGACTTGCCCTCGAAGGCGTGCAATACGATGCCTTCCAACAGGTCGCCCATACTCAATTCGGTGTACTCGGCAAGACCGCGAAGGACTTTGAGCAGTCGTTTCTCGATGCGAATTCCGGTCTGCACCCGCTCAACGGTGCGACGTCCCGATGATTTTGCCATGGTATTACCTCCTTATGGTAGCTTGGTACCAATTTACCAAAAAGTCAAGGTGCTTTCCCTACCATATCAGCAGGTTGTCATCTGAGTATGTGGCGCCGAGTCAATCCTCGCCCGAAAAACGAAGGAAAACCGGTGCATAAAACAACCAAACGACACCGTCTATCGGCTCGGATCCCCCAACCGCAATATGAAGATCGATCACAACGGCTCGAGTCCCTTGTAACTCCGTCTTTCTTAAAAAAATGACTGCCGTTACCATTCAACTCCGGTTATAATTAAAGCCAATGCTCCCAATGCATTAAGATCTTTATTTCTAATGGAGAACAATGATGAAACCCAAGTTGGCCTTAACCGATCTCTCCGTGAAAAGTTTCACCACCAAAACAGAAGCCGTTGTAGGCGGTTTGTACGAAACACAGGAGTGCCCGAACGATACCTGGACGGCCCTCTACCACATGTGTCCCGGCCCCTCCGGTCAAGAATATTGCACCTGGGAAGCGGCCTGCAGGTAATGATCCTGAATCACGAAATCAGGAATAGAGGCGTTTCGACGCCTCTTTTTCTCTGGTAATCTCAAGAGCGGGCCGGCCTGCAAAACCCGGGAAACCGAGAAGCATCGGCCGATGGGGCGATTCCGCCGGCGTTCCCATCAAAGGCGGAACATATCGGCGCCGTCACCAAAGCCCGCAATGCGAGTAACCATATTTTTATCAATTGCTTGGTGTGTAAGGCGTGGACTCGGAAGGAAGGCGAACCCCCGGGTATAACCGCATATTTTTTTTCGGACAATGATTGACCCGCGCGCCCATCCGTCTTTCGAGCACTCGAGAAGCCTGGTCCCTCGGGGACAACCTTCTATTCTGCTCGGAAGAAGGTTCGACCTCCGGGAACAACCCTAATTCTGCTCCGGGAGAAGGATCGCCCCCCGGGACCATGGCCGTATTCTGCCGGAAAGAAGGATGTTCCCCCGTGCACATCGGTGTTTTGAATTCCAAGTCCTTTCGACTCGCGTGTCAGTCGGAGTTTCGGAAAAAATATGCAGTTAGTCCGGTGGGTCCATCCTTCTTTTGAGGAGAATAGGATGTTGGTCGGAGGGGCGCAACCTTCTTCCGGCGGGAATCGGTGAATAGCCGTATGGAGACAAGCTTCTCACGGTAGGGTGGAGTGGGAGTCCGAAAGGTAGCAACCTTCTTCCAGGCTGAGATTGCCAATGTGCGACCGGGCCGATCCTCATCTGTGATCCGTGGCGAGTATCGACGGAGGGTTAGAGCATGGCCCGTGCAGTTTGCGTATCTTCAGCGGGCCGGTCTCTATCATTCTTAGTGTTTCGAAAAAATCGTTGCTGCCCTCCATCATAAGCATCGACCGACTCGGCCGTCATGCCCGCCGGAATTACATGGAGTCGGCCGGGATTACCACGGGTATATTGATCTTGAGAAATATCGCCTCATTTGATTGTACTATCCAGGATTAGGCTGAAACTCACCACTTTTTTGTCCCAAAGACCCCTTAAGCCGACGTCGAGGGGTCTTTTGCCCGAGAACGGGACCGGTTGACATTCGTCAGGGCGGTTCCGTTCCCGGGAATAGGACCGTGTTCGGGGTCGAAGACCAGTTCCGTTCCCGGGATTGGTTATACCTGAACGACGCGGAGTCGGTTCCAATCCCGGAAAAGTGCCCAACGAAACATCAACTCGGG
>JASJCB010000385.1 GCA_030066195.1 Acidobacteriota bacterium
CCCTTGGGGCGACCGGAAATCTGACCCGGCGGCGGCTCTGCTTTTGGGCGTTTCCTAAAGTTCGTCTGCCCAATTTCCCGGATGTGGCGTGGTTTGTAAAAAAAGCCCGGGACCGAGACGTGTCTCGATCCCGGGCCTTTTCCGGTTGATTGGCCTATCGGACATGGGGATTAGAAGGGAATGTCATCCTCGAAATCGAGGTCTTCCGGTTCAGGAGGCGGTCTCATCTCCTCCATTTGCTCTGCTATGATCAAATCCACAAATGAAGCTTCGTATCGATTCCAAAGCGTCTCAGCGTGTTCATTAAGAGCATTCCATAGATTCCAGGCCGTATCGACCTCTTGTTGGGGATGATCTTTGGTCCGGCTCACTTCTCCTCCTTCGAGTTCGTTGTTTTGGTTTTAACCGTTCCTGCTTTCCTTCGATGGGTCCCGAGTGCTCTCAAGGAGGGACCGTCGATCTGGATGGTGATGCATTGATGTTGAAGGCGGTCGAGTAGCGCATCGACCAACGACTTGCGCTTGAACAGGCCGTACCAGTCTTCATAGATCAGGTTGGTCGTAATGATGGTCGACCTGCGGTTGTAGCGCATCTCCATCAGCTTGAAGAAGGCATTGGCCTGTCCGGGTTTGATGGACAGGTATCCCAATTCGTCGAGGACCAACAAATCGTAATTGGCCAAACGGTTGAGCAGGCGAGACGTGGTTCGGTCGGCCAGGGAGGCATAAAGCTCATCGAGTAGATCCTGGGCATTGTAAAACCGGGCTCGCAATCCGTTGAGGGCGGCCTTTCTCGCCAGGCTGATGGCCAGGCCTGTCTTGCCGGTACCGGGAGGGCCGATGAAGACGAGGTTGCGGGCCTGCTTGATAAAGTCAAGTCCGGCCAAAGAACGGATTTGGGAAGCATTGACCCCGGGTTGCTGTTTGAAAGGAAAGGTTTCCAAGGTCCAATCCCAAGGGAGTCTTGCCTGTTTGATTCGATAGGCCAGACTCTTCTCCGGGCCTCCTCGGAAAGCAGGCGCCACAAGGTCTCCTCAACAGGTTCCCCCTGCTTTTGACCGGTATCGAGCACATCCTCGAGGGCATGGGCCATCCCGGTAAATTTCAGTTCTTCCAAAAGCTGGTTGATCTTTAGTCGCATGGCCACGCTCCGTCATCTTCGAGTTGGAAAAAATCGCCGGCGACCCGCTCGAGAATCATGTTCTCCAAACGATTGAGATCGTACAGGCAATAATGAAGGGCGTGTTGAACCGCGGCTAAAAAGGCCTCGTGCGGGTAGGTCCGTTTGAGATTCAGCAGGCGCCGGAACTGGGCCATGCCTCGTCCGCGGACGCGTTGCTTGAGTCCGCTGATATAGGCGTCGAGGTCGGGATGATGCGCCGTGAGTTTCTGCTCCTGTTCACAGGCTGTCTCCTCGGCCTTGCGGAACAGCGGGGGATGGTGGCCGGGAGCTGTGATGCGGCCGTCACGTTGGTCGATGAGCCGGGGGTGATCGGCAACCCGTCGCCCGCCGTGGTAGATCCTCACGCGCTCAAGGTACTTGTGGACCTCCAACCGTTTGCCGACCAGGCGTTCAGGGACCGAATAACGGTTGGTTTCCAGGTTGATGAAGCCGCTGTTATCGACGATCCGCGAGAACGTCTTGTACACGGGCGGCGGCACATCCGGTAGAGGGTGAAGAAAGGATTTCTCCATCAGCCACGCGGCTTGCGGGCTCATCCCAAGACTTCTTTTCTCCCTGGCGTTGGCAACCTCCCGGCACCATCGGGCGGCCTGCTCATTGAGATCCGGCCAACTCTTGAAGGTTCTACCCGGCAGGAAATTGTTTTCCGCGAAGTGGAAGAGCCGCTCGACCAGTGGTTTCCTGTTTGGGTTCCCGATGCTGTGTGCGAAGAATTCGAACCCGTAACATCGCCCAAAAGCCTCCATTTCCGGTGCGATCATCGCATCGGCGCCGCTTCCCGAAGCCAGGACCACGCAGGTATTGTCGATGACACACCGGCTACAGACGCCACTCATGAAAGCAACGGCCTCGCTGAGGTAGCATTTGGTTTCGAAGCGGGTGAACCTCGGATAATACTGAACAAATGCTCGACGGCTATAGGCCAGGACCAGGCCCGCGCATTGAGCGGTCACGGTCTTCTCACCGATGCGAACCCGGTGAGGAGAGGTGTCGTGTTGCATTTCAACGCCCGGACCAAAGGCATATCTTCCCGCTCTTGGTTTGGAGGGTCTAAGGTGAGCCTCGCGGACCATTTTGGTCAGGGTGCTGTAGGCGATCGGCCGGGCATACTTCTGTTCCATGATTTCCTGGACACGGGTCACATTGCCCTTGCAGTCTTGGAACAATTGCCGGATCAGTTCCAGGTCCTTGTCCGGTGTTTCCCGGCGTCGCTTTTGGGTCCGGATGCCTCCGCGCAGCACACGCCGAACCGTCTTCCGGGAGAGGTTCAACTTCCGGCTGATCTCCCGGATGGGAATGTCCCGGGCGTGCATTTGCTGAATCGCAATTTGAATCGGTTCTCGAATCATCATGACTCCTATCGATACTGGCTTTTAATTGGTTCCATTGGGTATCCACGCGTTCGAAAGCCTCCAAGAGATCAGCATGGTCGGCCAATGCTCCCCCCGCGGCCAGTGCATCTGCCTGCTTCTGCAATTGCTGGATCTTTTTCGATATCCCCTTTAGATCCGCCAACACAAGCGCCTCGGGACCACCCTGAAGTTTCCTGGATGCCTGCTCCTCCTGCTTGAACCGACGGGCCTTGAGAAAAAGATGGGGATCGGCGATCATCCGCTCGCGAACCTTCCCGGCCGAATTCCGATAGCAACTGAAAAAGCAATCGAGATCCCGGCTGTTCAGCGGCTCCGTGCTTAATTTGCCCAGTAGGCTCACGGCATGCTCCGGATTGGCGCGCGCCATGGGGGCCAGGACTCTGCCGGCGGCCCACGAGCCAATGGTTCCTTGCCTGACGGCTTCCAAAACCGGTTCCGGCAAATCGCTCAATAAGGCCAGGCGCCGACTGACCCAACTTGGGTCTTTTCCCATGGCCCGGGCCACTTCCTGACGGGTTTTGTGGTGATCGGTGACCAATTGACGGATGACTTCGGCCTCCTCCAGCGGCTCCCACTGTCTTCCCTGGTTGCGGGCCAACATCATCAGCAGGCCCATGCCCAGATCACAACGCGACCAGGCCACCCACACCGTGTCTTTGCCACAGCGGCGCAAGGCTTCCACCCGAAGATATCCGTCGAGAAGATAAAACTTCCCCTCGACCTGGACGGCCTGGACCGGCGTTTGCTGACCATGGACTTCGATGGAGGAAATCAAAGATTGCAGTGCTTTGGGGTTCTTGATCCGGCTTTGCGCCAGTGGCATTTCCAGTTGATGAAATTCGGCCTCGACGAGGTGTCTTCCCAATGTCTCCATGGTCAAAAGTCTACAAACCCGAGGCCCGAAAACCTATCGCGTCTTAATCGGGTTTTTCGATTAGTCGTCTTCGAACCCGATTGTTTTCAGTACGAAGCATCGTTATCACGTCTTAATCGTGTTTCGCGAATAGTAATTCACGATCTCTTTTGGTTTCAGTGGAGTACCTGCTGATCACGTCTTAATCGCCAAATGCGATTTGTCAGCGGGAATACCGGTCACCATGGCCCCTCCCGGCTCAGTCTGAACAGCATCGTGAGCAGATATTCCAAGACCACCACGGCTTGGGCTCCCATCACTGCTTGGATATCTTCCCGCGGGAGTTGTAGGGAGCACGCGGTCACCGGTTTTTCTTTTTCCGATTCAGTCTCCTCAGACGCCAATTTCTTCCTCAAAGCCCGCCCACGGTGATAGTCCTTTGACTTTCTATATGCCAGCTGATTTTGACGCTTGCGCCATTCCTTCCGGCAAACCTCATTGCAGACCTTCTGACGATCCCCTACCCGTGGATTCGGACGAAAAAACTTCCGACAGATCCGGCAAGGCTTTTTGGCGACCAATCCGCCGTTTTTCATGGACCCCTCCTCATTGGAAGGAGCACGCCTCGTCCAAACGACGGTGATTCCTGTTCAACTCTCCTTCACGGGGAAAACCATGACGTATTTTTCACCAATTGTCTGAAGGCCGTCACTTTCTTTGTGTTGGGTCCCTTTTCTTTAGCACAGGCCTTTTGTCAAATCCAGTGGGTCCCTTTCCTTTAGCACAGACCGGGTCCTTTTTGTTTAGCATCCACGCCAAAAAGGGTGTCTTTGACATAAGTCAACAGAAACTCGGTTTCATATTCCTTATTTTCAACCCTTAGCACGATTGGCCGGCGATCCAGGCCTGAAAATCACTTTTGAAACGGCCTGGATCGCTGCGACCTTCCGTCTAACAAAAATCCCGGATCGTCTGGCAGACATTTCTGCAGATCTTACCGGTGGGGAGTTCACATTCACAGCTCTGGCCTCCGCGAAGACGCCGGGTTTCCATACCTGTGACAAAGCTATTGACGCGAATGTCTTTAAGATCAAGCATCTTTTTCATTAAATACCTCACATAGACTGAAGTCATCTTCATGACTATAATTTTTTAATGCACGTTAATCGATACAAATATAATTTCAGCATGGGACTTTGTCAACTCGCCTTCTGCGGGCCGGTCTTTCCCTTTTCCCGGAGTTGTTCTCATGGTCGAGCTTTCATTACAAACAGGCGCGGGAGCCCGTGCTGACTTTGCGGCAGTGGTTCGCCGGCCATAGGCCGGTCTGTTTTTTCTACTTTTTTGCCCGTAGGGTCTCTGATCCAGGCGACCTCTCCGCCAGGCATTTCGCCTTCTGGGATGGCGTCGACTACTTTCAGTGGTTATTCCGTCAGGAGTCAGTACCGGCGTGCCTGTCGAGTGGTCACATCAACTCAGCGGATTCGGGATGTTATCCTTACAGGTAAGGCGGAGCGTGATCCATGAACCTGAAACTTCCCATCGGTATCGACGATTTCAAGAAAGTCATTCAACGCGATTACCACTATGTGGACAAGAGCATGTTTATCGTGGAAGTCATGGAAGCCTCGGCAGAAACCCTGATGGTCACGCGACCCAGGCGCTCCGGAAAGACCATCAACATGTCCATGCTGCACAATTTCTTTGACGAGAGCCGGCCGGAGAATGCCGCACTCTTCGTGGGTCTGGCTGTTCAGCAAAGTCACTTATGGGACCATCGTGGCCGCTATCCGGTGATCTTCCTGACCTTCAAAGATCTGAAGTCGCTTACCTGTGAAGGATTTATAGACCTATTCGCCGCGATGATAGCCAGGGAATATCGGGCCCGAAAATATTTACTCGACAGTTTGGATGAATGGGACGCCGAGGATTTCCAGGCCGTGGCCAGGGAGCAATGTAACGAAGCGAAACTGATGAACTCGCTCGCCATGCTGACCGAATATCTGGCAAAGCACCATGAAAGCAAGGTCATCTTACTGATCGACGAGTACGATTCTCCCATCCACACCGGGTACGCAAATGGTTATTACAAGCAAATCGCCCTTTTCATGCGCGGCATACTGGGGAAAGTTCTAAAGGAAAACCCGGTCTTGGAAAAGGCGGTGCTCACGGGGATCTTACGCGTTGCGCGGGAGTCCATTTTTTCCGATCTCAATCACGTCGATGTGGCTACGGTGCTCAATCACTCGTTTTCCGACAAGTTCGGTTTCACGGAAGCAGAAACGGCAGCGTTGCTTGAGCAAGCCGGCTTGGGGGACAAGAGGCAGGAAGTGAGCGATTGGTATAACGGCTACAAGGTCGGCGAAACCACCATTTACAATCCCTGGTCCATCCTCAACTACATCGACAAGCACCAGGAGGGATTCCGGCCGTATTGGGTCAACACAAGTTCCAATGAATTGATCCGAGAGCAACTGTTGCATGCACCCTCGGAAGCATTGGACGGGGTTCAAGAGTACTTGCAAGGTAATGAGCGGGACGATTTCACCCTCAATGTATCCGATCACTGTTCGCTTCTGGTCAGGATCGATTGAATGAGCCACTAGGGGGAAACCCTGAGTCCCTAGACTCATGCCTGGCTATGCACTACCCGGGGTTCCGTCGCGACTTCGTCGCCTCGGTTACCCCCAATGCCATTAAGTTTAGAACGAGCAGTTTCGTAAACTCACTCTACCGGTTGAATTTGTAGGCCA
>JASJCB010000205.1 GCA_030066195.1 Acidobacteriota bacterium
AGATGGTCGATCTTCTTCTCGACGACGATGTCCAGCCCCCAGAAGGTGAAGAACAGCGAGGCGTCGATGCCGGACATCCGCGCCGCGTTGGCCAGGATCAAGCCCGGGTAGGCCATGTCCAGGCTGCCCTTGGAGCAGATCACGCTCAGTTTTTGCATGGTTTGGGGCTGGTTAACTTCCGCTTCGACGGGTGCGGTCAAGGTTGCTTCGGTCATGACGTCCTCCTTGGAAATCTCGATAGGTTACAGGCAACTCTTGGGTTTGGGCAGCCCGGCGATGCGGGCGATCAGCTTACCGGGTCCCTTGGGGAACAGCCGGTAGATGTCTTTCATCCCGGTTTTGGTGTACTTGGAGATGCGGCGCAAGCCCGGCGATGTGTTTTTAATGCTGAAATCCTCGCGGGCGAAGTCGATCAACCTCCAGTGTTCCGGGGTCAAAGAGATATTCAGTTCTTGGGAAATGGCCTCGCCGACCGGACGAGACCAGGCATCGGCGCGAGTCATGAAACCCTCGGCGTCCAATTCAACCATGCTTCCTGCATAAACGGCTTGTGTCATGACGTCCTCCTCGATTACTCGGTGACAGCGGCCAGGAATTCCAATTGCTTGCCGCTGGTTGACATTTGGGCGCTGATGGGCAGGCGCCGGCCCGGCAGTAACGCGTGCCAGTAGGTCGGTCGGAACGCCAGTTTGGCCCAGTGATTCATGCGGCTCTCCCTCATCAGGCTGAAGGGGCCGAAGGCATAGGGAAATCTTCCGGGAACCGGTTCAACGTTGTAGTTGAAATCGATCAGCATGGCCTTGCCGTCGCCGGTTTCCACGAAGCAGTTGCTGTGACCGTCGAAGCTGGGTTCGAGCTCTTCCCCGCGGATCTTGCGCAACAGGTTTTCGGTCAGCAACTCTGCTTGGAAATGGGCAACCGAACCGGCCTTGGAAGACGGCAGGTCGGTGGCGTCGCCCACCACGAAGACGTCTTCCATTTCCCTGGCGGCCAGGGTGTGACGGTCCGTGGGGATGAAGGCCAGTTCGTCGCCGATGTCGGAGGCTTCCACGAAGTCGGCGCCGGTATGGGTGGGCACGGTAACCAGCAGGTCGAAATCGATGCCGCGCTCGTCATAGGAGAGCAACTGCTTTTTAGCGGGGTCGATTTCGCCGGTCATAAACTCGGTTTCCAGGCGAATGCCGCGGTCCAGCAAGCTGTTGCCCAAAACTTTGGCGGCAACGGGTTTGGTGAAGGCGGCGTCAAGCGGGGTGACGAACACGATTTCCACCCGGTCGCGCCGACCCTGCTTGCGGAAGTAGTCATCGGCCAGGAAGAGAAATTCCAAGGGCGCGACGGGGCACTTGATCGGCATTTCGACCACGTTGACCACCAGGCGGCCTTCCTGGAAGTCGGCCAGCTTGTCGCGCAACGCACGGGCCCCGGCCAGGCTGTAGAAGTCGAAGATGGAATGGTACCACTCGTCCTCGGTCATACCCGGCGTCATATCCGGTTGGATGTGCGAACCGGAGGCGATAATAAGGATATCGTAGGTCTCCCGATGCCCGTCTTTCATGATCACGGTTTTGTGTTCGTGATCCACGGTCTCGACGGCTTTCTGCAACCAGGTTACGCCGCGTTTCAAGGTGTGGGCGCGAGACTTGACGATCTTGTGTTCATCGCGAGCGCCGAAGGGCAGAAACAACAACCCGGGCTGGTAGAGATGCTGGTTTTCGGGATCGGCCACGGTAACTTGCCAGCCCTTGGGCAGCAACCGATTGAGGTGGTTGGCCATCATGGTTCCGGCAGTCCCGGCGCCTAAGATCAATATCTGTTTCATGGCTTCCTCCTTCATCCTTATCTATAAGGGCAAGAGGAATGCCAGATTGCAAAGTGAAACAAAGTGAAACGCGCCAGTCGCGAAACATCCACCGTTACTCATCACTGTGTTTCACATGAAATGAAACGTACAAAAAAGCTGTTGGAAACTCCCCAAAGGTCGCGGATTTTCACCCACTTTCCGATGGGGTTCGGCCCGCGAATGAAACATGTAAAACTTGTTTCGTTTCAAGTTTTTTACAAACTTTACCCTGCCGGCCGGCGTTCAAAGAAATGTTAATACTCTCCTTAGATTTGAGCTACCGGCCCGGGCGCGGTCCGGTGGCTCCTTTTTCTGTTTCCCGGATCGTTTCATCTATGCTCCGTCAACACGGGCCGAACAAAAAAGGCCCGACTTTCGCCGGGCCTTTCGCATTTCCCGCACCGTTAGGTGCGATGACTTAGTAGATGTAGGAAATGTTGATGCGTGCAACCCGGGGGCCGAGGATTTCGGCGGGTTGTTCGAACACGCTGGATTGAATGTTGGCCGAACGGTAGGCCACGATGGTATCGCTGTTGAACAGGTTGTAGATATCTACTTTCAGTTCCAGGTTACCGGCGTTGCCCATGGTGAACGTGCGCGCGAAGCCGATGTCGAAGACCTCGTAGGAGGGCAGGTGATCGGTCTCGCGGCCGTTGATGAGCACGCTGGAAGTGGTCAAGCCGTCGTTGAACTGTTCGAAAACGTTGTAGTAGCTGCCGGAATCGATACGCACCTTGGCGGATGCCTGGATGTCGTAGGGCAGGGTGTAGGAACCGTACAGGCGGGCGGTCCACTCACCGGCGTAGTCGTTGGAGAAACGACGGCCCGTCAGCAGGGTTTCTGCTTCGTTGGGCGTGTTGAGCTCGTCCAGGTTGTAGGATACATCTATGGAGCCCGTGGTGAAGGATGCGTTGTAGCTGTAGTTCTTGCCACGCTGACCCAGGGTCACCTCGAAGCCGGTGTATTCGGTTTCATAGTCGTCCAGGTTGGTGCGAATTTGACTGGTAACGCCGGAGCCCACGTATTCCCAGGTGTCATGGACGGTGCCCTCGGCATCGGTGAACGTGGTAGCTTCCCAGTTTTCCAGACCGGCGGCGCCGTTTTGACGCGTGTAGGTCATGTTGGATGTTTTGCGGTAGATCACGCTGGTGGACAGGGCCATGTTGTTGGCGAACTGGTGGGAGAAGTTGAAGATGGCTTCGTCGGTGATGGGGGCTTCGTAGCCGTCGGCGATTTCCGTACCGGAGCCGCCGCCCGCGGACCACAGCAGGGTATCGAAGTCTACTTCATCCCAGTCCGTGCCGTCGCCCAGGAACAGGCCGTTGCCGTCTTTGTCTTCCCAGGGATAGTCCTCTTCGAGTTCAGACAGGGGAGAAGCCAGTTCGAACTCATCATTGTTCATGGTGTGCGCGTACTGGTTCAAGCCCACCTTGAAGAGCGTGCGACCGTCCGCGTTCAGGTCGTAGGTGACCGAGAAACGGGGCAGAAGGTCTTTCCACTCGGCAACGTCCGACAGTTCGGGCGAGGTAACGGTGGCAAAACGATCAGCGAAAGTTTGGCCGTTGCGTACACCCAGTTCCGCGGGTACGTTCTGCCAGGTGCCTTCAACCATACCGGCATTGATGGTGCCGTTCTGGACCTGATAGCGCAGACCCACGTTGAAGGTCCACTTGTTCAGGGTGATGACATCGTTGAGGTAGAACGCGGTGTTGGACGTTTCGTTGGTGGTGAATACCGGGCGGTAGAACCAGATTTCACCCTGGGTAGCGTCGTCCTGGTAGACGATGGCGTTGCCGGGGTAGTTGTCGTCGGTCAGGTTCTCGGAAGCCAGGTAGTCGATACCGAAGCTGAAATCGTGGGAGCTGGCGCCGATGGTTCTGAAGTAGTTACCTTTGGCGGTGAAGGTATCGTTGGAGCGGTCGTACACGGGGTAGGAGTAGGCGGAAGTAGCCGTACCGTTACCGTTGTTGACGTGTACGGGATAGCGCGTCAAAACATCGGCGGCCGCATCACCGGGTTGGCCCAGGGTGAAGGGGAAGGATTGCTGGCCGTACTTGAAGTTGAAAGTAAGCGCATCGTTCACGAACCACTCGTCCTGGATGTACCAGGCATCGCCGGGACCATCCTGAGCCCAGCCGAGACCGGCGCCCTGGTAGTAGGAAGAAGAGGGCCAGGTGGGCAGGCGGTTGGACTTGGACTTGTTGTTTTCGTTATACGCTACTTTGACCGTGTGGCTGTCGTTGACGGCCCACTTCAGGTTGGCGTTGGTTTGCTCCAACTCGGTCAAGTCGGACAGTGCTTTGTTGGTGTTGGGCGTGTACAGGTTGACTTTGTTGTCGTGATGAGCGACGAAGAACCACAGTTTATCTTTGACGATAGGACCGCGGAAGTTGATGTTCAAGTCGCGGTTGTAGTCCTGCGGGCTGCTGAGCACCGCGCCGTCGCCGTCACGTATAATCGAATTGTTGCTCTGCCAGGCTTCCGAACTGTAGCCGTAGGATGCCTTTGCTTCGAATTCGTTGGAGCCCGTTTTGGTCACCATGTTGATGGCAACGCCGGGAGCGCCGACGGAAGCGTCGTGGGAAGCGGTAGAAACCTGAACGGCCTCGAAGGTGTCGTAGTCATAGTACTGACCGGAGGCGCCGGATGCCGAAGTATCCGTCAGGTTGATGCCGTCCACGTAGTAGGCATTCTGGTAGGGAGACGTACCGTGCGCGCCGAAACGAGCCTGGGTGCCCTGCTTGTTGCCGCCGATGTTGTTCTGGGACATGTAAACACCGGGGGTGACTTCCAGGATGGACCAGGGGTCGTTGGTGGTGGGCAGCGCGCTCAGGTCTTCAGCGTTGAAGTTGTCGCCCTGATTGGCATTGGTGGTATCGACCAGCGGCTCGTTGGAGGTCACGGTCAATACTTCCTGCACCGAGGAAACGGGGAGGGTGGCGTTCAGGTTGGTGGTTTGACCGATCTGAACACGGACACCCGTGCGCTTGACGGTTTTGAAACCGGGCATCACGAAGGTCACGTCATACTCGCCGTTGGGCAGGTTTCGCAGGCTGTAGCGCCCATTCTCATCAGAAACGGCGGCACGTTCTCCGAAGAGGTACTTACCGGTAGCGGAGATGGTCACGCCGGGCAGGGTGTCGCCCCCGTCGGCGCTGACGGTACCATTGATATTACCGGTTTCTTGCTGGGCCAATGCCGAGCCGGCTAGAAAAGCGGAAAAGATGCACATAAGCGCAATTCGACTATACTTTCTCTCCATACTGAATTCTCCTTAGTTTTTTAGGTGATTAAGTCCGACCGGGGCCGGACGATCTATCCAGAAAACGCCTCGAAAGGGAAATTTCGAGGACCATGCGGCCCTTGGTTGGGAAGGCGGGGCCGTATGCACGAAGACACCGCTCTAACGGCAAGAAACATGCCGCCGGTGAAGAACCCTTTACCTTTTTCTGACAAAACCATAACCGACGGGCCTTTCAGCGTGATGAAGAATTCTCGTGACCGTTGCCGATTAAGATCTGACCGGTCCTGATTCAAATACTTGAATTCAATGACTTGAATCAGGGACTACCATGTCTTTGCATATATTATGAAATGCTGAGCTTTATCCCTTAGTTGCGTACGAAAGACGGTTTGAAAACAGAACAAAAGAAATGTTTTTCAGCCCTGGTATTCCCATTTCGGCCGCCTGCTTCAGCGGAGACAGCATCGAGGTGAGTTTCAAATAGGCCTTACAAAATACATTGATCTACGTTGACAAGCGGCGTTATTCGCCTGCCTGCAAGGGACAGCCCCCGGCAATATGCCGAGGGCTTTTCTCGTTACCCGAGGGGGCATCACCCGGGAGTTCTGCCGTCGCCGGATGCCGGCCTAGTTGCTGACAATCAGCGGCATAATCCTTGTATGGGCTTCGAGCGTATCCATGTGAACGGCCTGAACTCTTAGTTCGTACTCGCCCGCCTTCAAAGCCAAATCGGGAATCTGCCCGTAGACACGCCAACCGCCGTCCACTTCAACCATGCCCAACTGCTGGAACTGAGCCGAGCCCGATTGTTTGCCCTGCATGACATGTATTTGCAGGGACAGTCTGGCCGGGTCGCCGCTCAGTCCGTTGATGTGGAAGAACAGCTTCAGGGGTTCACCACGGTAGACCTTTTCCCGGCCGCGCACCAGCATTTCGCCGAGCACCATGGGATCGACACTTCGGCGGTCCTTGTCGGCCTTCTTGGCGTTTTCCATCATGTTCAACGGCAGCAGCCGGTAGTCGTCGTCCTGGGACAGCACCACCTCGCTCAGGTGGAACGAATCCTCGGTGTGTATGGGTTCCCGTGTCGTTTTTTCGTGTATCGAGAATTCACCGGTATCATTGTTGCGCACAAAAAAGCGAACGGCATCCGGATCGGCCTCGGAAACCAACACGTGATGCATGCGAATACCGGCCGCGCGCGGCGGTTTGACCACGGTTGCCTGGATCACATCGTACAGCGATTCGTCCTGTCCCACGGCCGCAACCCCGATCTCATATCCATTTTTGGGCACCCTGGCCAGGGGAAGATCTATGGCGACCGGAATGATCACCTTGCCGTCTTTGTTCCTGAATCGGTTGAAACTATAGCGGCAGTTCAATTCGTTGCGTTTCTCGCGCGAGAAGAACAGAGACGCTTCAAAGGCCAACTGCTTGTCGGTTCTGGTCCATTCGTTCCAGGCCTTCTTCCGACCGAACACCTTGCCGTAGTGCAACTTGTATTTTCTGCCCTTGTTCACCAGTTTGACGCGGATACGCTCGCCGGCATCCTCGGGGTCCACCGTATAGACCAGGCGGTAATAGTGCCGGGACGACTCTTGCAGCTTGACCACCTCGGCGGCGACTGAAGCCGTGCCGTCGGCCCGGGAAAAGAAGCCCCCGGTATCCGTGGCCACCTTATGGGGTCCGCTCTGAAGCTGGAAGGTATCCTCGAATTGGGAATTACCGGAGGTCACCCGAGGCGGCTCGATGCGGTGCGTACCAACTTTCAGCACTTCGCCGATGGGGTTGCGGTCGGCTTGAACGAAGGAATAGACGGTCACATTGTGGCGGTTCAAAAGCTTGGTCAAGTTGCTGGACTGGGCACGGGTATCCAGGTACTGACCACCCGCGGGCTGTAGGTAGACGCCGCCGGAAAGATGGTAAATGGCCTTGGTGTCGGGATGCGGACCCAGCATCTGCGCCATGGCCTCCATTTGCAGGTAATAGCTCTGGAAATGAGCCATCTTCAGGCGTTCCTTCTCATAGATGAAGTCGTTCAACTCCTCCCGGCGATTTTCTTCGAACTGGGGAGCGACAGCCAGGTTGACGGCTAACGAGGCGCCCGTGTTGCCGGCCGCTTCCCGGGCGGACGCCGCTTCCGCGATATCCAGTTCTTCCATGGCGTCGATAATCCACCGTTGGTTTTGCAGAAGCGCCTGGCGGAAATGCCCTTTATACCTGGCTTTCAGCAGGGAATCGGCCAACATACCGACGTCTTCGCTGAAGGGAGAGAGGTGATTCAGCTTATCGTCATAGTGCAGAATCTTCATCTTCACGCCGGGGCGGACCTCCGCGCGCACCAGATCCTGTGCGGCTTTGATCATGGGTTCGAATGCTTCCACGGCGATGTTGCTGGTATCTAAAAACAGAATCACGGCGCGGCCCGCGGGTTTGACCACGGCGCCGCCGGCGCCCAGTTCGGTCAGGTCGATGGTATCGGGTTTCACCACGGCGCCGGTGCGCTGGTCCACTTCTTCGAAGAAGCTTAACTCTTGGTCGGTTTTGCCCTCGCGGAGCGCAAAATCTTCAGCTGTCAGACCGGTGACGGGATTTCCGTCCCTATCGACAACGTGGACGCGAATGTCGCGGAGAACCACGGAGATCCGTTCCTGAACGACATCCTGGGCAAACAGAGGGGAGGTGAGGAGTAGTAACAACAGGCGACAAGTCATGGGTATTCCTTTTTCAGTAAAAGATGAACGACGGCAAGCGGACATACCTCGAAGACACTCCTTCTTTATTGTACGGAAAGAAAGCCGTCTTGTCTGGATCAATTGGGTCGCGGTATGGGTTCCTTCAGGCAATCCAGGGTTACCCAATCGGTGGGGACACCGTGTTTTTTGTGATGAGTGGCCCGATTCAGAAAGAGCCAGGCGGCTTGATCCTGAATATTCACCTGACTGACTTTTTTGAAATAGGCGCAGGCATCGGCGAATTCCTCGCGGTGGAAATGGTAGAGACCCATCTCGAAATCGGCTCGGGTCTCCAGCTTCAGATTGAAGACGCGCTCCTCGTCGCCGTCGAACATTTCATAGATCAAAACCGGCTCGCGTTTCCCTTTAACCTGAACCAGGTCAAGGAAACGCACGTGATAACGCTTGTGGTAGTCGGGCACCAGGGCCAGGGTTTGTTTGCTGACGATGATGGAGACACCGTAGTGCTTGGTGAGGCTTTCCAAACGACTGGCCAGGTTGACTCCGTCGGAGATGACGGTGCTTTCCATGCGCATCTCCTCACCGATGATGCCCATCATCAAATCGCCGACGTGCAGACCGATACCTATTTGCAGGGAGCGGCGCCCGGTTTCCATGCGATGCTCATTGTAGGCGGCAACTTCACGACGGATATCCACCATGGCGTCCAGGGCGCGGCCCGCATCATCCTTCTCGAACAAGGCCATGATCGAATCGCCGATGTATTTGTCCACCACCCCGCCGTGGCGTCGGATCACCGGGCTGACGCGTCTCAGGTAGGCATTGATAAAGCGGAAGTTGTCTTGGGGCGTCATGGTTTCGGAAAGCGAGGTGAAATCGCGAATATCGGTAAACATCACGGCCATGGCGCGATGTACCTGGTCGCCCAATTCAACTTCCGTGATGCGCGACTTGTTCAGGAAGCTGAGAAATTCGTGGGGAATGAACCGCTCGTAGGCGGTATTCAGGGCTTCCAATTCGGCGGTTCGCTCGGCAACGCGCCGTTCAAGATCCCGCTTAAGCAGATACAATTCCAAATGGGCCTTGATGCGGACCAGAACTTCCTGACCTTGAAAGGGTTTGCTGATAAAGTCGACACCACCCACGGCAAAAGCGCGCACCTTGTCCAGGGCCTCGCTGAGGGCGCTGATGAAAATCACGGGGACCTCGCGGGTGGCGGCATCGGCCTTCAGTTCTTCACAGATGGCGTAACCGTCCTTGTCGGGCAGACCGATATCCAGCAAGACCAGGTCGGGCAATTCATCGCGGACTGCCTTCAACCCTTCGAGACCGGTGCTGCAGGGGCGCACATGATAGCCCTTCCGCTTCAACAACTCTGCCAGCAATTTCAGATTGAGCGGCGTATCGTCAATGACAACGATCGAAGCAGATTCCGTGGAGGAAGTCAGGTGGCTCATAAGAAGGAAATGTCCCTCGCGTGTTGCTCAGGTTAGGAGCCTATGGGGTTGTAGGGTTTGCAGAATCCGATAGAAACGAGCCGGATCTACATCAATTGTGCCTTAAAACAGGCATGAAGCAAAGGAGGGTTTTTCAAATTGTGAGATGTAACCAGGTTTGCCGCCATTTTCAAGCCGAGGTTTTCTCTCAGCCGCGGCGTCATATCCGTCAATCAGCCTTCGGGGGGCGGCGATTGGGACACCGGCTCGATGAACCGTGTCGCGTCGTGAGTGCTTCGCACGCCGCCGGGGGCGGTTTGTCGCGGTCCGGTCCATATTCGATATCGACTTGTCTCCACATCCGCCGCGGGTTCGCTTTCGACGTTAGCTTCCTCGGGTTGTTCGGCTTGCGCCGGTTGCGGCGCCGCTTCCTTTTTGGTGGGTCGGAAGTTATAGCCGTAGCGGCGCATCTCGTCGCGTAGGGCGGGGTTGGGCGTCCCGTGCATCGCGGCGCGCAGTAACTTGGCCAGGTAGCCGTGTAACCTGTCCACCTCGGCTCTTTGCACATCCAGGTCGTCGCGGGCGTCCATCACCAGGGCCTTGGCCTTGTCGAGCCGTTCGGCCGCATCATCCGCCTCGGCAACATATTCCGTCAGTTGAGTCAGTGAGGGGCTGGTAACCAGTTCCGGGTGTTCGGCGCTCTGGTTGCGCAGGTGATACGCCATACGCGCCCCGGCCTGCAGCCAGTCGCCGTAGCGCGTGAAACCGGGCATGCCTTTGATCGGGAGTTCCATCAATGCCAGCGTTTCCAAACCGATGCGTCCCATCCGATATTGAAAGCGCAGGTCCTTCCACAGATGTCGCACACAGGCGCGCAAGGTATCGATCGCCTTGGCGTGCGTCTCCACAATCCCGGCCAGATCGGCCCTGGCGTCGTAGTAAATCCTTAGCGCGGACTTGAAGTCCTGCCGGACACCGGCCAACTGATCGGCAACTGCCGGCGGGATGTAGCCTCTCCCGGCATCCAGATCATTCCGCCCGGCCAGGGCGGCGATGCCGATGAAAGTAGATCGATTCCGATCACTCTGCAAATACATGATACGCGGCACAGGGAGCCTCCTCGGGCAAAATCAGCCTGGCAAACGGTGTGCAGGCAAGCGTTGCCGGATGGTAAGCATCATTGATGCCAATGTCAATCGATTTAATCTCACGTATAAGCGCATCGGTACGGTGAACAAGACGGTTGCTCGATTAAATAAAAGCTTAGCAACTATTTACAATACAAGTCGAGCATAAAAAACGTCACTTGAAACCCGCATCAAGGAAGTATTCGGTCAAAATCACAAGATCATGCCGAGCCGGCAACTCTATTTTGAAAGCCGGAACGAGATCATGACTACCTCGAAGGTCGTTTTTAAAACCGGAGAGAAATACATGCAGGTGTATCAAGCTGGTTTTTGACAAGACATCGATCTCATAACAAGCGATTGAGGTGATTTTATTTTCAAAATTGAGTACATGACCAGCTATGTTTTCGCTTTTGATGCTAGGAGTAAGTACAGAGCACCGCATCTGCAAAACATTTTTTCCGGAACCAAGAACAGGGAAGGTCATGTAGTAGCGTGAACAGGCCCGGGCATAGATTGCGTCAAGAAGGAACCAAAACCGGGGAAGTTCCAAAAAGCTTGCTTACCGTCGCGGCCCGGGTCTGTTCGCGCCGGACAAACATTCCCTCTGGAACAAATCATCACTTAAAGACCGAAGGCAACCTCGCAAACCGTTACAAATCAGTTAAGCCCGAAAAGAATCTCTGTTGCGGTTTGTTTAGACTCCCCTTCCGGCCGGGAGCTTCCCTTCGGTCTCCGTACATACGTCGCGTTTTTTTCTGGTCCCTTCGTCGCGAACAAAACCCACCTTGCTCATAAGCAGGGTCATCATTCAGGCCGGCTTTCGGTTCCATACCCGGGTTGAGCCAGGTGGGCCTTGTTCACGCTACTCTGTATCTAACCCGGGCTTTTTGAGAAGTTGCCAATTCAGCTGTATTTGGTTGTCAAATCCAGAGGTCGGCTTGTTTTGTCCGAAAAAGATGAAAATCCTGGCCGGCTGAGCGAACGAAAAACAACTCGATCACCACATCGTACAGCCTGGTGCTCGCCCACCTCATCGCCCGCTCCCCTTCCTGGCAACTGCCCGCACCCGGAACGATGCAGGCCGATAAATTTTTCAAAAAAACGAAACCCTCCATTCCCCCTCGCGTACCACATGTTGTTCAAACTAGACGACTGGTCTAACGCGATCGGTCAACCACCTTAGGAGGGTGTTATGAGGTTTCAAAATAAAGTAGCGGTAATCACGGGCGGCAACTCCGGTATCGGTCTTGCCTCCGCCCATCGACTTCAACAGGAAGGGGCGCAAATCGCCATCTTCGGTCGCAATCAGGAAACCCTGGCTTCCGCCGGCGAAGCGCTGGGCGGCGACACATTAACCGTTCAGGGCGATGTGGCCGACAACGCCGACCTGGACCGCCTGATCGAAAGCGTCACGGAACGTTTCGGTCGTATCGACACCCTGGTCGTCAATGCAGGCGTGGCTCACTTCAAACCTCTCAACGAGGTGGACGAAGACCACTTCGACCTGCACTTCAATATCAACGTCAAAGGCGCCTACTATACCATCCAAAAAGCATTGCCCCTGTTGGCAGAGGGCGCCTCGGTCGTTTTGGTCGGTTCCGTGGTCACCCAGGCCGGTTTCCCCGGTTCCTCCATCTATTCCGCCAGTAAAGCGGCATTGCGTTCTTTTGCCCGCACGCTCTCCGCGGAACTGTTGCCGCGCAAGATCCGCGTGAACGTGGTCAGCCCGGGTCCCGTCGAAACGCCTATTTTCGATCGTATGGGCGCGCCCAAGGAACAAACCGACGGCATGAAACAAGGCTTCTCCGCCATGGTTCCGCTGAACCGTATGGGAACACCCGAAGAAATCGCCGGCGTGGTGGCCTTCCTGGGTTCCGACGATGCAAGTTTCGTGGTCGGTGCGGACGTTAATGCAGACGGCGGCATGATCGACCTGCTGCCCCAAGCGCAGGGCTGAAACTCAATCGAACAACGGTGACGATTTAAGGGTCACGCTACAACTTAACCTCGGCAGGGGCGGCGTTATACCAATGGGGATCGGGATCGCGCTGTCTCTGCCGGGGTTAATCCTTTTTGAGAGTGGGGTAATAATAAAGCGTCACCTTGGAAACGCCGCGCGCTTCGCTGAGGGTATAAAACCCCTTGCCCTCCGAATCGAAAGCAATCGCTTCCCCCTGGGGTTCGGTAATGTATGACGGTACGGCTTGGAACTCGGTATCCACCAATGCCTTCCACAAGGGCTCCGCCGGGTTTCTATCGAAGCGGGCCACGTACAAATAATCTTTGATCAGGATTTGGGTTCCGTCCGGGGAGACATCGCCGGCCGTATTGCTGCTCATGCGCATATCGCCCATATGCTCCAGAGTGATGGTCTGGTTTCCCGGAGCCGGAGCGGCCGCCCGATAGACGCGGCTGAATTCATCGCGTTTGGTCAACAGGTAGATGTCACCGTTGAGCGGATCGACCAGCAGCGTCTCCACGTCGCGTGCACCTTCGGGGTATGTCATCTTCAGATGATCGATTTGCTCCGCGGCGATTTTCATTTTGGAAGCGGCCGGCAAATCAGGTTCAGGGAAACGGTATACGGTGATATGCGGCCTGGGTTTGCCGCTGTGCGCCAGGTTATTGCCGGTGTCGCCCAGGTAGAGATAGGGCCGATCCGCATCCGGTCCCGGCCCGACGGCAATATCCTCGCAATCCAAGACTTTCACACCTTTCAGGGTGAAGGTAGTCGCCAGGGTCCCGTCGGTTTTGATCGCATAGACTTTTGCCCCGTCGCCGGAATCGTTATGCGTCCAGAGCAAATCGGCATGTCTTCGAGACGCAACCAGTCCCGATGCTTCATTGATCGGCTTGCCGATTTTGCCAAGCTCCAAGGGTTGCCCATAATTCCCACCCGACAGCTGTAGGGTGCCGACCATCCAGATCCAAAAGTAGATTCGATACATACCTGATTCCCCGAAATGCAAAATTACCGAACCGAATATCCGGTATTCCTTGAAATCTGCCGGCAACTGTCATTTCAATCAAGCTTTTTCTGGTCAGCTTACTGAAGCACCTCCCGGAAGAACGCTCGATAAACCCCGCTCTCAAATGCCCAACCCGATCCTTCCCGTGGCCCCGGTCTCCATGGGGAGCGGTGCATAGCCCTGTCGTCGGGTTTCCTGCTGAAGGCTTTGGATGTCGCGCATCAGGCGTTTGTCGTCTTCCGGTTTCAGCGCGTCGTAGATGCCGCGAATGCTGTCGCGCCGGTCGATAAGAAAGGTTTTTTCGCCGTTTTTGAATAAAATGCCGACCAATTCGTTGTTAGCCGTAGTGTCCAAGCTGGGAATGCCGAACATTTCAACCGGTGTGTCCTGGTGCATCATGTCTCCTCCCAATCGTCTCTTCTTCACCGGTTGCCCCCCGGCTACCATCAAACTGGTTTCTAAATGTGGAGGCTTTATGGAGGATTGCCGACCTCAGCTTGGATTGTGAGCCAGGTTACAGGAAAACTCTTTCCGCGCCGTTTGCGTTTATTCATTGTCTGAAGAGAGGGATCATGCACGTTAACCGTTATCTACAACATTTGGGCTACAGCGGTCCCCGGGAACCCAATGCCCGAACACTGGCCGCCCTCCAGACGGCGCATCTCCATCGCGTGCCTTTCGAGAACCTGTCGATCCATTCAGGCGAGACCATCCACCTGGACCCGAACGCCTTCTTCCAAAAAATCGTCGGCCGAAATCGCGGCGGCTTCTGTTACGAGTTGAACGGCCTCTTCGGTGAGCTTTTGCGCGAACTCGGCTTCCAGGTCAGCCTTTACTCAGCAGGAGTGGCCGGGGCCGACGGCAGCTTCGGTCCCTTGCATGATCACATGTTCCTGCGCGTGGATCTGCCGGACGGACCGCGCCTGGCCGATGTGGGATTCGGCGAGAATTTCCGCACGCCCATGCGTCTGGTCATGGATGCGGTCCACCGCGAAGACCTGATGGACCACAGGTTACTTCGAACCGAGGCCGGTATCGTCCTGCAGAAACGCAAACCGGGCGGTGATTGGCAACCCTCCTTTCGCTTCCCCGAACAGGCCTGGCGCCTTCCTGATTTCACGGGGATGTGCCGTCATCACCAGACCTCGCCCCAGTCCAGCTTCACCCAACGGCTCACATGCAGCCTGGCCAGGCCCGGCGGACGCATCACCCTTTCAGCCGGCAGCCTGATCGAAACGCGCGGTGACGTGCGCGCGGAAACACCGATCACCGAAGCGGATCACTGGGGTGAACTATTGCGGGAGCATTTTGGTATGGAAGTACCTGACGGACTGCGTTTCCCGGAACCGGAAGAATAGTCGGGACGACTTTTCCCGCTTCCCAGGGCAATCGCATGTCACAAAGTCTGAAGCACCTGCCCCTCGAAAAGTCTTGCCGAAAATGGAGAAGATTTTATCGGTAAGGGATTAAGAGGATGATCACGGCCCTTCAATTGCCGGAAGAACCACGGTCACCAAAGCCCCGCCGTGTTCTGCGTTTCGGGCGCCGATGGTTCCATGATGGGCCTCGATAATCGTCCGGCAAATGGACAGGCCCATGCCGCTGCCATCCTCGCGAGTGGTGACAAAAGGCAAAAAGGCCGTCTCCGGGTCTTCCTGGGGAAAGCCCGGACCGTTGTCCCGGATCTCCAAGATGATACGGCTGTCTTCACGGCGGGTGCGGACGGTTAAGTTTTTTACAGAGTCCATCGATCGTAGGGCCGCGCACGCATTCATGATCAGGTTGATCAACAATTGTTGGATTTGGATCTCGTTCGCCTCGATGCCCAAGCTGCTGCCGTCGTGTTCCCTGACCAGGCGGATATTGCCTACCAACAATTCGCTGTTCAATAAACGAAGCGCGTTTGCAATGATGGTCCCCAGGTCATAACGCCCGGCAGAATGGACCCGGCCGATGTACAAATCACGCATCTGTTGAATGACTTCACCGGCCCGGCTCACGTCGGCGAGGATGTCGTCCATAATGGCCAGGGTTTCGCCGGGATCATCGATGCCTTTGTCCTGCATCATTTTGACCGCGCCCGCGTTGAGGCGAATGGCCGTCAGCGGTTGGTTTAACTCGTGAGCTACCGAACTTGCCATTTGACCCAGGGAACCGATGCGATTCATATGCATCAGTTGTTCCCGTTGCCGGATATTTTCACTGTCGGCCTGTTTCTGAGCCGTGATATCTCGCGCCGTGCCGAATAAGCGGAGCAGGTAGCCGTTCTCGACGGTGCCGACCATATTGTTGAGTAAATAAAACTCTTCGCCGTCAACCAAACCTACCGATTCGAAGTCGAAAAGGGAAAACCCGGACTGAACCAGGGCCTCGATAACTTCTTGATTCGCTTGTTGTTTGAAATAGGCGGTACAGGGCCGGCCGATCAAATCCTCGAGCGCCAATCCCAGGCCGCGAGCAAACCTCTCGTTGACAAAACCGAAGCGGCCGTTGCGGAACATGCGCTCCACCAACTCGTCAACCGATCCTCGAGTGCTTACAGGCGGCGAGAAGTCGATGGAGAATATGTACTCCGTGCTGGTTCGGATAAACTCATGGAGCATCTCTTTTTCCCTGAGAAGTTCTAAAGACTTGTGGGGGGGGGTGGGCGACATGTTCCCTCCGTTTTCAAAATCCGGCCGGCACCCTTACTTGAAAGCGGAACTTTACCACGGTTCTCCTGTCCTTTTGAATAGACGGGATTCGCGGGAACTAAGGTTCAGACCCGGAGGTTCTTTACCGGAACCCCGACAAGGGTTGCCGATACCGTATTGGACCTTGGTCTTATAGAAAGCCGGAAGCCGGTCATGCTAAAACCACCCATATGAATACCTGAAAGGAGATTTCTTATGAAAAAGTACCTGGTATGGCTTTTAATCATCGCCGCCTTGCCGCTTTATGCCCAACCCGACAACGATACAAGAGATTGGTTCGGTCTGGTCAGTTTCGGTTATACCGATACGACGGGAGACGCGGGCGAACTGGCCAAGGACGGGCTTGACCTTGCCGTCGGTGCCATTTATTGGCCGTCCGCCTGGAAGGTTGGCCTTCAAACGGAACTGACCTATAACGGCACCGAACTACGCGATGAAATCGAGCGCCAGGCGGAGGCCGATGACAGCCGGGTGGATGTCTGGTCGTTGACGACCGGTTTTTTGTGGGCGCGCCCCATCGGTAACTCCGTCGCTTTCAACGTAATCGGCGGTATCGGCGGCTATCACCTGGATCTGAGCCTTACCGAACCCGGTTTCTACATCGGCCCTATCTGCGACCCCTGGCTTTGGTATTGCTACCCCGGGATCATCGAGGGAGACGTGGTAACCGCCTCGCGGTCGACGACCAAACTGGGATACAACCTTGGCGTGGGTCTCAGCTTCAAATTGGGAGAGGGTTACGAACTGCTGGTGGAAGCCCGCTACAATCGGGTAGAAACCCAAACGGCAACGGAATACATTCCCTTCAACATCGGCTTCCGTTTCTGAGGCCTTTCCCGGAAGCCAACCACCGCACCGGGTTGTCTGCTCCGAACACGATGACGATCAGGCAGCCCGCTTCAAATCTCCGCGCCCCGACCGTTACGCTCAAAAATCCAGCCATTTAGCAGCCCTCCTGCTTTTACTGTGTCACCAAGTGTCGCAAAAGTGTCACCTATCATTTGAAAAAACACGGCATTTGGGCTTCAAGGCGATCATAAAGCTTCTTCGGATCTTATGAGTTTGTTCTACACACAACCCATTTAATTGCAGATCTTAATCGAATAGTTTCTTTGCATACGGCTTGTTGGAAGAGACTGGACTTCCTGCCTGGAAAGCAGCAGGTCTCTTTCCTTGAAACGCACCAACGTCCTTGCCACGGGCTGATCAGCTTGTACCTGGGTTTAGGATTTCGACTATAATACCGGCAGGAGGTTGTTATGACGAATCTTCAAGCTGAAATCCCCCCACGACTACGAGAAGAGGCGGAGCGTTTCGTAGAAGCCGGTTGGCATCGCGACCTCAACGGCCTGGTTGCGGATGCTTTGCGCCGCTATTTGGACTCTCATTCGGAAGCTTTGATGGAGAAATTCATCGAAGAGGATATCGAGTGGGGGCTTCATGGCACTGACTGAGACCGAGAACCGTCTCGTCATTGTCGATGCAGGTCCCATCATTCACCTGGATCAGGTGGAGGCCTTGCCGGCCCTCGGAGGCTTTGAGGAAATTGAAAACCAATGCTTTCAATTTCTCCGTTGAAATGCTGCCGAGAAAACCAGGCATGGCACCGACAATCGCAACCGGTTGTCTCACGCGGGTCTCACATTCTGTTCGATTCGGCCTTTTCGGCTCCTTGTCCAATCAAACCACCATATTGACATTCAGGCCCTGAGATAGACCCGCGCCCGTTTCCTCGAAGGCGGCGACCAGATCGGCGCGACGGGAATATTTCATGCTCGTCTTGTAGACTTGGACAGGTTCGATGCCGCCGGGTGTTTCGTCCTGATCATCGGAACTTGCGGCCAGATAGGTATCGATCAGGTCTTGTTTCTGCTTGACCGCACCTACTTCCAGCGCCGCCTGCTTGGCATCGTCCCGACGCGCCGTTGCATTTTCAAGTGCTTGACTGAAGTCGAGCGGGCTTGGAGTTTTTTCCGAGGGAACGCCCGGTTCCAAAGTTTCCGCCGGAGGAGGAGCCGCCGGGGTTTCTTCGGCAGTCTTGGGACGCATGCGGTTAAGCTGAAAACGGTAATCCTGAAGCGATTGCATCAGGTTCGGTGTCAAGGTATGAACGGCGCCTGTGATCATTGAACATTCCTCCCGGCCGTGTTGTGCGACATGGCGATCATTGTCGGGCGAGTTTTTCCACGATGGTCAATACCCGGCTGATAAACGAGGCAAACCAGGCGCGAAGCAGGGGCGGGCAGGCGGCCAGTTCTTCCTGGATATCCGCGATGGGAATGGCAGCAGCCGTAACTCGTTCCAAGGCAACGGCGCGTGCCTTGTATTCCGGCATATTTCCATCCGGTTTCCTGCCTACGGCCACCGCCGCATCGCCTACGAATTGATTCGGGCCTATTTCCAGATCAATGGTTTTTTGGTCCAGGGTCAGGTGTAAGGCCACGCGACCTTCCAGGATAAAAAATGCCGTCGATAGGGGTTCTTCCGTATCGAACAATGTTTCGCCCGCTTGGAATACCAGGTCTTCGCTCGGTGCGGTCATTCTGCCTCCTCAGCTTTTGGTTTTATGACGAGTTCCATCCGCGACCGCCTGCCGCGTCATTGGGGATAGGATTTGTCGATGGGTAGTTCTCTAATGACTTTCAGCTTTTGTCCCTGCTTCAGAACCGTCGATGCGCTGTCGAAACCATTGAGGAATGCCGTGTACTTGCCATGCACGATATTGGGAACCCGTTTGGCCAGTTGTTCGATGGTTTCGCCCGGTTTGGCTTCGATCACCTGGACAAAGCGGCGGTTGACGGATGCGCGCGCTTCTTTTGACAGGGAGCTTAAACTTTCAGCCGATTGTTTCAACTGGGGACGGAATTCCTCGGGCCCGAACCCGATCAGTTGGAACAACAGTTTGTCCAGTCGGGTCCATAACATATGGATATACATGGCCTGCTTGCCGGTGTCATCTCGGGCGCTGATCAGCCAGCTTTCATTGCCGTTCAGTTTGACGGCTTCCGAACGGATGATCTTCCCGTACTCCTTAGCAATATCTTCCTGAAAGGACTCGGCATAGACCTTGGGTGCGAAGTCCGGGTCGACCAGGCCCACGAAAATCCCGGCCTGCCGGTCGGGATGAACCGCGCCCACCGCGCTGCTTTGGTTAGTGGTTTCCCAGTCGGTTGGAAACTCGATCGAGAAATTCAAGCCGGGATGCAGGAACAGGTTCTTCCGGAACACGCCCTTCTCGGGATTGACGCCGAAGGTCATGCCGTCAAGGCGCGTGGGGTAAAGTGGCTCGATAGGAGGCTTGGGACGCTTGGGCAGTTGTTGGGAAAGGCGATCGATGGAGCGAACCCGATTGGGCGTGTAGGGATGATCGTCGAAATAACTCTTTCTTTCCCTTTGGTTGGTCAGAATCTCGACAGCATCGGCGATACGCGTCAAAATGGGCGACATGGCGGCCGGGTTATAACCCGCCCGAGCGGCCAGGGTGATGCCCAGATTGTCCGATTCGCGCTCGAACTTGCGGCTGTAGGACGATTGGAAGAGGAGATTGCTGGTTTGAATGGGCGCGTTGATCAGTTTCCCCAAATCCTTATCCACCACCCGGCCGACCAGGTTGCCGGGTACCTCCAACAAGCGCGGCAGAATGCTTTTCTTCATCTGGCGGATGGAGTGCCTTTTGGTGATGTGGATGATTTCGTGGGCGATCACGCAAGCAAGCTCGTCCTCCGAGACAACCAGGGTCAACAGGCCTCGGGTTACATAGACATAACCGCCGGGCAGGGCAAAGGCGTTGGGCGTGGGATCGTCGACGACCTGAAACTGGAAATTGAAGCGCGGGTTATCCAGGGACGAGA
>JASJCB010000006.1 GCA_030066195.1 Acidobacteriota bacterium
GGAAACCCTGGGAAAGCTTTTGTACAACAAGATGCTTGAAACCCATAACAAGGCCAACGAATTAGAGAAGACCGACCTGGACGCCGCGGCGCAAGGCCAGGTGCGCGCGGCGCGCATTGGGGCAGGCGCTTCCCCCTGCTACCCCAAATTGGACATCTACCACGCGGTCAACTTCAACATTGGCGTCAAGCTGATCACCAGCAACCTGGAGCAGTCGAACCGTGACCTGGTGACCCAATTGTGCAAGGAACTGGCTGACTACACCGGTGAGTACAAGACCGATTTCCTCCGTAACATGGGCGTCCGCGACTACAACTACGCCGCCAAGCTGTTCAACGCCGAGAAGTACGAGGAAGCCAGGGCCGTACTGGAAGCCATCCCCGCCCCGCCCGACGAGGAAGAATACAACCGCGTCCTGGCCAACACCTACACCCTGATCATCGACAAGATCTGGGAAAACAACAAAGATGAGGAGAGCGAGACCGAACGTGCCGCCAACAAGACAAAAATGGACGCCTTGATGGTCAAATTGGAAAAGGTCGACAGCAAGCAGCACGAGGTGATGAGACAACGTCTGGCCCAGTTGGAGTTGATTGAGTTGGACAAGAAAGGCAAGTTGGAAGAGGCCCTGGAACTGGCAGCCAAGGATACTACGACCGAAATGAACCAGAAGAACTACCTGTCCGTTCTGGTGCGTTTCAGCAACATCAAGCGCGAAAACAAGAATTGGGACAGCGCCTTGAGCATGTTGGACAATGCGGTTCAGGCCGACTGGTCCAAAACCATGCTCAACGACCTGCGCTTCAATACTTACGTAGACTGGTTGGACAGCTTCAAGGAAGGCGACTATGCCGCGCAGATCGATGTCTACAAGAAGGCGTTCTCCGACGCCAAGCTGGATCTTGCCGGTGAAAACGGCCAAATCATGTCTCACAACTACGGCAATGCGCTCTACCTGAAGATCAACAACCTGATCGAAACCCGCAAGTTCAAGGAAGCCTCCGCGGCCAGTAAGGCGGCTCTCAAAGAAGTGCCGGAACATCCCGAACTGAAAAAGCAGGGGGAGTTGATCAAGCGTATCATGGACCGTATCGGCGGCTAGCTCTTCGCGTCGCAAAAGTTAAACGGGGCCGGTTTTCCTCTGGGAAGCCGGCCCTTTTGTTTTTTCATGAAAACGGGGAGCGCTGATTACCCCCAGGCCTCAGAAATAAGCACAACGCCTTCAGTGTTTCCCATACCCGGGGGCGGCGGTATAGCGCCGATTTCGGCAAACCCGACATTCGCTTATGACTTCCAAGATCGGCCTCGCTGGTGTAGAATGCCCTGGCCGGCCCTTGGCGGACGCGATTTCCGAAATGAGGAGACAGCATGAACAGCGAGCAGGTATATATCACGGCGAACCCCACACCGAACCCCGACGCCTTGAAATTCATCGTCGACCGCCAGATCGTTGACGGCGATCCGATTTCCATCAACGACCCCAAGGCGGCCGAGGGCAGCCTGTTGGCTGAGAAATTGTTCGAACTGGAAGGCGTCAAGACCCTGTTTGCCTTCCAGAACTTCGTTACGGTAACCAAGGACGGGGATCAACCCTGGCAGGAGTTTGCCCGGGCCATCGGTAAAATCATCCGCACGCAGATTCAAAGCGGTGAGCGACCCTATTTCCTACCTGCCGAGAAGATCCACCGCGATTCGGGCCTGGATGACGATGAAAAGGTCAGTATCATCAAAAGTGTGCTGGACGAGATTCGTCCCATGGTGGCCATGGACGGCGGCAATATCGTCTTCGCGGGTTACAACGACGGAATCGTTCAGCTGATGATGCAAGGCAGCTGCGCCGGTTGCCCCAGTTCAACCATGACTCTGAAAAACGGTATTGAAACGCGCCTGCGAGAGTTGCTGCCGGAGTTGAAAGACGTGGTGGCCATCTAAACAGGTTTCCGGAAGCCGAACCGACGAAAGCCCCTGCCGCTCCGCCCGCGCATGATCGAGATATCGGACTTGCGCGCGCATGGATATTGCACCGTATCCGTGCGCCGTCGGCTCCCTCATTACTACGATCAGGTCACGTCTTCCGGCTGATGTTGACTGTTTCCAGAAAAGAGCAATTCCGCGCAACCCGGCCCAAAATAAAAAAAGTGAATAATTTTCACATTTAGTCTGTACAATCAGCACCAAATCTGGAAAGATAGTCTGAACATCATATCTAATGCCGCCGACGGCGGGCTTTATTGCACCTATTGATGTATTTCTTTCGGCGGTTCGATGGTTCAGCCTTCTTACTCTTTACACCGGAGTAAATTCCATGTCTGCCTTGTCAACCTTACGCCTTCCCTTCGGCACTACGCCGAGAGAGGTCGACATCTTGCCTTTGCCCATTGCCTTACCGGCAGCAGGTAGATCTGCCCAAGACTCGGGATAGTCTCAAGCTGCTTTTTGCAAACAAGTTGCTCCAGGGAAACCAACAGTTTCCCGCGGCCGGTGAGCACCTTGCCGAATGCGATTCAGGTGAAACGGGCGCCTCTTTGATTGAGAGCTGAAGACCCGATTTTATATGGCATGTCCCTGATTCGGTAGCGGCAAACAAAACTTGTTTGTAATCGCCCTTGCCTTGTACTCATCACCGAAACCACCCCGGTTTCGGATCAACTCCCCTTTAACCCCGGGCGCGTTTCGGGCAGGTAGTGGTCTGCTCGTTCGAACCTACAATTTCCCATTTTCCATAACCACAATGTATCTAATGGTTTTTCTTTGAAACCACAAGCAGTTTTGGAGGATTTTCTAATGAAGTTTTCAGTGAGGAAGATTTCGTTGCTTCTCGCTTTCGGCCTTATCATCACCCCCTGGGTCAGCGCGGGTAATGTGATGCAAATGAACCTTGACCAACTCACCAATCGCTCCGCCAAGATCTTTCGAGGTACCGTTCTGGATATGAAAACCGGAAGCCTGGAAATCGGCGGCGGCACCCTGCCCACCGTCACCTACGTGGTTCAGGTAACGGACGGTTTGAAAGGCACCTATCAAACCGTCAAGAACATGCAGGTTGCCGAAATCACCATGATCGGGACCGTCAAAAAAGAAGAACGTCGTTCCGGCGACAACCTGCACATTTCCATTCTGCCCAAAATGCCGGAATTGCAGGTTGGCAGCGAGTACCTGCTGTTCTGCACCCAACCCAGCTCCGCCGGTCTGTGCACCACCGTGGGCCTGGGCCAGGGCAGCTTCCGCATCGTGACCAAAAATAAAGTGGATACGCCGCTGAACGAAATCGATAACCTGGGTCTCTTCCGGGATATGCCCCAACGCAGTGCCCATTCCGATCCCAGCTCCATTACCTACACGGATCTGGCCAATGAGATTCGCAATATCATCGGAGGGGGCAAGTAATGAAAAAGCAACTTTTTTCCAAAGTCATCGCGGTAACGGCCGCCTGCCTCCTCATACTCCCCGGTTTCGCCGGCGGTAGCCTGGATATCTGTCAGTCCGGCGTGCCCTTTGTCTGGCCCGCCAACGGCACCGCAATAACCTACAATGTGGACATGGGTGGTCTGGCGACCTTGAACAGCGCCGACGCCACCCAGTTTGTCGACGATGCCTTCCAGCGTTGGGCCGACATCCCCTCCTGTGCGGCCTCCTACAAGAAAGGACCCGCCCTGGCCCAAGATATCGATGAGACCAATGTCATCGCTCTCTTGAACACGCCGACTCCCGACGGCATCTCGCCCATCGTTTTGGACGAAGACGGCGACATTTTCAACCTGCTGTTCGGTTTCGGTTCCGGGGTCCTTGGTTTTGCAGGTCCCGAGTGGGTCAACCCCTCCGCTTGTGAAATCATCGAAGGCCTTGCCTTCATCAACGGCGGCGCCGTGGATGCGTTTTTCCCCTTGGAGGAACTGTTCGGTGTCGTGGTCCACGAACTGGGTCACTTCAGCGGCCTGGCCCACGTGGTGGTCAACGCCGAGGTAGCGCTTTTCGGTGACAGCACCGGTCCCTCGCCCAACAATACCGTTCCCCCCGAAAACCTGTTTGAACGACTGGCCACCATGTATCCCTTCGCGGTTGTGGGCGGCGGTCAAGCCACTCCTGCCGCCGATGATATCGCCTACCTGACTTCCCTCTATCCCGAGCCCGGCGCCCTGGATAACGTGGGCCGCATCTCCGGTACCATCTTCGGCCCGGACGGCACCACCCGGATCAACGGTGTCAACATCATTGCCCGCAACCTGGCCGATCCGTTCGACGACGCGGTCTCGGTGATTTCGGGTTACCTGTCCACCTCCAGCAGTCAGGCCGACCCCAACTCGGGTCGTTATACCCTGAATGGGCTGACCCCCGGCGCGGACTACATCGTTTTCGTTGACGAGTTGCTTGCCGGCGCCTTCTCCACCCCGGCGCTCAGTCCTCTGCCCGGCGCCGAGGAACTGTACAACGGCGCCAACGAGTCCTCCGACCCTACCACCGATGACCCGGCCGCGTTTACGACAATCACCGCCGTTGCCGGCACCACCATTCCCGACATCGACATCATCTTCAACACCCTGGCCCCGGGCCCCGTGCCCCTGGGTGACGATGACTTCGTAGAACTGACTCTGCCGTTCGATTTTCAACTCTGCGGCGAAACCTATACCTCCGTGTTCCTTAACTCCAACGGTAACCTGACCTTCGGCGCGCCCAGCACCGATTTCTCCGAATCCAAAGCCGATATGTTGGGCGGCCCGCCTCGCATCGCCGGTTTGTGGACGGACCTCAACCCCACCGGCGGCGGCGTGGTTTCCTTCGACATTCCCTCGTCCAAGGAATTCGTGGTTCGCTTCGACGGCGTACCCTCCTTCCCCGCTACCGGCTCCAATACCTTCGAAATCAAGCTGGAGAAGAAGGGTCGTGTCACGCTCACCTATGACGGCGTCACCGAGGCCTTTGCCGTGGTCGGCACCAGTTGCGGCAGCGACAACACCACCGGTTTCGAGACGGAAGACGACTTCAGCAACAGTCTGTGGCTAAGCTTTTGGAAGGTTGCTTTCTACGAGGAATTCGCCGCGGCGGATTTCGACCTGGACAACACCTCACGTCGTTTCAACGTACCCAAGAAAGCCTTCAAGGACCGTTTTGAACCCAACAACACATTGGCCGACGCGGCGCATATTCGCCCGGACTTCAGCAGCAACAGCAGCCGCTTCCACCTGACCCGAATCGACGGTGAAAGTGACGATGTGGACTTCTTCGAGTTCGATCTCAAGGCTAACCAGTTCATCGCCATCGAGGTAGTGGGCGGTAACCTGGACTCCTTCATCGGCCTGTTCGACCGCAACACGGGCGACTTGCTGATCACCGATGATGACGGCGGCGGCGGCCTTAAATCGCGCCTGTTATTACAGGCCAATGAAGATCTGGAACTGGCGCTGGCCGTGACCACCTTCCCCGACTTCGATTTCACCGGCGACGGCGGCAGCAGCGGTCGTTACCTGTTGACGGTCAACAAATACGACGGTGAGGTCCTGCCGCAGGGCGACGACACCACCTTCGAATTGCCGCTTGGTTTCGACTTCCACTTCAACGGCCAGGACTACAGCAGTGTCTTCGTCAACTCCAACGGTAACCTGACCTTCGGTGCTTCCGATACGTCCTTCTTCTCGTCGGTTTCCCTGCTGCTGAACGGCCCGCCCCGCGTCGCTCCGCTGTGGGTCGACCTGAATCCCAGTACGGGCCTGGTCATCGCGGAAGATACATTCTTCGGCAAGAAGATCAACTTCGTCAGTACTCCCAACTTCTTCTCCACCCAGCCCAACTACTTCTCGGTAGAACTGCAAAAATGGGGCGGCATCTCCTTCGACTACGAGGCGATTTCTTCCTTCTCATCCATTGTAGGCGTCACCGAGGGCGGCGGTGCGGTCGATCCGGGTCCCAGTGACTTCTCCAGTTGGTGGACCTTCCCCAGCGCTCAAGGAACCTCCTACGAGCAATTCAGCTCGTCAACCAATATGTTCGATCTTGGTTTCTTCGGCGTCTGGTTCTGGCCGTGATCATCATCGTTCGTTAATTAACATGGCGCCGGTTTATCCGGCGCCATTTTTTTTGCCCGAAAAAAAAGACTCGAATGATCACCTTTACCCGGCTTCAGAGGCCGGCATCAGGCTTGCTTGTTCCATAACCGTCCGGCCTCGTCCGGGCTTCATTTTCGGTTAGAGGATTCCATCATGCCTTTCCTGCCTTTGTTTGTGCTCTTCTTGTCCGTTGCCGGCTTTGCCCAACTGCCCACGCCCTATGAACTTATCGAAACATCCAACCTGGCCCCTTCAAATCCCGGCAGCTTTACCGCTTTCAACGGCGATATCTACTTTGCCGCGGAACACGTGCTGTTCGGCCGCGAACTCTGGGTCTTGCGAGCCGGTGAAGAACGGCCGCGATTGTTTGAAGACCTGGCGCCCGGCGAAGGTTACGGCGTCAGCGGGGAACTGTTGTTGATTGACGGACGGCTGTATTACGACTCCAGCCAGGGGTTGATCATTATCAACCCGGACGACACGCGGGTTTGGACAGGTATCAAGGGCGCAAGGATTTTCAACGGCAGGTTTTACACCTACGAGGACGGCATCCTCTCAGTGGTCGAGGGTGAGACCACGGTTTCCCTGGGTCCCTTCGATCTGTTTGCGGGAGAAACTCAGTTCGTCGATATGGGCGACGACCTGTTTGCCATTAGCGCTGTCCGGGATAGGGGGTTCACTGTCTCCCGCTTGGGTGAATCCGGTTTCGAAGAGGTGACACTTTTTATTGAGGACGAAAACTTGTTCGGACCCGGCCCTGATCGCGGCATGAACATGGAACTGATTCCCGCCGCCGATCGCTTCTACATGCTGATCGACCGTGGAAACGACGGCGACCCCGTCGAAGAACTATGGGTAAGCGACGGAACCGCCCAAGGCACGAAACTCCTGAGCAGTGCGGACGATATTTCGGCGGCAGCCGTGCTAGGTGACACCCTGTATTTTCTTGCCCCTAATGAGGTCAACAACGGCCTTTGGATGACCGACGGCACCCCGGAAGGCACGCGGGCTTTCACCAATCTGGTCGGTCTACACCTAAGCGGCCTGTCCGTTGTGAACGATACCTTGTTACTGCATGCCAATAGTTCGGGTTTGTTGCGCTTTACCGGCGGCGGTTACGAGCAAATCGGCGATTTCCGGGTCTTTTCCATACGGGACGAACTCAATGACAATCTGGTTCTGCCGGGCGACGGCTATGCCTACGGTTTCGCCTCTCACGACAGTCGACACCACCTGATGCGTACGGACGGCACTGTCGAGGGTACCGTCCTGGTTGCTCCCCTTTCTTTTTTCCCTGAAACCAAGGATCTGGCAGCGGCGGGTGATCGGGTGTTATTAGGCGGGGAAGACGAACCCGTTCTGGTTCAGGACGGCGCCATGTCCTTCCTGGATATCAACCCGGATACTTCCAAATACACGGATGGGGCCTATGAGGCGAACATCGTCAACGGCAAGCTTTACTACATCACCGCCGACACCCTTCGGCGCATGGACGACGACGCATCGACACCGGTGCTGGGCCTGGAGGGAGCCGACCTCAGCGGGTTCGAAATATTCTCAGCCGGTGACCGCGTTGTCGTCTTCAATCTTTCTGACCAGACAGCGCATCTTTTGGGCGATACCCTGGAAGAAACCCAAACGACGAGTCTGGATTTCGGTCCGAACACTGTTGTCAGACAAATATTGCCGGCGGATGATCGATTCTTTTTGTCGGTAGACGTTCATGACAAATTTGAGGTCTGGGTAGCTGACGGCAATTTGGAAAACCTGACGCTTGTGGATACGATCACGCCATTGCCATTTTACTTCGAAGTCGAGAGCCATGACGACCGTCTCTATTACATGAAGCAAATCGATGATGCCTTTCACCTGATATCCGCGGGCGGCCCCGGGGATGTGGTTGCAGTTGCCGAACTGCTGGACGACGAACCTCAATCCTGGGAAGAAGGCATCAGTGAATTTCGCCTGGTGAACGGGGCGCTGTACTTCGCTCTGGAGGTACCCTACTACGACAGCTATCTTCTAGATTGGAGAACCAGAACCGAATGGCATCGCACGGACGGCACGGCGGAAGGCACCTATCCCGACCCGGACGGCATCTTTCCCATTCTGGCCCTGAGCGGCGGTAACTTCCGTCTTTTCGATAACGATAACCACTGGGGCGGCGCAACGCTTTATCGCTACCCGGAAGACGGCAGCAGAGAATTTTTTGTCAACTCCCTGGACGCGCGGCACCGTTGGGCCGAGCACCGCCCTGTAAACGGCAACTATGCTTTTCCGGTGATCGCCTTCGGCAACCTGCCGATGGGTTTCTACATCACGGACGGCACCATGGAAGGCACCAGGCTGATCTACGATTTCGAGGCCGATTTCGATATGCCGGAACTCACCTTCCTTGGCCAGGACGGTTCTCTGATCTACTTCGCGGAAGATATTCGATATGCCTACAATCGTTATAACCTCTGGGCCTGCAACATGGAGAGTGATTCCCTGACCATGCTTGCTCGAGACCTGAATCTGGGCGAGGCCTTGGAAGAAAGCATCGTTTTCGACGGACACCTGTTCTTCCGGGCGTCCGATGAGGAGACGGGACAGGAATTATGGCAAAGCGACGGCACGCCGGAGGGAACAATCAGCCTGGACCTGAACCCGGGACGCTTGAGTGCTCAACCCAGTAATCTGACCGTTCACAACGACGTCCTATGGCTGAGAGCATGGGCGGAAGACGGCTACTGGTACTGGTGGCGCCGCGAGCGCTTCACCTCCACGGAACCGTTGGACGTCTCCATCCTGGCCCCAAGCTTCACCGTCGGCAGTTGTCCGGCCTCGGCCTATGCGCGAGGAGATACGGCCAACGCCGAATTCCAGTGGACAATCCAAGGCGGCGTCATCGTGGGTCCCGACGATACCCACAAAATCCGCTACCGAGCCCTGGGTACGGACCCGGTAACCCTATCGCTGACGGTAACCAGAGGAGAAAGAAGAGGCGAAGCCCAAACCGATTCATCGGTGATCCTCATCCCCTTCGACCCTTGTGGTGAACAAGTCGCGGGTCAGATCCGAAGTGACGGTCTCCTCCCAACTCATCGATAGAGCGGACTGAAATGATCGCAAAATTCCGCTCAAATGAACCGCACCTTGGTTATCGATGATGCGATCCCCTATGTAACCCGCGACCTCTTAAAAACTCCTGGTCACGCCGGACATTTTTCTCATGAGGGTCCTCTCGTGATGTTTTTACACCCTATGCATGCTACATAGGGTCGGAAACCGATGATATACCCGGTTCATATCGTTTCGAGCCCCGGCAATCGTTGACAAACCGGGCTCGAATTCAGTTGAACTCTTGCAATCGACGAAATCATCGGCCGGTAAAAATATGAACGCCCGTTTTCGGAGATTTTGGGGGGGTTGCAGACTACATACCCTTAGAAACCGTTGATGCGACCCCCTATGTAGATTACATAGGGGGTGAAATCAACGGTTTTTACCCCTATGCAGCGTGCATAGGGTCCAAAATCAACGATTTTTAACCACATGCAGGTTAATGGGTTGTCGTATCGGCGTTTCACAACCACATTTTTCAAAATGTTCTCCAAATTCGCAGAAAATGGACCCTCATCAATTTAATGTTGCGGAAAATCAACGGTTTTTAACCCTATGCAGCGTGCATAGGGGGTGATTTCAATGATTTCTAAGCTTCCGTTGCAATAAGCGTCTAAATACCGGTGATTAATCCCTAAATGGGGAATCTTGCTAACTGAAATTTGACAACCGGACACAACCGGCCGCTTCAAAGGGACCCGGCGCAGGGCTTTCGGCCCGTTACGGCCAGGGTGGTTCCCGGTATCCACAAGGCCGGTTTGCCTAATTTACCGGTCAATTTCAATCCCAGCTTGGACCCGATCAGCGAGATGGGGAAGGCGTGGGGATAAGGGAGAGGTTGCAGGTCGGTCAAACCCGCTTCTTGCATGAGCCTGGTCAGGGTTGACTTGTCGAAATATAGGATGTGTTCCGGCAGTTTGAAAGACGGCCAGCGTTTACCCATGCAGCGGCGCCACCAACTGCCCATATGGGGGGTGGACAAGACCAACGCGCCGCCCGGCTTCAGACGTTTGACCATATCGCGCACAAAGGCGTGAGGGTTGTAGACGTGCTCGATGACATGGTTGGCGACGGCAAGGTCGAACAGGGGCTCCTCCGCCACCATCTCCAGTCCGCCCGTGTGCACTCGATCCGCGTATGCGTCGGCCCGCTCGGCCGCTTCAGGGGAATAGTCGGTGGCCTCGCGATAATCGAAATAAGCGCCGGCCTCGCGCAGCAGGTAGCCGAAGCCGCAGCCCACCTCCAACAGGCGACCGCCCGTTATGCCCCGCTTCTTCAGGTTGACCATCAACCGACGGAACGTCATGCCCAGCGCCTGTTCTTGGGCATGGTAATCATCGTAGCCGCTTTCCTCGCTCGCGTAATAAGCGCCGTCCCGGTATAGACCGGCCATGTCTTCCTCGCGGGGGCGCGGACTTAAGTAAAAGAAGGCGCAGGATCGGCAACGGAGGATGCGGTAGCCGGGCTCACCCGACCAGGCGTAGACGGGATCGGCCGAAGCGGCGTTACATAGGGGGCAGTTCGGCTCTTCCCAATGGGTAGTTGTCACGTTTGTTTACTCCTCCATGGGGCTCGACCCCAATTTGTCCTAACATAGCAGGCCCGGGCTCCCGAAAAGTGGAAAATAGTCGGGTTCGGAGCCGTAAAAAATCCCATGGCGCGGGTTTCGCTGTTTTTGCATCTTTCGCCTTGGTTTAAGCGACTCGGAGCTATACCCGTTCGGTTCGCCATATCCGCCGATCGGAGCCATAACAGAGGTTGTTTCATGACACTACTGCTCGCCTTGCTCGCTTTCACCAACCCGGAAGTCATCGATCTTCAATATCGAGCGCACATCCGATTTCTTGCCGACGACCTGCTGGAAGGCCGGGATACCGCCGAACGCGGCCAAAAGATTGCCGCCCGTTACCTGGCCTCGCAGATGGCCTTGGCGGGCGTTCAGCCGGGCCTGCCCGACACCGAGGACCCTTATTTTCAAACTTTCGGCCTGACCGCCGATTCCCTGGCTCCCAACAAGGTTCAATTGAAGGCATCCGGTTCGGGCCCTACCGTCCATTTGAATTACGGCAAGGAGTTCGACAGCCTCTCGCTGGGCGATTTCGAGGTGGAAGCGCCCATGATCTTCGTGGGGTACGGCCTGGAAACCGACAAATACAGCGATTACGAGGGCGTGGATGTCAAGGGCCGTTGGGTGCTGATTATGGAAGGTAACCCCTCCACGGACGACAAAGACAGCATTTTCTCCAAGATGAATCGTCGCGATCTCAACACCTGGCGTCGATTTCGCCGCGCGCGCACAAAAGGCGCCCTTGGTGTGATCTACCTGAAGCAAACGAAACTGATCTCCATGGGAGAGATGTCCAACCTTTCCCTGGAGGGAGAAGAGGAAGACCGCAAACCCCCTTCTTTCATCATGCTGCGGGTAGCTAAAGAGAAACAGGAAGCCCTCACCGGCCGGTATTACAAGCGCATTCAAAAATCGCTGGACGATATGCTGCGAACACAAAAACCCCAATCCTTCGAGTTGAAGCGCCGAACCCTTACCATCACCCAGGAAGCGGACCAGCACATCTTGACCACGGAAAATGTGGTCGGCATCCTGCCCGGCAGCGATCCCAAGCTGCGGGATGAGTACCTGGTGGTCAGCGCCCACTACGATCACGTGGGCGTTCGCGGCAAGCAGGTGTATAATGGCGCCGACGACAACGCCTCGGGAACCACCACGGTCCTGCTGTTGGGTGAGCACCTGCAACGCCTGGAGCGGCGACGCAGTATTATCCTGCTGCTGGTTTCCGGCGAGGAAAAGGGCCTCTTGGGTTCCGAATACTTTGTTAAAAACCCGATTGTGCCCAAAGAGCAAATCGTCGGCAATATCAACCTGGACATGATAGGCCGCAACAAAACGGGTGAGATGGGGATCATTCCGGCAGAAACCCAGGGTTTGACCAACATAAATGAGATCGCATTCAAGGTTAATGAAGAGGGCGGCCACGGTTTTAAATTCTTGACGGACTGGGATCGCTACAACCGACGCAGTGATCATTATAATTTCGCGCGTGCGGGTATACCGGCCGTCTTTTTCTTTGCGGGCACCCACGAAGATTACCACGAGCCCGGCGACGACTGGCACAAACTGAATTACGAAAAGATAACCGCTTTCTATGGTTTCCTGGAAGAACTCATGGTCAAGTTGGCCAACGCCGACGACAGACCGTATTTCGTTAAACCCCCCGGAGGCGGATCGGCTCAGCCCATGAATACGCCGCCGGCAGGGGATTCGCGGGGCGGGGGCAAGCGCTGAACTCCTGAATCGAACAAGGCATGAACTTCTCTGTGCTGAACACCCGATTTTTCAAGCGGTGCGTCAGCCTTCCAGGATCATTTCCAACAGGCGCACCTTGGCGTCGTAGGACTGGGTGAGCGCCACGTAGCTGATGACATTGCCCGGGTTTTCATGGCTCATGCGTTCGCAATCGCGAATGGCGTCGTTGATCACTTCCAGGTTACGCGTATAAGCGATCGCGACTTCGGGCGGTAACTGAGCCAGGCGTTCCATGGCCAGGTTTTCCATCCTTGCGATAGCCGCGTGGAAGTTGGCCTGAGCCAGATCCAGTTGTTTCCGCGCCTCGCTCAACTCCGCCATCATGGCCTGGTCGGGCTCTGTGTTGCTTTGATCACCTCTGAAAAACAACAGCATGCCCGCGACCAGTACAGCGGCCATGGCAAGTGCGGGCGCGGCCCACCCACCGGGCAACACGCGAAACCGACGTCGGGGATAGGTCTGTTCAGTTCGTTCTCTGAGGCGATCGAAGGCGCCGGCAGAGGCCGGCGGCACCGTGTTTGCGGCAAGGCCTTTCAATGCGGCCAGGTCTTCAGCCAGTTCGCGAAGCTCGGGCGACGCGTCCAGGGCCCGGTCCAAGCGGGCCTGCTCCTCCGGACTGAGCGTTTCGTCCAAGGAGCGGGAGATCAGTTCGATAACGGCTTCGTCGTTCATATGCATCGCTCCGTGGCCAGGAGTGGTTTCAACTGATTGCGCAGGGCAACCCGAGCGCGGGAGAGCTGCGATCGCGAGGTACCGGGACTGATGCCCAGAATCTCGCCGATCTCCTCATGCCGCAGGCCCTCCTGGTCGTGTAGGATGAAGACCTTGCGGAAACCCTCGGGCAGCGAGGCAATCGCTTTTTGCAGGACCATGGCGGTTTCGGTGTCCGGCGGCGGCGCGCCTTCCTCCGGTGTCTCATCCAGGGCAAGATCGTCGCGCCCTTTGCGGCTCTTGACGAAGTTGATCAGGTGATTGGTGGCCAACCGGTAGACCCAGGTACTGAAGGAGGACTTTTCGCCGAAGCTGTCGATCTTGGCCATGATCCTCATAAATATCTCCTGCATCTGTTCTTCGGCATCGCCGGTGTTTCGCGTGAATCGGTAGCAGAGGGCGTATATCCTGCCGTGATACTTGCGATATAGGTTTTCCAGGTACCGTGTTTCGCCGCGTTTGATTTCGCGGATCCAAAACAATTCTTCCAAGGAAACCCCCCTCTCCTCCAACTTGGACAGCCGGAAACCGGGAAACGTTGCATGGGTCCAGGTCTATTGTATGCCTTTTTCACGGGTGTCCGTAGCGGAAAGCAGCGGGGGAACCGGGGATGATTGAGATTCAGCGGCGCCTGGAACGAAACTCGGCGGATCGGCTCTTCCTCTCGTGATGACCATCATTTCGACTTATCGGTCTTCGGTTTGTGCCGTTAGTGCGGTGTCCGAGCTAATTATTACGCTTGTCCCAAATCTCGAAGGCCTTGCCGAGCTGTTCGACCTCGCCGGCGCGCAGGGTTTTGACCCCAGGCGGCGTAAGGCGCGTCTCGCGATTGACCATGCCCGACCGAACCAGGCCTTCCACCTCGGTTAAACTGTAGACCATGCCCTTGCAGGCAGGGTTTTCGACGGTCCAGCCTTCCTCGTCGAACACCTTCTCCACCTTGCAGTTGAGATTGGTGGTCTTGTCCACGGCAAATTGGGTGGTGCACCCGTTACAGGTTGTCTTCAGCCGTTGCGCAGGCATCTTGTGATAAGGCACCGTGGTTTGTCGGCGGCATTTTGGACAAGTAACCCGTACCTGCATGTTTTCCCCCTGTTAGGTTTCTTGAGGATATTCCAACATGCCCGGAGACGGTGTTCAATCCCTTTTTGCGCAACATTTATTCAGTGGGGAACACCGGCAGGTTGTTTCGAGGCTATCCAACGATAGTCCGCGGAACGGGTGGAAAACCGCTCTTAAATTACAATGTCGAACCGCCGTGACGAGTTGGCATGCCCTGTGCTCTATGTCTTAACTCGAGAATACCGGATGGTTCCAACGGACCATAATTCATCTCTATTTTAATGAGGTTAACTCATAGCCTACAGGGAAACCCGCAAAATGAATCTTACAAATCAGACAATCGGTACAGGATTCTGGAATTTTCCATGACCGCACAAGACAGGACAATGCGTCGAGAAGAACTTTGGCATAGGATCATCGTGCTTGTTTTGCCCGGTCTGATTGGAATCCATGTGCCTGAGCCGGAAGGGGCAGCACTTCAACCAAGGAGTATCATAGTCTCATCCGGCCCTTGACGGAGGATATTACATGACCAACAGCCTTCAACAAATCAGCGTGGAGCAATGTCCCGATCCCGCTCCTTTACCGGATGTAACCGCCCTGCCGTTGGAAACAATACAGCCGCCTGCACTTCCCGTATTCCCGCAAATCGATATTCCGGGTTTCTGGTGGGCGGAAAGTCTTTTTCTCCTTCTTCCGGCATTGGTCTTTGCCTATTACTTTTTTACGGGCGGTACCTGGTCCTTCAATCATGTTTCCACTTCAAAGCCCCAAAAAAGCAGCAAGGTTTTGGTGGGCCGTATCACGCCTGCTTATCCAACCCCCATCTGGGTGCTTTGGGTTGTGATCGGATTATGTCTGCTACTGGGTATCAATCACGGCATCCAGAATTACCGGGTCGCCCGTGCGCTTGACCTTGCTGAAAATGCCTTTCAACAAAAGGCTTTCGATGAGTCGAAGTCGCATCTGAGCGCGGCGCACAGTCCTCGTTACTGGACCCCCGTTTCATTTTTCGGAATTGTCGGCTATCGTCAGGCAATGGCCCGGCCCCGCTTAGAGGACATGCGGGAAGTCGTCAATACCTCCCGCTTGATTGAAGCGATCGAAGCACAATCGCCCTCGGGCACCGCCGATGCCCTGGAAGCATTGACCCCCTGGAAAGATGCAAACTATGCCGAAACGCGATCAGCGGCCGTGGCGGGCAATACCTATCTCGCCAGGCATCGTTTGATCTCGGGAAATACCGGTGAAGCACTCACCTTGGTGGAGAAGGCGGGTCGAATTGACCCGAAGCGCGTGAACCCGCTGCTATGCCGGGCGCGCTATCATCATGCAGCCGCAAGCATCATGAATGGAGCCGCCGATTCCATCACTCCTTTATTGCAGGAATTGGATATGGATGAATGCGACCTTACGGATGACACCAGGGTTTTGCTGCGCATTCACTACGCGAGGGAACGGTCCGCAAAGATGATCGATCCCCAAGTCGGCAAAGGTGATTCCGGTAAGGTATTGCAGTTGTATCGCAATGCCTATGAATACTCGGCCGTAAAAGACCACCCCCACGATGTCGTCACCTGTGACCTTGCCGGCGCCTTGGGCATCCATGCCGTTGCCCTCACCACACACAACCAGTTCAGCCGGGCCGTGGCGATTCTGGATGAATCGGATCAACTGATTCCCGATCAGAAATTTGTACGCGAGTTCCGTCCGAAAACCTTGCTCATGTGGGGATACAGGGAACTGCAACAAGGCCGGTATCGGAAATCCATCGATATTCTGGAGCGAGCACGAAAAGAGAGTCGCGACCCGCAAATCACCCAAGCCCTGACCTCGGCCTGGCAGGCAAAAGGGCTGGCTGCCTTGGAGGAAAGCCAATACGAAACAGCTGTCCACGACCTGAAGCAAGCCGTAAAATTGTCGCCCCATGTTCCGGCCATAAGAAAACACTTGGGAGAAGTATACGTGAAACGCGGCGAGGTTTCCCTGAAAACGGGAGACCTGAATAAGGCTCGTCGCGATTACAACGAAGCATCCCGTACATCCGGTGAACACCGACAAATCGCGCGAATGATCTTGAATTCCCTGGGCCGCGGTGAGCAGCGCATGCGTGAGATCAATCGGGCGCCCTCGTGGTTGGAGGTACCCGGCGTAAAGAGCTTTGTTCCCAAGGATGCCGACCGGGACGGCAAGGTAGACTACTTCGCCTTTTACAATGGAAATGCGGAACACCCCATTATGGTCGGCAGGCCGCAATCCACCGGTGAAATTCGCTTGACGGACCGAGATGGAAACGTCACGCGCATCATTCGGGACCAGGATCGAAACGGTGATTACAGCGAACGCGTTGACTACAACGCCGGCGTCATCGATGCCCTGGCCGTGGATGTAGACCGAGACAGGCGCCCCGACGTATTGCGCGATTACCAGGGCACCGAATCCTTTATCGAGAAACCTCTCTCAGGCAATATCGTTCTGGTCATGAAGAGCGGCGTCGTCGGTGAGGAAACCGATCCGTTCAACGAACCCGATCTCTATATCAAGTTCTTCATGAACGGGGAATACCTGGGGCGAACGGATCACGATCAGGACACCTACTACCCCATATGGAATCAAGGTTATGTGATGAACTATCGCTTCGGGGATAGAATCCAATTGCAAGCATGGGACGCCGACCTGATTTACGACGACTTTATCGATAGGATCGATATCGGACGCTACCCGGAGAAGGGGGTTTATACCTTTAATTTGAAACGGGTCGCGGTCAATGTGGATGTCAGGCCCTCCAGGCTGAAGGACGGTCATTTCATTCGAGACGAAGTTTCCGGCGTCAGCGAGAATATCTTTCGCGACTATCCGGCCTCCACGCCGGAGGCAAGTCTCATCATCGCCGGCGCGGAAGCATCTCAGGAAATGACCAATATCAAAAGGGAAACTGCCAAATGGGTAGCCTTGAATGTCTTGATTCCGGCCGTCCTTCCCACGCGATCCGTGGTGGGTGTGCTCATGCGTGATTACGTAGCGGAGGCAACCATGGAGGCGTTCCTACCCACTCCGGAGTAGTGATGAGGCTTTTTCATATTACGAAAGAGATTCCATAATCATCCACTAGATATAGTAGTCAATGCCGGTAATCGGCACCTCCCATGGTGGTGTTGTTTCAGGAAGACGGAGTTCCGGGCATTGTGGCTCCATAAAAGGTTCCACAACCTGAAAAACGCGTAAGGAAAATGAAAAGCAAGCGAAAAATAAAGCGTTGCCCACAGGGCAAACAACAGCTTGGAAAACGTTGGGCCCCAAGGGTTTCTTTTATTTTTCCCCTTGTTCTCGTCAACCCTTTATGAGAATATGATGTAACTGTGGTTCATTTTTTTGTTGGATCATTCATTTCATCGATCTTTCTGTGTCGATTGATTCCCACTTTGGAGGATTTTCAGGATGAGAGGTTCCATTCCCTTCTTCGTCTCTCTCTGTCTCTCCCTACCGCTGTTTGCCGATCACGGTCCCCTTCCCAAGGACGGCCTCACCAACCCTGTCAGGCTCGCTTCCCCGCCCACCGGCATGTCACGGGCGGATTTCGAGGATTTGGAACTCGGCCCCTTGGAAAAGATACCCGACCGGCTCTTGGAGCGGTCGGACAATACCTATGTGGTGGCCGACGGTATCGGCGGTTCGAAATCTTTAAGACATGTTTCCGACGGCAGTGGTCTTGCGGCTTTTCATCCGGCCGGCCCTGTCTTCGAGCGCGCCTTTCATCGCCTCAGCCAGGACGTCCGCATCTCGGCAATCGGCAGTACGTATCAAATCTGTCCGGTTGACACGACCATGGAATATCTGATCACCCGGGTCTCCTTTGAACCGGACGGCCGCATTCTGATCGGCGAGGTCAACCATCAACTGGACCGTTTTCAATTCCACGACTCGGGTGTGCGCTATACGCCCGGGCAGACCATCGAAGTTACCGTCGAGACCACGCCCAAGGGCCTGTTTCACGTTCGGCTGGATGACCGGATGGTGCACACGGGCATTGAAACCAATTTTGCAATGACGGGTCAACCCGGACAGACCAACGGCATGTTGTACTTCACCGGCAACGAGGCTGTCGGCAACCCCGGGGGCGAGGGCGCCACCTTGACCATTGACAACCTCATCCCGGCTCGTTTTGAAATAGACAAACTCTCCATTAAGGGCGAAACCCTGACCATTAAGGGCGAATGTCCGCTTGGGGTGGACATCTACGCACGCGGCCCTCAGGGTACCGTTCTGGTGGCCGCGGATGTTGCGGTGGAAGGCGCCGTCCGGTTAACCGTTCCCTTTTATCCCGACAGCGTGTACTTCGCCTCGGAAGACGGCGGCAGGTCTGCCCTGAGCGGCATTACTTCAGGCCTTACGGTGCCCACCCTGGGCCAATGGGGCATGTTCAGTATGGCTTTGATCATGCTGACAGGCGGTATCTTCTTCTTGCGAAAACGCCGGCTTGCCCTGAGCTGAACGAATCCGCACAAAAAACAGGCGCCGGGATTTCCCCGGCGACCTTTTCGGCCGGAGACGAGGAGACAGATCGATATTTTCGCATCTGACTCGACCGCCCGTTGCGCAATGTTGAAGATGGATGATTCGCGTTAGAACCCGGAAAATCTCCCGGGTGAAAACCTTCTTGAAATTTTTATTTGCATTATTGATATATCAGCAGTATTCTCTTCTTGGGGACGTCCCCAGTCCACCTTGAGGAGCTGCTACCATGTCTATCCAATGGCACGGCGTTTTCCCCGCCGTCACCACCAAGTTCACCGCAACCCTTGATATCGACCGGGACCTCATGGCCCGCCACATCCAGGCCCAGTTGGAGGCCGGCGTCAACGGCATCATCGTTTTGGGAACCCTCGGCGAGAACCCTGTTCTTTCTTTCGATGAAAAACTGGCCGTGGTAGAACACGCCGCCGCCGTGATCGACGGCCGGGTTCCTCTGGTGGCCACCGTTGCCGAAACCACTACGGCCGGCGCATGCCGGTTTGCCCAGGAGGCTGCCTCGCGCGGCGCCGACGGTTTCATGGTTCTGCCAGGCATGCTCTACGTCTCCGACCGCCGCGAGACTATCGCTCATTTCCGTGCCGTCGCCGACGCAACCGAGCGACCCATCATGATCTACAACAACCCCGTTTCCTATAAAGTGGACGTGACCCCGGATATGTTCGAGGAACTGGCCGATGAGCCCAAGTTCCAAGCTATCAAGGAATCGTCTGACAACGTGCGCCGCATTACGGATATCATCAACCGCACGGGTGATCGCTATCGCATCTTCACCGGTGTCGACGACCTGGCTTTGGAAAGTCTGATGCTGGGCGCCGTCGGTTGGGTGGCCGGCCTGGTCTGCGCCTTTCCCCGTGAAACCGTGCGGATCTATGACCTGGCCAAAGAAGGCCGTTACGAGGAAGCTCGGGCGCTCTACCGCTGGTTCATGCCGTTGCTTCACCTGGATGTATCCACCAAGTTGGTACAAAACATCAAGCTGGCCGAGGCCATGGTGGGTCTGGGCTCCGAATACGTGCGTCCGCCTCGTTTGCCGTTGGTCGGAGAGGAGCGCGACCGGGTGGTTGCCGTTATTCAGGACGCATTGGCAAAACGCGAGGCCTTGCAGCCGGCGCTTGGTAGCTGAGCCCCGGGTGTGAACTATACTTCCGGGGTAAGAGCGAATTGCAAGTTTCAGGATTGATGATAAACCCAAGGACAATTTTACTCCCAAGCAAAGAGCACGCGGGATGCGTGCGTGCCCAGGGGTCACCCCTGGGGAGTTTCACGACGGAGAGGCGATATGGAACTTCACAAATTATTGATTGGCGGTAAGTGGGTCGACGGATCGAGAGTCCGCGACAATATCAACCCCTCGGATGTCACCGAGGTGGTCGGTCGTTTTACGGAGGGCGGCGCCGGTGAAATCGACGCGGCGGTTGCGGCTGCCGGCGAAGCTGCCCCCGCTTGGGCGGCTTCCGGTCCCCAGCAGCGTTTCGACGTGTTGGACTTCATCGGGTCCGAAATTCTGGCGCGCAAGCAGGAACTGGGCCTGCTTCTCGCTCGCGAGGAAGGCAAAACCCTGCCCGAGGCAGTGGGCGAGGTCGGTCGCGCGGGTCAGATTTTCAAGTTCTACGCGGGCGAAGCGCTCCGCTTGCGTGGGGAACGCATTCCCTCCACACGACCCGGGGTGATGGTGGAAGTCACCCGCGAGCCGTTGGGAGTGGTGGGCATGATCACGCCGTGGAACTTTCCCATTGCGATTCCCGCTTGGAAGATTGCCCCGGCGCTCGCTTTCGGTAACACGGTGGTCTTGAAACCCGCTGAATTGACCCCGGCCTGTGCCTGGGCGCTGGCCGATATCATCCATCGTTCGGACCTGCCGCCCGGGGTGTTCAATATGGTGAACGGCGCGGGTTCGGAAGCGGGCGCGGCCCTGGTGCAACATCGGGATGTAGCGGGCATCAGCTTTACCGGCTCCGTCGAAACCGGTCGCGGTATCGCCGCCGCCTGCATCGGACGCATGGCCAAATTCCAATTGGAGATGGGCGGTAAGAACCCGCTCATCGTGCTGGACGACGCCGACCTGGACACGGCCGTCGCCTGCGCGGTCAACGGCGCCTTCTTCTCCACCGGCCAGCGTTGTACCGCCTCCAGCCGCCTGATCGTGACCGAGGGCATCCATGACCGCTTCGTCAACGCGGTCAGCGAAAAGATCGCCTCGCTGGTGGTGGGCGACGCCGTCGCTTCCGACACGCAAATCGGCCCCGCCGTGGACGGCCGCCAGTTGGAAAAGAACCTGGCCTATATGGACATCGGCCGCAAGGAAGGCGCCGAGTTGGTTCGCGGCGGCGAGCGCGTCACGTGCGAGAAGGACGGCTTCTATATGAGCCCGGCGTTGTTCGTAAATACACGCAACGACATGCGCATCAACCGCGAAGAGATCTTCGGCCCCATTGCTACGGTCCTAAAAGCCGCCGATTTGGAGGAGGCCATGGCCCTGGCCAATGACACGCCCTTCGGCCTGTCCGCCGGCATCTGCACCACCTCGCTAAGCGCGGCCGAGCACTTCAAGGCAAACGCTCGCGCCGGCATGGTGATGGTCAACCTGCCCACGGCGGGCGTCGACTACCACGTCCCCTTCGGCGGAACCAAAGCATCATCCTACGGCAGCAGAGAACAAGGCAGCCACGCCGCCGAGTTCTACACCACCGTAAAAACCGCCTATCAACTAGCATAAGCAATTGAAACGGACCCGGGAAAGCCGCAAGGCCTTCCTCTTCCCTTGAAACTGGCAACTTGCAACTGGTAACTTGCAGCTTGTAACATGTTAGTTACGGATGAAGCTATCGAGGAGGTACATCATGAATCTTGCCCCTGGAGGTTGCCGATAATGGATCAAGCGACCATTTCATTGGCAGACCAAGCCTATTCCTTGATCGAGGAGATGATCGTCACCCTGGAGCTGGCGCCGGGTTCGGTCTTCTCTGAAAACGATTTGAGTAAGCGCATCGAAATCGGCCGTACGCCCATGCGCGAGGCCCTGCAACGCCTTTCCTCGGAACGGTTGTTGAAGGCCATGCCGCGCCGGGGCATGCTGGTCACCGAGATCAATATCGCCGACCATTTCAAGATCTTGGATACGCGCCGTGTCCTGGATCGACTGTTGGCTACTCGCGCCGCCCGCCGGGTGGACGACGGCAGCAAGGCCGACCTGCGGGGAATCGCCCGAAAGATGCAGGAAGCGGCCGAGGAAAAGGATCTCAACGCCTTCATGCGCCATGATCGCGAGTTGGACGAAACCCTGGCGCTGATTGCCAACAACCCCTATGCCGCACAGGCTGCCGCCTGCATGCATGCCCATTGCCGCCGTTTCTGGTATCAATACCGCGGCGCGGGTGACCTGGTCCGGTCCGGCCAATTGCATGCCGCCCTGGTCGATGCGGTGCTGGAGGGTGATGAGGAGGCCGCGGCGGCCTGCTCCGATCAACTTATCGACTACCTCGTGGAGTTCACCAACGCCGCATTGACGCATTAAACAAATCATCCCTCCGCGGCGGCGCCCTGATCGTCGCGGTCGTAGGAGCTTCATCCATGGCTACCCACACCTACTTCTGCATTGACGCCCACACCTGCGGCAATCCCGTTCGTGTGGTCGCCGGCGGCGGTCCTCCCTTGCAGGGCGCCGACATGAGCGAAAAGCGGCAACATTTTCAAGCCGAATACGACTGGGTGCGCACCGGCCTGATGTTCGAACCGCGCGGCCACGACATGATGTCCGGCACTATTCTCTACCCGCCGACGCGACCCGACTGCGACGCCGCCGTTTTGTTTATCGAAACCAGCGGCTGTCTGCCCATGTGCGGCCACGGTACCATCGGCACCGTCACCGTCCTCATCGAACGCGGCCTGGTGACGCCCGCCGTGCCGGGCAGGGTTACGCTGGAAGTACCCGCCGGCGTGGTCGAAGCGCACTATACTACCGACGGGACCAGAGTGACTTCAGTTCGTATCGTCAATGTGCCGTCATTCTTATACAGGACGGGGCTGGACGTAGACTGCCCCGACCTGGGCTCGCTCACCGTAGACGTAGCCTACGGCGGTAATTTCTATGCAATTGTGGAGCCCCAGGAGAATTACAGGGACATGGCGGATCTCAACGTGAACGACTTGCTGCGCTATAGCCCGATCCTGCGCAAGCGCCTGAACGCCGCCTACCACTTCATCCACCCGGAAAACTCCACCATCGAGGGATTGAGTCACATACTGTGGACCGGCAAACCCCTGGAGCCCGGTTCTGACGCCCGCAATGCGGTCTTCTACGGCGAAAAGGCCGTCGACCGCTCGCCCTGCGGCACCGGCACCAGCGCTCGCATGGCTCAGCGCTTCGCCGCCGGTAAGCTGGGCGTGGGCGAGTCCTTTGTACACGAAAGCATCATCGGCAGCACCTTCCGGGGTCGCATCGAGGGAACCACCAGGGTGGGCGAGTTCGAAGCGATCATTCCCAGTATCGAGGGTTGGGCCCACATTACCGGCTTCAACACCATCTTCATCGACGACGCCGACCCCTACGCCCACGGCTTCCAAGTCGTTTAAGGAGCAGTCATGAGTAAAGGATCGGTTCTGGTCATCGGCGCCGGTGCGGTCGGCATCTGTACTGCCTGGTATTTGCGCCGCGCGGGCTACGAGGTCTCGGTGATCGATAAGGGCAAGGCGGGCGCCGCCTGCTCCTCCGGCAACGCGGGTCTGCTGGTGCCCAGTCACATCGTTCCCCTGGCCGCGCCCGGCGTGGTAGCTCAGGGCATCAAGTGGATGTTCAACTCGCGTAGCCCCTTCTACATCAAACCCAGGTTAAGCGGCGCGTTGATCTCCTGGGCTTGGAAGTTTCGCGGCTACTGCACCGAAGATCACGTTCAGGCATGCATGCCCGTGCTTCACGACCTGATCCAGGAGAGTATGTCGCTGTTCGACGAACTGGCCGCGGAAGAGAACATCCAAATCTATCGCGAGGGCCTGTTGATGCTTTATCGCACCGTCAAGGGGCAAAAGGATTGCGTGTCACTGGCGAAGCAGGCGCAAGCCTTGGGCCTGCCCGTACGTGTGCTGGACAACAACGGCTTGCGCGATTTGGAACCCAACGTCCGCACGGAAACGAGGGGCGCCGTCTACTTCGAACAGGACGCGCACCTGGACCCCACGGCCATGATCGACCAATTGACAAAACAACTCCGCGCCGACGGCGTCGAGATCATGGAAGACACCGAGGTCACCCGCCTGGAAACGGCTCGGGGCAGGGTCACGAGCGTACGCACCACGGCGGGCGAACATCGCCCTGACCAGATCGTCCTCTGCGGCGGCGCCTGGTCGCCCGACATCGCCGAAGCAACAGGGATGCGCCTGCCGATCCAAGCCGGCAAGGGCTACAGTCTCACCCTGCCCGCCGGTGACATCCGTCCTCGTATTCCCATGATCCTCGCGGAGGAAAAGGCGACGGTCACGCCCATGGGCGATCAACTGCGTTTCAGCGGCACCATGGAACTCTCCGGGCTTGACTCCTCGGTCAACCGCAAGCGTGTCGAATCCATCCTCGACATCATTCCCAAATATCTGCCCGACATCGATCCTGCGGCCATCCGAACCGAGAATGTCTGGTCCGGCTTCCGACCTTGCACCCCGGACGGTCTACCGCTGATCGGCCGTGCTCGCGGCATGGACAACCTGGCGATTGCCTCCGGTCACGCCATGATCGGCATCACCCTGGCTCCGGTCACGGGCCGGCTGATCACGCACCTGCTGGACGGTAAACCGATGAAACACGCGGCGGAACTCAGACCCGATCGCTTCAACTGACCACGGCTTCAAACATGACCGAGGGTGACTTTCGGAAAAATCGCCGGAAATATTCGTGAAAGAGTGGCGCCGCGGGGGCTATGTGAGCGAGAATTATCCTTCGATCACCGGTAAGGGTGATGATGAGCGGCTATCCAGTTACCGTTTCCATGCCCGGGGCGCGCTCTTCGGTTTCATTGCCTTTATCGAACGGGGTACATGTCCGCTTTGGAAAAACCCCTGCAATAATGCTTGTATCCATGCTTTAGACCCGGAGGATTACCCATGTTTCGTCTGTTCCCGGCCCTGCTGTGTATGACCGCATTCGGCGCGGAGCCGCCGGACTGGGAAAACCCTGCCGTGGTGTCACGCGGCACCCTGGCTCCCCATGTCACCCTGATGCCCTTTGCCGACCGCGAGGCCGCCCTGGCGAACAAGCGCAAGCAATCGACCTGGCACCAAACGCTCAGCGGAACCTGGAAGTTCCATTGGGTACCAAAACCCGCCGATCGACCCGAGGATTTTTACAAGCCCGACTTCAAAACCGACAAATGGGCCGACATCCAGGTTCCCAGTCACTGGGAACTGAACGGTTACGGTTACCCCACCTACCTGAACACGGCCTATCTCTTCCCCGCAGACCCGCCCAAGATCCCGCACGACGACAACCCCGTGGGCAGCTACAAGCGCAAGTTCTCCATTCCGGAGCACTGGGACGGGCGCCGCGTGATCCTGCATTTCCAAGGCGTCAAGTCGGCCGCCTACGTGTGGGTGAACGGTAAGAAACTGGGCTACACCCAAGGCAGCCGCACGCCCGCCGAGTTCGAAATCACCGAACACCTCAAGCCCGGCGAAAACGACCTGGCCGTGGAAGTCTACCGGTTCAGCGACGGGTCCTACCTGGAGTGCCAGGACTTTTGGCGCCTCAGCGGCATCTTCCGCGATGTCTACCTATACGCCGTGCCCGACCCGCATGTACGCGACTGGGAAATCAAAACCACCCTCAGCGGGCCCACCGGCGCGGAACTCAAAGCCGAGATCCACCTGGAGAACCCGCGCAAGAAACCAACCGACGGCGTCACCGTAGGTTGGGAGTTGGTGGATCATCGCGGCAATATCATCGGCAAAGACAGCCTGCCCTACAAGGCCGACCCAAACGGCGGTATGAAGGTAACGGTGGGTCACCGCCCGGAAAATCCCCGTTTTTGGAGCGCCGAGTCGCCCTACCTCTACAGCTTTCTGATCACGGTGGCCAGGGGTGAGGAAATCCTGGAAATCGTGGGCGGTAAGGTGGGTTTCCGCCAGGTGGCGATCGAGGGCGGCCAATTACTGCTGAACGGCAAACCGCTGGTACTGCGCGGCGTCAACCGGCACGAGCACGAACCGGACAAGGGCCAGATCGTCACCGAGGCGAGCATCGTCCGGGACATCCAACTGATGAAGCAGTTCAATATCAACGCGGTGCGCACGGCCCATTATCCCAACGTGCCGCGCTTCTACGAACTGTGTGACCAATACGGCCTATACGTGGTGAACGAGGCCAACATCGAATCGCACGGCATGGGCTACGATCCCGAGGTTACCCCGGGCAATCGGCCGGAGTGGGAGAAAGCGCATATGGATCGCACCGTCCGTATGGTGGAGCGCGATAAGAACCATCCCTCCATCATTATCTGGTCGCTGGGCAACGAGGCGGGCGACGGCGTGAACTTTCAGGCGACCTACAAGTACATCAAACAACGGGATCCCAGCCGCCCGGTTCAGTACGAGCGGGCCGGGCAGAAGGCGCACACCGATATCGTGGCGCCCATGTACGCCCGCACCTACATGATGGAGCGCTACGCGGCCGAGCACGACGATCGCCCCTATATTCTGTGCGAGTATGCGCATGCCATGGGCAACAGCGTGGGCAACCTGCAAGAGTACTGGGACGTGATCGAACGGCACAAGGTCTTGCAGGGCGGCTTCATTTGGGATTGGGTGGACCAGACTCTCTACCGTAAGGACGAGAAGGGCCGCAATTATCCGGCTTACGGCGGTGATTTCGAACCGGAGGGCGCCCGCCACGACGGCAACTTCTGCGTCAACGGCCTGGTCTCCTCCGAACGCAAACCGCACCCGCATATCTGGGAAGTAAAGAAGGTCTACCAACCCCATAAGATCAGCTCGAAGGGACTGCGCTTCAGCGCTCAGGGCTTTCTTCAAGGACAGGTGACGGTGACCAACGGCTACCTCTTCAAGGACAGCGCCAACCTGCGTTGGGAACTGGAGTTGCTGGCGGACGGCAGGGTCATCAACCGAACACGGCTGAATGTACCCGTGCTGAAGCCGGGCGCGTCGCATACGGTCAACCTGAACAACCCGCAAGTGAGGCGCATCCACGGCGTCGAGTACCTGACAACCGTGCGCGCCATGACGGAACGCAAGCGGAACCTGGTTCCCGCGGATCACATTGTGGCCTGGGAACAATTCACCGTGACGGGCGGCTATGCGGGGGCTGTCGTTTCCATCGACGAGATGCCGCCGCTGTTGTGGGAACGCAGCGACGATATCACCATCATCAACGGCAAGCGCTTCAACGTGACCATAGACCAGTTGGGCAACCTGGTGAGCTACGTCTACGACGGCGAGGACATGCTGCTGGACGCAACGCGTCCCAATTTCTGGCGCGCCCCCACCGATAACGACTTCGGCAACGGCGCTCAAATTCGCACCCGTTACTGGCGCGAGGCCGGTTCCTACGTGGGCAATTCCGAAAGCAACGGTGATCTGGTGGAAAATGACCGTCTGGCCGCCGTTGACTACCGTCGCGACCTGGATGACAACGGCACCTACTTGCTGACCCGTTACCTGGTCTTTGCCAACGGCGATATCGGCATCGAACAGAACCTCTACCCCGCCCACGAAGACCTGCCGGAGATTCCACGCTTCGGCATGGTCTTCACGCTGCCGCCCCGTTTCGAGACCATGACCTGGTACGGCCGCGGTCCGCACGAAAGCTATTGGGACCGCAAGACGGGCGCGCCTGTAGGCCGTTACACGGGCCGGGTCTGGAACCAGTTCCATCCCTACGCGCGTCCTCAGGAGACCGGTAACAAGACGGACGTCCGCTGGGCCGCCTGGATGGATATCGACGGTAACGGCCTGGTGGCTGTCGGTTACCCTTACCTCAACGTCAGCGCCTGGCACTTCAAGCAAGACGACCTGGACCCCGGCGAGAAGAAGGCGCAACGGCACGCCAAAGATATTCCGGGCCGCGACCGGATTACCGTGAACCTGGACTACAAACAAACGGGTGTCGGCGGCGACAACAGTTGGGGCGCGGTACCCCGGCGCAAGTACACCCTGCTGCCGCAACGGCTGCGTTACCGGTTCATGATCCGCGCCTTTACTGAAAAGGACGGTAGGGTGGAAGATATCGTGATGCAAACCGTCCACTTCCGGTCGAACGCGGAACTGCTGCGCGACCAACGCGGACTATTTCGCGACAATTTCGACAAACGCAACCGCATACCGCACTTTGCGGTGAACAAACCCGTCAAGGTCAAGCACCCTACTCTGCCCCACTACAGCGCGGGCGGTGACGCCGCCCTGGTTGACGGCATCCGAGGGTCCGTCGATTACAGCGGCGGCCACTGGCAGGCTTACGAAAAAGAGGACTTCGAGGCGACGATCGACTTGGAACAGGAACAGGCGATCCAACAGATCAAGGCCGGCTTCCTGCACAAACCGGGCTCGCGCATCTTCCTGCCGACAGAGGTGACCTTCGAGATCTCCAATGACGGCAAACAATGGACTCGGGCAGCGACCGTAAAGGGGGACCTGGGCCCGGAAGACAAAAGCAACCGCCGCTACTTCCAGGTCAACCTGAACGGCAAATCGGCCCGTCACATTCGCGTGATCGCCGGGAATATCGGCGTCTGCCCCAAGGGTCATCGGCAAGAAGGCAAACCGGCCCTCATCAACGTGGACGAAATCATAGTGCGTTAAAAGCGAAAAGCTGCTTCCTGACATCTGGTTTCGGGCATATCCGTTATCCACCCAACGGCCCCATGTCCGACCAAACAGATGCCCGTGCGGCGCCGGCCGATTCCGGTCATCCCCGACTCGTCGAGTTAACGGGCGCCGGCGGCGGGGAAGCGTTGCAGGTGTCCGTCGGTGCTTATGGTCAAGCGGGGCAGGTTGCCTTGGGGTTCCAACAAAGCGTTGAAACCGGAGATACCGATCTCCAATTTGGGCAGCAGGTAACCCCGCGCTTTTTCACTCTCCAAACCCAGGGCCTTCAGGTCGTCGGTGAACCGGCCGTGGCGGCGTTGGTATTCGCGCTGGGCGTAATAGATTCGGTAAAGGACGCGAATGCCGTCCGCCTCCGGTTCGGGCTCGAAGGCGACCTTGCCCCTGCCTACCGTCACGCTACTGAACTGCACGTAACCCCAGCGTTCCGGGTAGTGCATACTGATGAGACCCGGCGGCGACCAGACCCAGTTGTTTTCCGGGTAGGGTTTGCCCGTTTTGGGGTTTACGACCTTTCGGTAGGTCCCCTCCACCACTTCCATGCGCCAGTCTACCCTGGAGAAGCCCATCCGCCAGCGGTCGCCGTTTCCGGGCGGTGTCGGTTTGTCGGCGGCTTGTTTGAGCACCTTCCAGGGAATCGCGATTTCCACGCTCCAGCCCTTATCGATATCGGCCGGGTTGTTCAGGGTGCCGTCGATCCACACCGCTGTCTTCAGGCCCGTGATATCCCAGGCGTCGATCGCCTTGCCGTCGTCGCGGTAGGGCTTGGTCAGGAACAGGTCCCATTCCGTACCCAGGGCGTTGATCTCCAGTTCGTAGTAGTTGTGCGTGTCGCCGTCCGGGTCGATGAAGACCTCGAAGTCGTCATCGTAGTAGATTACCGAATCTCTTTCCGTGAGCTTGGCCCAGACGTGCGGTTCATGGAGTTGGGCGCCTATATAGAGGTATTGGTCGTCCCATAACATGCGCGCTCGGGTCAGCAAGGGAGGCGCCGGTTTGGAGGGTCCTTCGATATCGGCAAAGGGTTGGGTCGGCTCAGCGGCCTTCCAATCGGCCTCGTCCAGTCGACCGTCCATTTTCAGGGGCGCCGATGCGCGGTAGCAGACATAATGGCGTGGAGCAAAGGGTGTCTTGGGCGTCGGAAACGGTTGGTCGCCGAACGCCGTCGGCAAAAGGCATAACCAAAGCAGCATGGATCAATTCCCCGCGTAACAGGCCTCGATCAATTCGTTGACAGTGGCCAGGAATAGACAGACGTGAGTATCCGCGGCTCCATAGTAGATCAAGACCCGGCTCTCGGGCAAGGCCGTAGCGTCGCTTTCGTCCTCGGCTACCCAACCCGTGGGGAAGACTACATTGGGCACCTGGCCGGTCAATTCGTAAGTTTCGCGAGGCTCCAGAATGTTGTAGCGGCCGCGAACGATGACCTTGCTCGGGTCGTCCAGGTCCAGCAGGGCGACGCCGGCCTGGTAGATATTGCTGCTGCCGAAATGGGTGGCGACGCCGTGGTAGAGGAACAGCCAGCCCCGTTCGGTGCGCAGGGGCGGCGTGCCGGGACCGATCAGTTCGTCCCAGTAGCGCGGTCGGCCCTTGAACAGGTCGCCGACGGGCTCCCAGGTCAACAGGTCGTATGAGCGGGACAAGCGGATGGTGTCGCCGGTTGGGGGCGCGTCTGCTCGTCGCAACGTATTGGGCCGGTCCAGGCGCAGATAGGCGCCGTCAAAGGTTCGGGGGAAGAGGACGGCATTGCGGCATTCCTCGTCGCCGGTCAAACCCAGGAAACGGAAGGTCTCAAAGTCACGGGTTTCGGCCAGGCCGGTCAGGCAACCCGCATCGGTGTCCAAAGCCAGGGTGATGAGAAACCGGTCGGCCAGGGGCGTGATGCGCGGGTCGTAGATATGATAGGGGAGGTGGGGGAGCCGGTCCAAGCCCCGGAAGACCACGGGCTCCGGGTTCACCTGGAAATGAAAGCCGTCGTCACCGTGCGCGGTCAACAAAAAGGTTTCACGACCCCGGTTCTGCACGCGCAGCAGTAGGGTAACGCCGTTGTTGAAGCGCACGGCGCCTGGATTGAAGACGGAAGAGACATCGGCCAGGCGAGGCGGCGCGCCGGGCAGTTCCCGGGGTGAAAGAATGGGATTGTTGACAAATCTTTTCACGTGGTTTGCTCCATTCCAAGGTGCTTTTTACGGCCTAAGAGTACCATAAAGCATAGAAAAGCCCGGTGCGTCTGCATACCCTATCTAAAGGTCGAACCAACTCTAATTTCACAAGATAGCTCGGGCCGGCTTGGAGTGTAAAATATCCGGTTAGAAACCCGTGAGATATGACACACTATATAGTGGTTGACATGAAATCTAAAACCATATATTGTGGTGAAAACGCGGAAGAGATTGCCTTCTTTTTTCGACATATTTTTCAATTACAAGGTGTGGAATGTCTTATTGGAATCAGTTTCATGTTTCAGCACGCCACTCGGAAGCCATCGCCATTCTCAACCACGTACGCCACTACTTAACGGGCCGTAAACCCGCTCCGCCGTCAGGGGCGCAGCAGTCCATATGCCGTAAAGCCGTTGCCCTGGAAGGGTTTGCGGCCGGTTCCGACGATAGTTTCATCGAGGTAGACGCCTTGTCGCCCGCGTTCGAGTTGTCCAACGCCTTGCACGGTGCAGCCACCAGCCTGCACTATGACGAGGAACAACGTCGCAGCACGCTCGCCGGTTTTGAAGCTTTGTTGGACGGGATCCGACCCGACAGCGGCGAGGCGCATCGCGACCTGATGCACCTGGTGGAACGGTCCATGGACAGCATCAGCGGCATGCCCGCGGAGGGTCAGGTCCGACAGCTTGTCGCGATCTGACGGGTCCATGCAGTCGCCCAACGTCCACCGTGAAGCGGCCTACAGCATTGTACAATCTGAGCTGGAAAAGGTAGATCGTATCCGGCGCAAGCGGGTTTCGCCCGCCATCGGCGTCGCCGTGGATGTGATTGCCGAATTCCTGGCCCATGCGCTGGAGGAGGTGGAAGACGCCTACGACCTGAAGACCCTGCGGTCCCGCCTGGCCGTGATTACCTTTTTCCTCAACACGGTTCTGCGCAGTATCCGCGACACGGCGACCTACTGGGCCATGCCCCTGATTCGCGAATGCTACACCGCTTGCGGCATCGACCCGGAACAGCGCACCATTACCATCGTGCAAGCCCAGGAGAACGAAACCTACTCGGTGATTCCCAACATCATCGGCATCCTGCGACGGCAGATCAACTTGCACGAGGGCTCGGAGCGCTCCAAGGTTTGGGAACGCTGGGAGAAGGAACACCCCATTATCGACATCTTCACCATCCCGGCCGAAGCGCGTTACGATATTGCCTCCATCGCCATGATCGGCCACGAGGTCGGTCATATCTATTGGGTCACACCAAGCGGCCGCAACTTCCTGGCTCGTAAGATCGACAGCTTCGGCGAAAAGGTTTCGGAGCCCCACCTGGAGGAATACCTTTCCGACGAGGTGGCGCGTTTTCTCCTGGGTCCCGCTTTCGATTTCGCCATGGTCAAGCTGTTGGTTTCCATGCCGCTGGACGCAAGCCTGGGCTGCGCTACGCACCCATCAAGCGAGAGCCGCATCCGGCGATGCCTGGAGAGCCTGCGCGGTTACCGGTCGGGCAGCAGGACCTCGGAGTTGAGCGCCAAGGCCTATCTGCGCCACGAGGAGTTGAACACCTGCCTGGATCACATGATCGGCGCCCTGGAAAAAGCCGTCGACCGACACCATCCCGAAGAGGCCGAGCGACCGATTGACCGCGCCACCGCGCGCCTTGCCGCCGACATCATCGCCGACCCCGGCTTCAAGCACAAGCGCGCCACCTTCAACTGTTCCCTACTGGCGATCTGGACCTGGATCCGGCCTGAACTGGACGCCATGCGCCCGCCGTTCGAGCATGTCACGCGTGACGCGCCCATCGCCATCTCGCCCAGGCGCGCCGTGATCGGGGTCAGTCTCTATTACTACAGCGGCGCCTTCGCCACCAATAGCAACGAATACTACGCTCATTCCGACAAAAGCGATACCGAGCGCATCGCCTTTATTCGCCGCACCCTGGTCAACCAGCTCAAATACGCGGTCGGCCTGCACGATTTTGTCAAGAAGGCCCAGGAGCGTTACTGCGGCGACAATTTCGAGAACACCGATTGGGATCGCGGATTGTGGGACATGCGCGAGCGTAAGGAAGGCGCGCCGCTGGCGGTCGTGCCGTCCATCCACCCCCGCGAACAATACGGCCCCCATTCCATCGACCTGCGCCTGGGTAACAGCTTCCTGATCAACCGGCTGACCAAGTTCGCCTACATCGGCAACCGGCTGTTGCGCGGCGGCGGCGATCCGGCCTCGGAAGGGGCGCATATCAAGAACTTCTACGACGAACTCTACCTGCCCGTGGGTGACGAATTCATCCTCCATCCACACCAGTTCATTCTGGCTTCGACCCTGGAATACGTCAGCATGCCCGGCGACTATTACGGCCTGGTGCTGGGCCGAAGCTCCTGGGGGCGGCTGGGCTTGAATATTGCCGCGGCTACCATGGTGCAGGCCGGGTTCAAGGGCTGCCTCACCCTGGAACTGCGCAATCTGGGCGAAACGCCCTTGTCCCTGAAGGTGGGCCTGCGCATCGCCCAATTGACCCTGTCGGCGGTTCCCGAACACAAGAGCAAGACCAGCTACCTGCAACGGGCCGATAAATATATCGGCTCGGTTTCGGCGGAAGTCTCCAAACTACACAGCGATCCCGATTGGGACATCCTGGATTGATGCCCCGGGCGTCACGCGGATAGGCAAAGATTGCCGAAACCGGTCTCACGACGGTTCACCGGCCCTCGCTGTAGCGCCGAAACCATATGGCCCGCAAACGATTCACCGCGAGTCGCCGCTTTTGGCACCGAACCTGCTCACTACCGGGGCGGAGGTTGGTCATGATCCGAATAACCGGCATATTTTTCCTTTTACTCACCGGCTTCAGCGCACAAGCGCAAGTCCGTTTGAAGGATATCGCATCCATCGAGGGTGTGCGGCCCAACGTCCTGACCGGATTCGGCATCGTCGTCGGCCTCAACGGCACCGGGGATAAGGATCAGACTCGTTTTACCACCCAGGCGTTGGCCAATGCCCTGGCCAAGTCGGGGATCAGCCTCGCAGCCTCCTCCATTAAAGTCAAAAACGTCGCCCTGGTGCTGGTGCAAGCCGAATTGCCCCCGTTTGCGCGATCCGGCTCACGCATCGATGTGACGGCTTCCAGCACGGGTGATGCCCAAAGCCTGCAGGGCGGCACCCTCTTACTGACCGAACTGAAAGGTCTCGACGGGCAAACCTACGCCCTGGCTCAGGGTCCGCTGTCCATCGGCGGATTTGGCGCGGGTGGCGGCGGTTCCTCCGTAACCGTCAATCACCTCACCGTGGGCCGCGTTCCCAACGGCGCCATGGTGGAACGCGAGGTTACCTTCGACTTCCTCGCCGAGGGTCGTGTCCGCTACATCCTCGACCAATCCGACTTCACCACCATGGACCGGGCCGTGACCGCGATCAATCGCCTGCTGGGCGCCCGCTACGCCCGCTCGCTCAATCCCCGCATCATGGAAGTGATCATCCCGCCGGAACAAACGGCAGACACCATCGCCTTCATCAGCAGGTTGGAGAACCTGACCATTCGACCCGATACGGCGGCGCGCATCGTCATCAACGAACGCACCGGCACTATCGTCATCGGCGAGAATGTGAAAGTTGACCGGGTGGCCATTGCGCACGGAAGCCTGACCATCCAAATCCAGACCGAAAACATTGCCGTTCCCTCACCGGGCGCCTTCCGGCCCGCCGATACCGTTATCGAAACCAATCAAATCACCACGGTCGATCAGGGCGGCGACGCCCGGGTCATGATTGCCGATGAAGGCGTTTCGCTGGGATCGATTGCGCGCACCTTGAATGCCCTCAAGGTTTCCCCACGCGACATCATCGCCATCTTCCAGGCGCTCAAAGAAGCCGGGGCCATCCACGCCGAACTGAAACTGATCTAAGGAGACGTAACATGAATATCGAAACCTTAGGCCGCCGTTCATCCGTATTCCTCCATGGAGGGGAATCGAAACCTCCCATCGACGACCCGGCACGGCCCGGTTTTTCAGACCTGTTCGAAAAGGTTTCCGGAAAAACCGATACCGATTCCAAGGCTCAGGAGCATGACACCATGATGGAGGCCGCTAGACAAATGGAAGTTCATCTGGTAACCTTCATGCTCAAGACCATGGACGCGGCAAGCGGCGAGGGCGGTTTGCTCGGAAGCTCTTCGGAAGGAATGGGTTACTTCAAAGACCAGTTCTTTTCGGATATGGCCGAAGAAATCGTCAGCCGGCAGGGGCTGGGATTTGCCGAGTCGTTGAAGAATACCTACCAACCTAACTCGTTGAGTTCCCAGCGTGATTCGCAATTCAAGCTCGATTCCCCTGTTACCGATAAGACTAATGGTTAATGATGAGGAAGGGATTCATCACCGGAGTATCCTATGAAAATCAGCAAACGTTCAGTATCATCTTCCTACGTCGGAGCCACTCAAGCCTATGGCAAGAACAAGGCCCCGTCTGAAGCAAAACCCGTTCGGGAAAGCGACTCCGTGGAAGTATCGGCCTCCGGCAGCCTGTTTCAATCTGCTCAAGCCGCCGTGGAAAATGTGCCCGACATCCGTGCGGAGGCTGTCGAACCCATCCAACAGGAGATGGCCGACGGTTCCTACCACCGCGATGAATACGAGGTGGCGGAAAAGGTGATCGAGGATCAGATCAATACTCCAACCCCGTGAAGTCTTTCCTCCTTGTTAATGAGGAGGAATCATGTCGGACCCCATTTTTTTGCGAAGTATGATGTCTGGTTCGGTCTATGCCGAGCAGACGCATAGTGCGCATCTACAGGGTCAACAGGCCGCGAACGAGCGAGCGGCGCGATTACGCCAGGAAAGAATGCGTCATGAGAATGCCGCCGTCAAACAAATGGTAGAAGCCGGAAAAGCCGAGGTCAAGGACCGCGAGGACCGGCAGGACGGACAGGCTCACGATAACCCGGAAGAAGATGAAGATGCCGTGATGCATCGAGAAGGCTCACCCGAGGACGACAGCGAACTCGGGAATTCCGAAGAGGAGGTACGCCACATCGATCTCACGGTCTAGGGGATCGATATGCGCGAGTACCTGGAAAAGCTCCTTTCCCTGCTCGAACACAAACACGAGATTCTGGGCGATCTGATCGATCGCCAGGAGACGTTCAAACGCTTTTTGATTAAACCGGAATGGGCGCGTTTCTATCAGGTGACCCTGCCTCAGGAGCAACTCCTGAACCGGTTGCGTCAGATTCAGTCCGCCCAGGACTACCTACTGGCCGAATTGGCGAAGCGCCTGCGTCTGAAGGGACACATCACGGTCAAGGGCCTTTGCCCCTGCCTGGAACCCGAATGGCAGCGCGCCTTGTTGGCCGCAACCGCCAGGATCCGCGAGGACGTGGAGCGCTTACAGAACCTGACCCGGCTGAGTCAGTTGTTGCACCAGGCCCAGTGGTCGTTCCTGCGTCAGTCGGAACGCGCAGCATCGCCGCAAACGGCCCAGTTGGACGTCTATACACCGCATGGTTACACCCGACAGTTACCCGGCGGCAATCGCTTCATCCGGGAGGTGTAAGCCATGGTCGGTCTCAACCAATCCCTGTTTACCGGCTTCAGCGGCGTGCAAACCGCACAGGTAGGCCTGAACGTAACGGGTAACAATATTGCCAATGTGAACACGCCTGGTTATTCCAAGCAACTGGCGAACAGCATCCCCAAGGGCGTGTTCCGCACCCAGGGCCTGACCATGGGCACCGGCGCCGACGTCATCCAGATCGGCGCCGCGCGGGAAACCCTGGCCAATGACCTGCTGACGGCCCAGGAAGGCCGCACCACCTTTGCCGAACAACTGGCCTCCGGTTTCAACGACATCGAGACACTGCTGGGCGAGACCGACACCACCGGCGTGGCCGCGCGTCTGAACGACTTCTTCGAGAGCATGGAAGCCGCGACCCAACGCCCCAGCGATATCGCCGCCCGCGAGAACCTGTTGGTAACCGCCGACAATCTGGCCACGGAGATTCGTGGACGCGACGCCGACCTCTACGAACTGCAAACGCGCACCGATACCGATATCCAGGAATTGGTGAACCGCATCAACGAAATCGCCGTCCGCATCGAGGACCTTAACCGGCAGATCAGCACCCAACCCGACCCGGCCCAGGATCTGATCGACGACCGCTACCAACAGATCAACGAGATCAGCAAATTGATCGGCGTGGAGACTTTCGAGCTGGACAACAACCAGATTCAAATCAATATCCTGGGTCCCAACCAGATCCTGGTCGGACGCGAGATGCGCAATACGCTCCAGGTCTCCACCAACCCGGCCAACAACGGCTTCTTCAATGTGGAGTTGGATGTCAAGGGTACGGTTACGGATATCACCAACCAGATCGTGACCGGCGATATCGGGGCCAGGATCCAATTACGCGACCAGGAGATTCAACCCATTCGCGATCGCCTGGACAATCTGGCCGCGGGTTTGATTATCGAAATGAACACGGTCCACCAGGCGGGCTTCGACCTGAACGGCAATACCAATATCCGCTTCTTCGATCCCGACAACGCCACGGTCCTGGGCGCTACGCCGATCGGCACCGTCGACGCGACGCGTTACCAGGGCATGGCGGGCGCCATTCAGCTTTCCACCGACCTGCTGGTAGATCCTCTCGACCCGGCCCAGGGTTACGACGCCACGGCCCTGGCGCTCAGTGCTACCGGCGCGTTCGGCGACAACGGCGTCGCTCTGCAAATGGCCGGCTTGCGCAACAGCACCGATGTCATCGACGTGGACCGCGACGGCGATCCCACCAACGATACCGGGGCCGGCAGCTTCGAGCGTTATCATTCGGACACCCTGGCTTTTCTGGGCGGCCGCACCCGCAGCGCCAACCTGAACCTGGATACCCAGCAGGCCCTTTTAGAGCAGGCCGAGGTACGCCGCGAGCAGGTTTCCGGTGTCAGCCTGGACGAGGAAGCGGTCAGCCTGAACCAATACCAACGCGCCTTCGAGGCGTCTTCACGATTCCTGAGCGTGATCAACCAGCTCACCGGCGAGATCCTGAACCGGTTGGGTAGCTAGGGGAGGTAGATCATGGCCTTTCGCGTCACTCAATTCCAAACGGACCAGCAGTTCCTCTTCCAACACCGCATCGCGCGCGAGGAAGAATCGCGCATCCTGGAACGCCTGTCTACCCTGAAGCGCGTCAATCGCGCCTCCGATGACCCCAACAACTACGGCCGGATCAGCGACAGCAAGAACCAACTGTCGGAAACAAGCGCCTATCGCGAGGTCATGCAGGCAACCATGGAACGCTTTACCCAGACGGAAACCGCCCTGTCCGGCATTCGCAACGCGATAGACGATGCCCGGGAACTGGTGGTGGGCGGCGTCAGCATTACCAATACCGACCTGGAGCGGGAAACCGTGGCCGATCAGATTGCCCAATTGCGCCTGACCATCATCAACCGCCTGAATACTACGCACGAGGGCGAGTATATCTTCTCCGGTACGCTGACCAATGTTCAGCCCTTCCAGGACCCGGTCACCGGCAATTACTCGGGCAACGCGGAACTGCTGCAAATCCGCACCAGCGCGACCGATAACCTGACCACCAACTGGACCGGCGACGCCATCGCCTACGGCCCAGGCGGTCAGGGCAGCGCCGACGACATTCTTGACGCCCTGGCCGATTTGGAAACCGCCTTCCGCAACAACGACCTGGTTACCATCAACGCCGAACTGCCGCGCCTGGAACCCATCGACGAGCGCATCAACCAACTCATCAGCCAGGTGGGTACGCGAACCACGCGCCTGATTGCGGAAGACAATCACTACGAGCAGTTCGAAATCGGTCTGCAAGCCGTATTGGCCGAACTGGAAGACGCCGACCTGGCCGAAGAAGCCCTGAACCTGGAACAGTCGCGCAACACCATCGACGCCCAGTTACGCACCCAGGGTTCGGTCAGCCGCCAGTCCCTGCTGGACTTCCTGAGCTGATCCGGAATCAGCAGAGGTTTTCCCTAAGATCTCTGAGCACGTTGACGGCTTTTTTGGTAAGTCGGTTTTCCATCTCCTCAAAGGAGAGGTCCTCAGTCGTTTCCAAAATACTTTCGATATCTCTCAGGTGCTTTTCGCTGCCGCCTTCCTCAAAAAATTCCAGCTTGCGGATAATCACGTACTCGGGCGGAGCCACCCAGATCTTGCTTCCCATGAATTCGAATAGCTCGCGCTTTTCCATGGCCCAAAGGTGAAGCGGGTCTCTGCCCTCCAAGTAAATATCCGCCTTGAAGCCCGACGCGTGATGGATCAGGTTGAAATGCCCGCGCACAAGCCGCCGGGTTTCCAAACGTAGCATTTGAATGGAGGGAGTATAGAATTCTTCCAGGAGAAAAGCCCGCTCAAATGCATCCAGGTTGCTCATTTTCAAGCGCAGAACCAGATCGATATTAAACGTCATTCGCGGCTCGCCGTAGATCATGGCGGCGACGGACCCCGTGGTCATATAATCCAGGCCCAAGCTGTTGAGGCGATCCGTAAAAACTTGAAAAAGGTTAGGTTCTAGCATACATAAAGATCTCTTTTACTGTCTCTTGGACCTTTTCCTCATCCCAATCGGGGTGCTTCTTGCGTATGGCGGCAGCTTTCAAATGACGCGCCGACCAGTATAGCCGCATGGAAGCATTGAGCTTCTCCTCAGCGGTCATTTTCTTGAAGATCTCTTTCTGAACGGGGTGCAACGGCATGGCAAACCTCTCCCCTCCCATCTTAGACCAAAGGTCCGGCCCTCGCAACACACCCACGAGCCGGGTTAGGCATCATAATCCTGCTGCATTCCTTGTCGTAGTCGTTTCGATCATCCGGGAGCCGGGCTCACCTGGGACCAATCTGTTTCTTGTTGTATTCAGGTGAAAACATCCTTTTTGGGCGTAAAGAAGAGGCTTTGGCTTCAAATGCGAAAGTTTTTTACATTAACGATCGGTTTTTAGTTCCTTACCAATGAAGTCTTAGCCATTTTTGGCAAGACTTCATTGCCCTCCTGCTGCAAGCTGAGGAATCACGACCATTTCCTTGAACTTTAGAGCCATGGCGATGACCTCTCGTCCGAAGCTGGTGAGGTAATACTTGTAAGTTGTGCCTACCTTCTTGATCAGCCCATGTACACGGAGTCGTTTGAGAATTCTCGAAATTTGTCCCGGTGATTTCCCGGAAAGCTTTTTCCGCAACGATCCACTTCGAAACCCTCCAATATTGAACTCCCCGGCCAGGAGCGCTTGGAAGATCGACTGGTCTTCCTGCATCAGGAAATGAAATCCCTTGAAGGTACGGCCCTTATGGACTACCTTCTTGGTGATCTTTTCTAATTTACGAATCCCGATGCTGGGATCATCCAAACTGGCCAAAAAATCTAGGTACCGATAATTGGCGGCTCGTAGAATTCTTAGCAGAGAACCCAGACTGTAGATACCTTTTTTCATGGGAGCCCACTTCATCTCACGGCTACCGTCGCGATGTTCTACCTCTCGGTAGTGCTTAAAAAAAGAAAGGTCATTAACCGTTGTCTCAATTCGGAGAACGAGGTGATATTTGTCGTACATCTTAATGGAAACCTTGTCCATGTGATGCTTGATGCAGGTCCCTTCAATGCGGGTATGAAAGCGGTTGCCCGCTTCACCTTGGAATTTCGGATGAAGCTTCTTTCCCAAGAAGGTAGCGATTTGTTCCGGCTTGACTGTGTGGATGGCTGTCCGTGTCAGCTGCTCATAGATCGGCTGCAAATCGCTCTGCCGTTTGAACACCACGTCGGTCGCGTATTCTACCTGCATGACACTCCAGTGATAATTGACACCAAATTGCTTGAACACCGGGCAATACTTCTCTGCAAATTGGTCCAATCGCTGATGAATCTTCCTCACCTCGAATTGATCAGCTTCTTCCTGAGCGCGCTGATAGTCGCCGATTTCTACAAAAGCATTGTCGAGCAGTTCGAAGTCAATCCCTCGTTGCTTCAACACCCCCGCCAACCAGTTGTGGCCATTGAAGTAAATTTGAAGCCGAAAAGGGCACCAGGTTGGAACGCGGACATAAGTCAACCCAAGATCTTCGTCGATGAAGTAGAGGTAGTAGTGGAGGCATTTGCCCGTGGTGGATTTCAGGTAGGTCTTATGCGTTTTTTTATCGTGCCATGGCTTGTAAGCCGGGCACGATTCCATTGCTGATAGAATATGAACCAATCCGGGAGCTTCGCCTCGGTGTTTCAAGACCTTCTGGATCAAGGCTTCCTTTCGGACGCCCCCTTTATTGATGTGCTCGATTTCCAAGTTGTTAGATCTGGCAATTGCTTCCACATTTTCCCGGACCTGATCTCGAAGCTCTTGGGCATAGTTCGGATAGTCGAATATTCGAACTCCTTCCGCATACAACAAACTGGTCATTCCTTTTGCATGGCACACCCCAGGCAAAGTACCTTGAACAATCACGCGATCATAGACAGATAGGACACCGTGAATCTGGTTACGGTACCGTTCACAGAATTTTTCCATATGTGCTTCCCCCGCTGAGATCCCAGTTCGATTGTCAAGAGACTACCACAATCTTTGTGCAGATTCTTAGAAGCGTTGATCTTGACAATCTCAGGGGGAACCGTTGTTGCACCTTTTATGGTCTCAGGTGCTCAACACTTTTATCCTGGTGCCCCCCTTTTCCAGCTCGTCTGGCTTAGGTTGTGCCGAATCTAATGATGCGGGGAATGAAAAAGTTTAATTTTAGACTTGATCTAAAATTAATCGTGGTTTATATTTGGATCATGAGATAGGAGAACCCCTGCATGCAAAACATCGAACAGATGCTCGTCGAACATGGAGTCCGCCCCACTATCCACCGCATTCACATCGCCCGATACATCCTCGGTGAGGCCGATCACCCCACCGCCGATGAGGTGCTGGACTGGGCAAATCAGAACCTGTCGAAGATCAGCAGGGCCACGGTTTACAACACGCTCCGCGAGTTGACTCAGGCCGGCCTGATCCGGGAGTTCCGGTTTCCACAGGTTTCCAGAACCGTCTATGACAAAAATACCGAAAACCATTTCCATTTTTACGATCAGGCGTCGGATTCTTTCATGGATCTCAACGCCGATTCCGTGAAGGTGGATATCCAATTACCCCCTTCCTTCAAGGTTAATTGCGTCGACATCCTCGTTTCAGGTAACTGTTCTCAGTAATTCCCAACGCACAACAATACTCAATCCGTGAAGGCGGCCGATTACCACCTTCCTACCAGGTAAATTGTGTCGCAATCCCCGGTTCAGGCAGCCGGCCGGCCGTAGTGCGGCTTGCCGGAGGACCTGACGACTGCTGTAGGTCTACCCCGAGGTAGACAGTCGAAATCGCATGTGGGATTTCAGGGAGAGGTTTGCCTCGATTTGCCCTGTTTCACCACACGTGTGCCTGCATATCCGATGATGGTCGTACCGCCCATGGGTCGACCATTGCGGATCGCGAAGTTTAAGTTACAAGGAGCTTTTAGGTCATGAAAACACCCCTCTCATTGCTGAAGTTATTGGTCGTAAGCCTGTTGGTTGTTTCTCCGTTCACCACGGCTACGGACGGTCCCCCGACGAGTAAGGGAGAAGCAAAATCCAATCAATTCTGGTGGCCCGAGCAATTGAATCTTGCGCCGCTTCGCGCCCACGATCCCGATTCCAACCCTTACGGTGCGGACTTTAACTATGCCGCGGAGTTCAAGAAGCTGGATTTGGAAGCTGTAAAGAAAGATATCAACACCCTGTTGACCAATTCCCAAGATTGGTGGCCGGCAGATTACGGCAACTACGGGCCGTTTTTTATTCGCATGGCCTGGCACAGCGCGGGTACCTACCGCCAGGCGGACGGCCGCGGTGGAGCTGCCGGCGGCCAGATGCGCTTCGACCCGCTCAACAGCTGGCCCGACAACGCCAACCTGGACAAAGCCCGCCGTTTACTCTGGCCGGTCAAGCAAAAATACGGCCGTAGCTTGTCATGGGCCGACCTGATGGTTCTGACCGGTAACGTGGCCATGGAAAACATGGGCTTCAAAACGCTCGGTTTTGCCGGCGGACGTGAAGATGACTGGGAACCCGACCTGGTCTACTGGGGACCGGAAGCCCAATTCCTGGCCGACAAGCGCCACGGCGGCGAAAGGAAATTGGACAAGCCCATGGCCGCCACGCAAATGGGCCTGATTTACGTGAACCCCGAGGGTCCCAACGGCAAGCCCGACCCGCTCCTCGCGGCCAAAGACATTCGCGTTACTTTCGGCCGCATGGGCATGAACGACGAAGAGACGGTTGCCTTGATCGCGGGCGGCCACACTTTCGGCAAGGCCCACGGCGCCCACAAACCGGATAAGTATGTCGGCCCTGAACCCGCCGCCGCTTCCATCGAGGAGCAGGGTTTCGGTTGGAAGAACAAAGCCGGTAAAGGCAATGCGGAGGACACCGTCACCAGCGGCCTGGAAGGTTCCTGGACCGCCGCGCCGGCAAGATGGACCCACATGTACCTGACCAACCTGTTCAATTTTGAATGGAAGCAAACCAAGAGCCCCGGCGGCGCCATTCAGTGGATTCCCACCGACGAGTCCGTAAAGGTGCCGGATGCGCATATCCCGGGTAAATTCCATGCGCCGATTATGTTCACCACCGATCTTTCGCTGAAATTCGATCCCATCTACAAGAAAATCTCCAAGCGCTTCCTGGATAACCCAAAAGAGTTCGAGAAAGCTTTCGCCAGAGCCTGGTTCAAATTGACCCACCGCGACATGGGCCCGCGCGCCCGTTACCTGGGCCCCGATGTACCGGACGAGGAAATGACCTGGCAGGACCCGATCCCCAAGCTGAACCACAAGCTGATCAACAAAAAAGATGCGGATAAGCTCAAGGCAAAAATTCTCGGCTCCGGCCTGACCGTACCCGAACTGGTCAGAACGGCCTGGGCCTCCGCTTCCAGCTTCCGCGCCAGTGACATGCGCGGCGGCGCCAACGGCGCCCGAGTCCGCCTGGCTCCTCAGAATAAGTGGGAAGCCAATAGCCCGAAGGAACTGTCCAAGGTCCTGAAGCGTCTGGAAGAAATCCAAAAAGACTTCAACGGCTCGCTCTCCGGCGGTAAGAAAGTATCCCTGGCCGATGTGATCGTTCTGGGCGGCAGCGCCGCTATCGAAAAGGCCGCCAAAGACGGCGGTTTCAAGAACGTGAAGGTGCCGTTCACACCCGGCCGTATGGACGCATCCCAGGAAAAAACCGATGTCACCACCTTCGCCGAACTGGAACCGAGGGCGGACGGCTTCCGCAATTACTTCAACAAGGAAAACAACTACCGTTCACCCGCCGATATGCTCGTCGACAAGGCCAACCTGTTGAGCCTGAACGTACCCGAGATGACCGTTCTGGTAGGCGGCATGCGCGCGCTGAACGCCAATACCGACCAGGCGAAGCACGGCGTCTTCACCGACCGGCCCGGAACCCTGAGCAACGACTTCTTCGTGAACCTGCTCGACATGTCCACCATGTGGAAGAAAGCCTCCGGGTCCGAGGGCGTCTATGAAGGCTGGGACCGCAAGACGAAGAAGTTGAAGTGGACGGCCACACCGGTAGATCTCATCTTCGGCTCCAACTCTGAACTGCGCGCGGTGGCAGAGGTCTACGCATTCGACGAATCGAAAGACAAGTTCGTGAATGACTTTGTGGCCGCCTGGACCAAAGTGATGAACCTGGACCGCTTCGACAAAGCGGAACTCTACTGAGTCTACTGCCTGAACGTCGCGGCGGCCCTGCCGTCGCGACGCTCTACTTAGCGTCTCACTTCAACAGGATGTAATTGCATGTTTTCGTCATCGGGATCTATCAGGAAGATGGTAGAACCGCTGAGACCTATATATTCACGGTTGGATTTAAAGGGCCCCCCAAGTTTTTTTCCCGTGATATGGAAGCACTGCATCATAGTTTCATAGGCAGATACATTACGGTAGACAGCAACGAAGCAGCCTTCAGTAAGGGCCTTGATTGCCAGGATTTCGGTATATTCATCTCGGTAGTTTTCAACCTTCATCGGGTGATCGCCCATCGTCAGTGCCTTTGCCATGTCCAGGTGTTTCCAACCCGGTAAACCGATGGGGATGACACCGCGTTTTTTTAAATCAAGATCGAGAATATGAACCTTGGGAACCAGATTCTCGACAGCAATCACAGATACTTTTTTGTCAAATACAAGGTGATCGGCATCGATCGTGAAGAAGCGGTCATTCAATTTTGCTGCTTTGTGGTTGGAGAGGGCAAAGCCGAAGCGTCGTTTTGCGAAGTCATTTCTTAGAAGAAGTGTAAGATTCCAGAGGCCCTCTGCAGCATCGACCAAGAACAGGCGGTGATTTCCCATGGGAATGAATTTGCCATGATTTTCGAGATAAACGTCTTCGGATTGTGGCCGGCGTTGCTTGAACTTGCCGGCCCTGTCGAAAATATTGAACTGTCTCACATAGGGATCGTAGATCCATAGCTCTTTGGTGTAGGGGTCCCAGGTGGGCCACCCCGGCACTTCAAAGTCTCCCGGACCTTGACCACGTTTGCCAAAAGATCGTATTTTCTTTCCCTCAACCGTAAATTCATGAAAAAAGAAACCACTGTCGTCCGCGCCGACCACGAGCAGGTTATCTTCGAGCGGCGCCACGGCAACGATAGGTATGAAGTCATTTGATTCAAGCTGAATCGGTATTCGCGACACAAACACATCTACAAGATTCATGATGCATAACAAAGAGAGCATAACCTGTCCTTTGATTAAGGCGGGGGCATAGCCCCTACTCATTATAAAAGAAGGGTACGGCGCAAAGTGCCGGTGACTTTTATATGACCCTCCCTTGGGCAGGCAACACATGAAGACTGCCCGGGCCTGGCCCGATCTCCCGGCACCTTGGGTTAGTGGAGAGTCGGCTGTTTTGTTTTCGCGAAGCGGGCAATCGGAAGCCGGCCGGCAATCCATGTACGGAAAAACCCCTCGTCAATCCCTCACCAGCAACTCATACTGATAGGAGATGGTTTTAGTTTCTCCGGGTTCCAGCACCAGGTTCCAGGTAAGTTGGTTGCGTTGATTGATGTGGAGGACCCCCTCTTCCAACAATTCGACAACGGGTTCACCGTCAGCTTGGAGAAGATTTCCTGAGAATCTCTTTTTGATTACCAGATTCACCGGCTCCGGTCGCATATGACCGACAACCAAAGAACCGGAAATCTTTTCTCTTCGGTAGGTACGCCCCAGCAATCGGGTTGTCCGGCGTTCACCCTCTTCCACTCGCTCCGTGTCGCTGTTGATGATGCCCAAAGCCCGGGTCAAGAGCAAGCCGGCCTGTCCGCTCGGCGGGGTCCATGTACTGGTTGTCTGTCCGACCGGGCGGTTGTTTTCAAGAATAAGAGCCGGCGCGGTGGTCATGGGAAAGGAGAGTGGATTGCGAAAGCGGATACCATCCCAGATGTCCACCGGTTCCGGGGTCTCGGGTGTTGTGTAGAGGTTCCGTCGGTGGATCGGCGAACCGTCGGGGTTTCGTCGATCGGTCACTGACCATTCTACGTAGCGTTCATAGGATGCGGTGCCGGAGCCTGTTTTCCGAACTATCGATTCGCCCCTGGCAAGCGTCACCGGCCCGATTTCCTGATAATGCATATCCCGGCCCTCCCCCGTTGGATTGATCGGAAAAGGATCTGCCTCGGGAGTAACGATGACCGCTTGAGAAAACACATTGGCAAGTGGTTTTGGATCGTGAGGTCTCCTGTCGGCGATTCTCTTTAAAAAGTCGGCCCATGTCGTATCCGGCGACAGAGGAGAGAGAACATCGGCGAACTCAATATTGGGAAAGCCGGTGATCAACTCCAGGTGAGCATTCTCAAGATCGCGCCACTCATTGCGGATGACCGCTTTTTGGACCAGGACCAATCGCCCGTCAGCACCCAGATCGAGCCGATAGCTGGGCGCCCAGGACAAACCACGGCAAAGGTAATTGATTCGAACAGTGACCGGTCCCGAAGAATTGACCTGTAGGAGGAGCACTGCTCTTTCCCGCTTGATAACCAGGCCTTTATCGGGTGGGGGCTCGTCGGCTTTAATCATGGCAACCATGCTTGCATTCACGACATATCGGTCCTTACCGGAAACCAGATGCAGGAACGGGTCATGTGTTCCTTTCGGACCGGCGAAAACCAGGGTGCCGCTTAAATTGGGCAAGTCTTCTTTGAGGAAAAGAGAGACCTTTCGACCCGACAAGGCCTGATAAATCAGGGGTTCTTCACGTGGCGTCGGCTCAACCCTCGAATCAATCCAGGGCCGGTTCACCTGGAACCATCGCGGGTGTGGCGCCATGGTTTTCTCGTCGGACATAACTGATTTTTCCAGGGGTTCCTCAAACTCACGCCGCACCACCCGAGCGGTTACCTGACCGTCGCTTTCGATCCAGAGCGTTCCGTGGACAGGGCGAGGAATCTCAGTCAAAATGTAGTTACCGGTTCCATCTATCATCACTTCTTCGGTAACAGCCGCCAAACCGTTTTTAAAAAGGCCTGCCCATGTCACTCGGCTCTTGACCACAATCTCATCAGGGTTCGCCTGGGCCGCGTTGCAGGCGAGCCATCCAACACACAACAAAAAAAGACGATTCATATCTTCCAAACCTCCGATTCTTTACTGAAACCAGCTTCTTTTATTATGGTTCCTGCTACCGGAGAGTTGTCAGAGCAGCGTCAAAAAGTTGTAAAAAAATGCTCCGGACCAGGGTTCAAGGCATACCCAATTCTTCCAATTCTTTTGTTAAGCCCGATGATGTTACCCTGGCCGACCTATCGCGTCACGCGATTTCGGGCGGCTTCCAGGATGTCCAGGATGGTTTGATCTTCCAGTCGCTCGGCGAAGGTCCAGGCCGATTCACCGTTTTCTGTTTCGTAGTCGGCATCCGCGCCCGCGTCCAGTAAGGCGATGGCGCCCGCCGCGTCGCCCCTGTGGACTGTCCACATGAGCGCCGACCAGCCCTGTTCGTCCGTTCCTTGCCATTGGGCGCCCCTGGCCAGGAGCAGGTAGAGGGTGCTGATTGCCGTCCGCGACGCGGCGGTGATGACCGCGGTTCGGCCGTGCTCCTCGACGGTGTCCAGGTCCGCGCCGGCATCCGCCAGGAGGTTGACGGCTTCCAGGTTTTCCTGGCTTGCCGCAATGGCCAGAGCCGTGGCGCCGTGGTTTTCGCGGCAATGAACATCGGCCCCGTGTTCCAAGAGCGCCTCGATTACCGGGACCTGGTTGTTGAAGGCCGCGTACATCAAGGCTGTTTTGCCCTGCTCGTCGGTTCGATCGATCTGCGCTTTATTTTTCAGGAGGAAATTGACCAGTTGCAGGTCGCCGCGCATGGCCGCAACCATCAACGCCGTATTGCCCCCGTCGTTGGCCAGGTCGATATCCGCACCCTGATCTACCAGGAATTGAAAGAGACCGTGGTTGGCGCGCGCCACCGCCCAAAGCAGCGGTACCCAACCGTTGCCGTCGCGGCGATTGAGATCCATGCCGCGCTCGAGCAGGAATTCCAGGACACCATGGTGTCCCTGTTGAACGGCCAGAGTAAGCACGTTCTGGCCGCGCTGGTCCGTTTCATTCAAGGAGGCGCCGTAATCCAACAGCACATTCATCACCGAGACGTGGCCGCGGAAACCGGCCCACAACAAGGCGGTGAAGCCTTGTTCATCCACCGCGGCCACATCGGCTTCGTGTTCCAGCAAGCGTCGAACCATGCCGGGATGTCCGCCCCTGGCCGCTTCCATGAGGATGGTGCGTCCGTCCGCCGTTTGTTGGTTTACGTCGGCGTCGTATTCCAGCAGGTCCGCGACCAGAGCGTCGCGGTCTCCTTCGACGCCGCCGGCGGTATCCACGTCCAGATAGGCTTCCTCGGGAATCTCTACCCCGGCCAGGCCGACCGCATGGGCCAGGACCGTTCGACCGTAATGATCGGCCGCGGTAACCTCGGCGCCCAGACGCAACAGGGTACGGGTGACTTCCACATGGCCGCTGTCGGCCGCCAGCATGAGCGCCGTGCGACCCAATCGGTCCTGATCTTCCAATTTAACGCCGCGACCCACCAACAGGGCAGCCGCGTCACTGAAGCCGTTGCGCGCGGCAACCATCAGGCTGGTCATGCCCAGGTTGTTGCGGGCGTGTATGTCGCAACCCATGCGGATCAGTTCGCGCAGAACCTTTTGCCGGCCCATGGCGGCGGCCCAAAGCAAGGGGGTCATCTGGTTGGCGTCGGGATCGCCGAATTGGGCGTTCCAACCGCGTAAGGTACTGACAAGGTTCACGTCTCCGGTTCTCGCGGCCAGGGCGGCGCAAGTGGTATTGTCGTCGCGGCGGGCATGGAGGTCAGCGCCGTATTCAAGCAGATGTTGGACGGTTTCACGGCAGCCGCCGCCGGGTTTATATTCTTTAAGGCACCACATGATCGCCGACCAGCCGGTCAGGTTGGTCACATTGGCGTCGGCCTGGTGTTCGAGAAGTTGGCGGACCACCTCGTGATGACCACCGCCCGCGGCCCACATAAGGGCATTCATCCCCCAGCGATCACGCGTGTGCACATCGACGCCGTGCGCCAGCAGCGATGCGACTACAAGCTTTTGGCCGTTGCGGGCGGCCAGCATGAGCAGGGATGTTTCATCCCGATTCATGACATTCAGGCTCGCGCCCAGATCCACCAGGCGAAGGGCGATGTCCCGATGTCCGCGCAGGGCGGCCCACATCACCGCGGTCATGGCGAACTGGTCCTTGCGGTCGATATTGGCGCCGGCGGCAAGCAGGGTTTCCACGGTTTCCTCGTGACCCTCGCGAACGGCCAGGATGAGTGGTGTCGCGCCTTTCTTGTCCTGAAGATCGATGTGGGCCCCGGTACGCAGCAGACCGGCTGTCACGGCGATGTTGCCGGCGGCCGCGGCTTCCATGAGCGCGGTGCGCCCGTCCTCATCGGCCAGGTTGACGTCGACGCCGTCGTCCAGGGCGGCGGTCAAGGCCACCTGATCGTCGTCACGGGCCGCACGGAGAAAATCGGCAAGGGCCCCGTTCGCGTTTTCCAGTACGTTGTTTTCGTCTTGTTCGCTCATGATCACCTTCACCGAAAGGGAGACGTTCACCGTCGGAGAACCATGGATCCATTGATGTTTGAAAGCCCGGATTGAATCAATGTGGGTAGAGACTTAGGTAACACAATGGTATATAATAGGCTATACGCTGTCCGTGATCCAAGCAAAAGTTTCGCCTGGAGTCATTTCAAGGAAGAGTTCATGCTTCAATTCGATGGTTTGACCTTAGAAGATATCAGGGTTTACGCCGTGGACCCCGTGGACGCCCGCGTGATCGATATCAGCCAGGGCGGTATGGCGGTCGAAACAATCGTTCCCTTGCATATGGGAGAGCAGTATCGCTTCAAGATCAGCGTGGCCAATTCCTCGGTGTCCTTGGACGGGGAGGTCATTCGCTGTAGTCTTCAGCAACTTTCGGAAGACGTGGAAGGTCACAACGTCCCTGTTTACTTGAACGGGGTTCGCTTTTTGATTCAGCGCAATCCACTGGAGATCAGCCTGCTGGAGGTGTTGCACGCCAATGTGGTGGGCGAACGCCGGACGTCGCCCAGGCTTAAGCCCCAAATGATGATGCGGGTTGAGATCGCGCATCCCTTGAACAGCATCATCAAAGAGTTGGGCGAGGATGGTCTTACCATGGAGAGCGACATCATTCCCGATATGGACGAGGAACGCAACCTGCTGCTGCAAGCCGGCTACGAAACCCTGATTCTGCCTACCCGAGTGCTCCATGTATCCAAGAAGGAAGGCTTCGACAGCTATAACACACGCTTGGAGTTTACCAGTGTGGGCGAGCACGAGTCGGCGGTTCTTTCGGCGCTGGCCGCGATCTCCAATCCCGAGGAATAACTCAGAACTTGAAGTTCTTGAAATTGATGCCGTGTTTCTTGAGCTTGAGCAAACCGCCGGAGATCTCGGTCATGATCATCAGCTTGAGGTGATCGCGGTTCATCTTGCGAAAACCGAACGGCGGCAGAATACGGAAGGCGTCGGACGCGGGCGCGCCCTCGAAATCCAGGGTGGCGTCGGCGCGCAGGCTGACGCCGTGATTGCCGTCAAATCTCAGGCTGAAGCCCCGTAAGGTGCGGTCAGAGGCAAAATCGAGCACGATATCTCCGCGCCCCTCCGCGTTGACCGAGTTGTTGGTGAAGTCGATGCGGAAGGGCAGCCATTCCCTGGTGTAGTCAATGCTGAAGTTGGCGAATACGTTGTCGTCCACATTGGTGTAGAAAACCACGGCCGGCAGGAAACTGCCGTGGTGCAGCCAGATCTCGTATCCGCCCTCATGCCAGAAGGTCCACATCTTGCGCAGGGGTATGGGTTTCTTGCCCAACGGTTTGCGCGCCTTACTGAGCGGTTTGTAGAGGCGGATGACATGAACCTCCTTGCCCATGTGCATGCCGGTGCCCGCGTAGACCGATCGATAGTTGCCGCTGTTCAGCACCTGGTTCTTCATGGCGTTGAGGTGTCGCAGCAGGTAACTGCGGTAGTTTCTGAGACCCGCGTTGTCGGAGCGGCCGCGCTTGGGCGTATCGGAAAAGGCGCGGAAGGTTTGACTGGCCACCAGCGAGCGGCGCAGGTCGTGAACCATTTCTACCTCGCCCAGGCCGCCTTCCAACTCCATGCGGTAACGGCCGTTGGGAGCGGCCACGCCTTCCAGGTCCAGGTTGAAATCGATCTGCTCGCCCGTGTCGGCCGTCGGGACGCGGCGCGACACGGCGCGAGCGGGCAGGTCGGCATCCACCCGCAGGCGGAATTCAACGGATTTGTGTTCCCCGTAGACGTTGGGTACCCAGATCTTCTCCATGGCGTCGAACATATTGGACAGCAGCATGTGCGGACTGAGCGCCTGCTCGCGCTTCAAATCCTGAACCGCGGGCCCGCCCCTACGGGCGCGGTCGGCCTCGCCGCTCCGACTGTATTTCTGGGCCGGAGTATTCGGCACGCTGTAAAGTAACGCCAGGAGAATCAGGTACTTCATGTTATTTCGCCTCTTTCCAGTTGGTCGCCGTGTGGGCTTCCGCGGTGAGCGGTACGCGGAAGTCCACCACGTGTTCCATGGTTTGTCGCAATAGTTCGGACACGCCCTCGGCCTGCGCCTCGGGGCATTCCAGGACCAGTTCGTCATGCACTTGAAGCAGCAGCCTCGCATCGGGGTACTGTTCACGCAGGGCCGCATCCAGTTTGATCATGGCCAGCTTGATGATCTCGGCGGCACTACCCTGGATCTTGGTGTTGACGGCCAGGCGCTCACCCTGGGCCTGTAGATTCTTGTTACGGGATTGAATCTCGGGGAGTTCGCGCAGGCGTCCTGAGAAGGTTCGCACCTCGCCGGCTTCGCGCGCATCGTCAATCACCTTGTCGCGGAAGGTAAGTACATTGGGCATCTTCTCGAAATAGGTCTTGATATAGGTTCTGGCCTGCTTGCGGGGGATGCCCAGTTCCTGAGCCAGGCGGAATTCGCCCATGCCGTAGATCAGACCGAAGTTGATGCTCTTAGCCGCTGCCCGTTCCTCGGGCGTGACCAGATCGGGCATCACGCCCATGATCTCGCTTGCCGTGCGTCGGTGGATATCCTCGCCGTTGCGGAACCCTTCCAACAGGGTTCTGTCCTCGGAGAAATGAGCCATCAAGCGCAGTTCGATCTGGCTGTAGTCGGCGGCCACGAAGATATGACCCTCGCGGGGCACAAAGGCGGCGCGGATGTCGCGACCGAGTTCCGAACGGATGGGGATGTTCTGCAGGTTGGGATTATTGGAGGACAAACGGCCGGTGGCGGTTACGAACTGGTTGAACGAGCTGTGAACGCGGCCCGTGTGTTCGTTGATCATTTTGGGCAAGGCATCCACATAGGTCGATTTAAGCTTGGTAACCTCGCGGTATTCCAAAAGCTTTGCCGGCAGCTCGTGTTTTCCGGCCAGGCGTTGTAAGACCTGTTGGTCGGTGCTGTAGGAACCGGTTTTGGTGGTTTTCTTGACCGTGGGCAGTTCCAGTTTCTCGAAGAGAATATGCCCCAGCTGTTTGGTGCTTTTGATATTGAAGCGTTCACCGGCCAGTTCGTAGATTTTTTCTTCCAGGGCCTCGATATCGGCGGCCATACGCCCGGACATTTCTTCCAGGTAGGCCGGGTCGATAAGAATGCCGCTCAGTTCCATGCGTGCGAGGACCGGCACCAGCGGGCGCTCCACCGTCTCATAGACGTTCAACAGGTCCCGGGCTTCGACCTTGGGTTTGAGGGTGTTGTAGAGCCGCAGGCAGATATCGGCGTCCTCACCGGCATATTGACAGGCGTCCTTGGGATCGACGGTGGAAAAGGGTTCTTCGCCGGGGCAAACCTCTTCGTAGTGAATGGTGCGGTAACTGAACAAGACCTCGGCCAGTTCGTCCAGACCGTGGCGGGTGTCCGTGGGGTTCAGCACGTAACTCATCAGCATGGTGTCGTCGAAGGTTCCGTCCAACTCCCAGCCGCGCGCTGCCAGCACGCTGATATCGTACTTGGCGTTGTGGGCGCATTTCCGCAGGGAGGGGTCGGCAAAAAGGGGACGAAGCAGGTCCTCGGCCGTTTGTGTCCAGCTTTCGTCGCAGGCGTCGTGTCGCAGGGGAACATAACCGATCCGTTCGTCATCCGCGGCCAAGGCCACGCCGACCAGTCGGGCCTGAACCGGATCCAGCGATGTGGTTTCGGTATCGAACACAAAGAACCCCTTCTCCGCAATCACGGCAATCATCTCTTGCAGACGCTCGGGCGTATCCAAAAGTCGATATTCCTTTTGGCAACGTTTCAATTCAACCGGTAGATCCTTCAACAGGGTCTTGAAATTGAGCTTGATGAACAGTTCGCGAATCTTCTCGCCGTCAGCGCCGCGTGTCTTGTAGTGATCGGGATCGAAAGCCAGGTCCATATCGGTGCGAATGGTGACCAGGTCCTTGTAAAGATCCAGCTTTTCACGGGCGTTCTCGAAGCCCTCGCGGTAGGACTTGCGAGTGATCTTGTCCAGGTTCTCGTAAATACCGCCCAGGCTGTCGTACTGCTCCAGCAATTTCTTGGCGCCCTTTTCACCCACGCCGGGCACGCCGGGAATGTTATCGGCGCTGTCGCCCCAGATGGTCAGCAGGTCGATCACCTGGTCGCGCCGGCAGCCGAAGTACTCGGGTACGCCGTCCTCGCCCAGGTAGTGGATGTTCTTCTTGGCGTCGTAGAGGACGATATCGTCGCCGTCCAAAAGCTGCAACATATCCTTGTCGCCGGAAACGATCACGGCTTGAAAGCCCTGCTCGGCCGCGCGCTTGGCCAGGGTGCCCATGACATCGTCGGCCTCGAAGCCGTCCTGCTGAATGCGGGGGATGTTCCATGCGTCGACCAGTTCCTTGATGATGGGAATCTGCGGGGCCAGGTCCTCGGGCATGCTCTCGCGGTTTGCCTTGTACTCGGGATACATCTCTTTGCGGAAGGTGGGCGTAGGCGAGTCGAAGGCCACGGCCAGGTACTCGGGGTTCTCATCGGCGATCAGCTTCTTGAGCACGGTGGTAAAACCGAAGACGGCGTTGTTGTCGATATTCTTGACCGCGTAATAGGCGCGGAAGATGTGGGCGAAGGCATCGATAATAAAAAAGCGTTGACGTGTCACCTGGGCGCTCCTCAAGCATGTATTCGGGCCGCACCATCATAGCGGGAATCGGACGGGTATGGGAATAAAAGACTCGGTTCGGCCGGATTGCCCGTCCCGATCATTTGAACCCTTCTGTCCGGGTTATTAATTTGCTATGTTTCGTTATAACGATTATCGACCGAGGCAGACCCATGAAAGAAGCCGTGCTTGCTATTGACCAGGGAACTACCGGAACCACCGTTATCGCCTTCGACCGCCGGGGCGAAATCCTCGCCCGCGCCTATGCCGAATTTCCCCAGATCTATCCAAAACCCGGCTGGGTGGAACACGATCCGGAGGTTATCTGGCAAACCACCGAGGGCGTGATTCGGGAGGTTCTGACGCAAGGGTTTTCCGTACAAGCCGTCGGCATTACCAATCAGCGGGAAACCACGGTGATCTGGGATCGTCATAGCGGCAAACCCATCCACAACGCCGTGGTCTGGCAATGCCGCCGCACCGCCGATCTATGCCGCGACCTGGCCTCTTCCGAGGATATCTTCCGGCAAAAGACCGGCCTGGTGATAGACGCCTATTTCTCCGGCACCAAGGTGCGCTGGTTGTTGGATCATGTCGCCGATGCCCGTGCAAAAGCCGCCGCCGGCGATTTGTGTTTCGGCACCATCGATACCTGGCTGATTTGGAAGCTGACCGGAGGCAAGCGCCACGTCACCGATTTCACCAATGCCTGTCGCACCCTGATGTTCAATATCGACAGCCGTAAATGGGACCCGGAATTACTGTCCTTGTTGGACATCCCCGACAGCCTGCTGCCCGAGGTTTGCGATTCCAGCGGTTCCATTGCCGTTACCCGCGCCGACAGTGTCTTCGGCGCGGAAATCCCCATTACCGGCATCGCGGGCGACCAGCAGGCCTCGCTTTACGGCAATCGCTGCACCTCACCCGGACTGGCCAAAAACACCTACGGTACGGGCTGTTTCCTCATGGTCTACAACGGCGAGAAACGCGTTTCCTCGCGACATGGTTTGCTGACCACCCTGGCTTGTCGACTCGACGGCAAACCGGCCTATGCCTTGGAAGGCGCGGTGTTCATCGCCGGCGCGGCCGTCCAATGGCTGCGCGATCAACTCGGCGTCATCGAGAGCGCGCCGCAAACCGAAGGCCTGGCGGAGTCCCTGGCCGATAACGGCGGCGTTTACCTGGTGCCCGCCTTTGCCGGCCTGGGCGCGCCCTATTGGGATATGGATGCGCGCGGCGCCCTGACCGGAATCACCCGAGGCGCGGGCCGTGCTCATTTTGCGCGGGCCGCGTTGGAGTCCATCGCCTACCAAAGCAAAGACGTCCTGGTAGCCATGCAAGCAGACACGGGCGCCGAACTGACCGAACTGCGCGTGGACGGCGGCGCCAGCAACAACGGCTTCCTGATGCAGTTTCAAGCCGACCTGTTGGGCATTCCGGTTCGACGCGGGGACCATGCGGAGATGACCGCCTTCGGCGCCGCCCTACTGGCCGGCAGAGCCTTGGACTTTTGGGAACCCGGCGTGCTGGACAATCGTGCTCAGGACGCCGATCAGGCGGACGCAACCAAGGTCTTCACCCCCAAAGCGTCCAAGGAAGACATGGAGCGCGTCTACGCCGGCTGGAAACGGGCGGTTGCTTCAGTGCGTACGAACGCGGAGGCTTAAATGGATCTGCCCGCTTCCCCCAGGCGTCGCCTTCCTGTCGGGCATTCATTCAAAACCATACGCGACCGGAAAACTGGTCAACAACCCACCACGTGGATGGTTTTTCCCTCGTGCTGTACCTCATCCCAGGTGATCTTCTTGTCCCAATCCCTCTCCGCGTTCGGGTCGAAAATGATCAGCCAGCCTTCCTCCAAACCCAGGGTGACCAAATAACCGGTGAGCTGCACAATACCATTGTCCCTAGTGTCCTTTCGCCGTTGAATCTTCAGTTCCAGCGCATAGCGATGACCTTCCAGGTAGATACACAGATCGAAGCGCCCGCGACCCGCGGAGTACTCGCGGTCGATGCGCCCGCCGCCGTTGACGATGCGTTGCAGAAAGGCTTGTAGAATCAGATGCGGCGCCGCTTCCCTGTAGTCGTATTTCTCGACCCAGATAGCACTGTTCTCTCGCCAGAATTGCTGGAATGCTTTCAGTAACGCGGTCATGTCGATACGACCGTTGTCGATGAAACGTCCGGTCAGGGAGGTCGGTAACTGGTATTGGCTGTCGTAAGACAAGGTGCGAATGATCACTTCGCTGTAAATGGGATTGGCAGGCAACACATCACCCTTGTTCTTGATCAACAGGCCCAGGTCGAACGTATAGGATGCATCGTCACTGGAGAATTCCAGGTTGACCTGTTGGCCCAAGAGCACCGGCTCGACAATGCGACGTACACGGGGTTCTTTCAAGCGTTCCAACAGGCTGTCGATATGGGTATCTCGGCGTAGAATGATGTTTTCCACGGCGGTTTCCACCAGATCTTCGGTAATGGTTCGGCGGATATCGTTCTTCAACATTTTCACGACCATCTCGCGGGCAATGGCGTTGCAAAGCCAGGGCTGTCCTTGACTCTGCCGGTAGACCGCCTCCACGGCCTCCTCGGTAAAAATCTGGCCGGTGGCCGCCGTGTGCTGCCCGTATAATTGGGCGACTTCTTCATGCGTGAAATTGCGAATCGTCAAAGCTTCGGAAACGATATTGAAGGGGCTTGCGCTGCCCAATGTTTCCCGCTCGTTACGCACCATGGCTTTGTAGTCACGGATGTTGCGCATACCCACCAAAGCAAGGGAGTGGATAAAAGGCCGTTTGGCACGTTCTACATAACCCTTGCGGAGTTGGCGGAGAAAGGAAATCAGGGTGGTATTGGAGAGGCAGTCTACCTCGTCGAACATCACCACCAATGGCTTGGGGCTCGTGGCGCAAAACTGATTGAAGCCCGCGCGCAAAGCCGAACCATAGTGACGTTCCCCGGGATTCGGGAAGGACCCGCCGATGTCGGTTATTGCATCTTGAACCGCCTGAACCACAAAGGGAATGCCCTCTTGGGCATCGGCGATGCCCTGCGCTTCTTCCAGAGAACAATAGACGGCCAGATAACGGCCTTCCGCGTTGAGTTGTTCCACGAAGCTTTGAATTAAAGTGGTCTTGCCCACCTGACGCGGGGCGTGGATCACAAAAAAACGCTTCTCGTCCACCAACTGCTGAAGGTCGCCGCAACGGGCTTCAGACGGAAGCATATAGTGGTCTTGAGGGACACAGGGACCGGCGGTATTGAAGAATTTGGCCATAGAAACGCCTCCGTTCCCATTCTACCCTGGCTTCAAAGCGGCCAGGGGATGTTTTTGCAGCACGGTCTACTCTTAGTTTGTGTTCCTAACGCCGATGAAACCGACTCAAAAACAAACGATCATCCGGGCCTTTATCAAGGGAGGACGGTCACCACTTGAAACGCGTTTTGTCCGCGTAAAGAATACCGGCCTTCTTCAATCTTTCGATGTTGACATCGGCGATCGGTTCCTCACTGTAGAACAGAAACAGCGTGTCCTCGGACATCATGTCGACCAAAACTTTTCGGGCTTCGATAAAACTCAAGACCTGGTCTTTATTGACCTTCCCTTTCCAGTCCTTGACCTCTACGACCAGGTCCGGTCCCGTGTTCGATCGGGCATACAGATCGATTTCCACGGTGTTTTCGCCGTCCGGGTGTATGGTGTGTTTGTCAACGGTTTCGAAGGGTTCGAGACGTGCGCCCGGGTTCGGGGCATGGTCGGCCAGATCACCGAGGCACAGGCGCTTTTGACCGGCCATGGCCAACCGGTAACGCATGCGGTATTCGGCGGTTTGTCCCTTGTAGTTGCCGACGCGGCCTTTCTCGCTCTTCAGGCTACGCGTCAGTTCCTCCAACTCTTCTTCGATATGCTTGCGCACCACCGATAAATCCACTCGGGCGATTTCCGGTTCATAGGCCTTGCGGAAGACCATTTCGAAGACGGGATCACCCAGGCCTTTGTATCCCCAGCGGGTTTGGCCCTGAGCCAGGATATCCGCCGCAACCAGCTTTTGCAGCAGGTTGTCCAGTTCTCGATCAGTAAGCTCCAGGCCCAGGTCTTGGGTAATCTGTTCGCGGTTACGTTCCTCGGTTCCGTGTTTGGCCAGGTAGAGCACGATCCGTTTGGCGTTGGTATCATTGGTTCGTTCGATCACGTTGGCAAGGTATTCGAACCATAATTTGGCGATCTGTCCCTTGGGGATATCGGTCTCGTAATCCAGGACGGCACGCACACCGTCGATGGTGGTGAGATCCTTGGGATGACTATCGCTTTGGAACATCAGTGAAATGGCATATGGATCGCGATCACAGGCTGTGGCCATCCAGGCCGCGCTACGGTCGCTCACCGGCCGGCCGTAGACGCGAGCATAGTTATATACCGCGGCCAGGGCGTCGTCTTCATTCAGGCTTTCGAGATAGAAGGACCGGTAGCGGTCTACCATTTTGTCGATGACGCGGGAGAGCCAACCGACATAACTACCCGCGATGATTTGCGGGGAGATCTTGCTGGAGCCGGTGTATTGGTAGGAACCGGTTAGCACGATCGGCTCAGCTGCCTGCTCACTATCGTAGATAAATTCATCCAGATATTGGAACTCATCGAGGATTTGGATAATGCGTATGTCTTTCTTGATCGAGATACGATGTCCCGCTCGATGGGCGTGTTCCCAACACATGCCGCTACGGTTCCCGGCAAGGTACACTTTCATGTCATCGATATCTTGAAGTATATAGGCGTCATTCAAGGCCAGTTCTTTCAATCGATCCATGGTCAGCGGTTTGGCAATGAAATCGGGTTCTCTGTTTTTAAACCCGTAATAGAAGCTGAGAAGGGAGCAGTAGAAGAGTTCCGAAAACTCAAGTAGCGTATGCCTGTTTTCGGGAATGCGAAAGTAGAAGGGGACCACCTTGGGATCGTTGCGGGTGTAGATGATATTGAAGAGCCGTTGCAGCAGCGCGGTTTTGCCCTTGCGACGCCGCGCCAGGACGGCTGTTGACGGGCCCATCTTCTTCTTAACCCGATCTATCCATGTCAGGAAAAAATCGAGTTCCTTTTTCCTACCCACAAAGAAATCGGGATTACCGATTTCCTCCTCTAATGCCAGTTCCAAATCCATACAGCGCACCTCTGCGGCTCCATGCATGCTCCTTCATGCCCCCATTCTACCCTGGCTTCAAAGCGGCCAGGGGATGTTTTTGCGGCACGGCCTGTCTCCGGTTCCGTACGGGCCGTAAACGCCGGCCGCATCCAAAAGCCCTGCTTCATTGTCAACCGAAAACCTTCAGGAATCGACGCTAAGTTCGATGGGATGGGGTCATGATCCTTCGTCCCAATCGATCTACCCACAAACCATCATCCCGGGCTTGATCAGAGGAGGATGGTCACCACTTGAAACGCGTCTTGTCCGCGTAGAGAATGCCGGCATTCTTCAATCTTTCGATGTTCACATCGACGATCGGTTCCTCACTGTAGAACAGGAACAGCGTGTCCTCGGGCATGATGTTGCTCAGGACTTTTCCGGCTTCGATAAAACTCAAGACCTGGTCCTTGTTGACCTTTCCTTTCCAGTCTTTGACCTCTACGACCAGATCCGGTCCCGTGTTCGATTGGGCGTATAGATCGATTTCCACGGCGTCTTCGCCGTCCGGGCGCACGGTATGTTTGTCAACGGTCTCGAAGGGTTCGAGACGTGCGCCCGGGTTCGGGGCATGGTCGGCCAGATCACCGAGGCACAGGCGCTTTTGACCGGCCATGGCCAACCGGTAACGCATGCGGTATTCGGCGGTTTGCCCCTTGTAGTTGCCGACGCGACCTTTCTCGGTTTTCAGGCTGTGTGTCAGTTCCTCCAGCTCTTCTTCGATATGCTTGCGCACCACTGACAAATCCACCCGGGCGATTTCCGGTTCATATGCTTTGCGGAAGACCATTTCGAAGACGGGATCACCCAGGCCTTTGTATCCCCAGCGCGTTTGGCCCTGAGCCAGGATGTCCGCCGCAACCAGCTTTTGCAGCAGGTTGTCCAACTCCCGATCGGTAAGCTCCAGACCCAGATCTTGGGTAATCTGTTCGCGGTTGCGTTCCTCGGTTCCGTGTTTGGCCAGGTAGAGCACGATCCGTTTGGCGTTGGTATCGTTGGTTCGTTCGATCACGTTGGCCAGATATTCGAACCACAGCTTGGCCAAGCGTCCTTGAGGGATGGTCGTTTCGTAGTCCAGGACCCTGCGCACGCCCTCGATGGTGGAAAGGTCCTTGGGCTGGAGCGGGCTTTCGAACATGCAGGCAATGGAATAAGGGTCCCGATCACAGGCTTCCGACAACCAGGCCGCGCTTTTGTCCGTGACTTCCTCGCCGTAGGCGCGGGCATAGCTGTAAACCGCGGTCAGGGCTTCCTCCGGGGCCAGGCTGCCGAGATGGTACTCATTGTAGCGATCCACCATTTTATCGATAATGCGTGTCAGGCGACCCACGTAACTGCCCGCGATGATCTGGGGCGAAATTTTGCTGGAACCGGTGTGTTGGTAGGAGCTGGTCAGAACCTCCGGCTCCTTGGCCGCCTCGTTGTTGTAGATAAAGTCATCCAAATATTGGAATTCATCGAGGATCTGGACGATGCGTTCATCCTTTTTATCGGATATGCGATGACCGACTCGATGTGCATACAACCAACCCGCATCCTGCGATCCCATGGCGAGATAGTCCTCCATGGCGGCGATATCTCTGAGGATGAATGGATCTTCTGAGGCGAGTTGCTTCAACTCACTCATTCCCAAGGGCTCTCTCAAGAAATCGGGTTCCCGGTTTTTGTACCCGTAATAGAAGCTTAAAAGTGACCGGTAAAATAGGTCCGAAAAGCTAAGAAGTGTTGTCTTTTTTTCGGGAATGCGAAAGTAGAACGGGATCACCTGAGGATCGTTGCGGTTGTAGAGGATGTTGAAGAAGCGCTGAAGCAAGGCTGTCTTACCCTTTCTGCGTCGCGCCAGGAGGGCTGTTGACTTGCCCAGCTTCTTCTTGACGCGTTCGACCCAGAGCTGCAAAAAGTCCAATTCCTTTTGTCTGCCCACAAATAAATCGGGATTTCCGATTTCTTCTTGCAGCGCCGGTTTCCATTCCATGTAAGACACCTTAACGGCCCATTCACTTGCAATCATCATAACACGCTGGAAATAAGGCGCGGAGGGGTCATTGCTTTGATTTGTGCTTCAGGAACCGGCCCAGGGCCGTCTGCAATAGAAGTAGGTGCCCGCCGGGGAAAAGATACCGGGTGAGCGGGTAGAGTATAGCCGCACCGCCGAAAAGAACGATCGCGTGATATGTCAGGTTACCCAGTGACAGCGAGCAGCCGACGATCCAGCCGGCAAACGCGAGGATCAGCAGCGCGAATTGTCCCAGACGTCTGAGGTTGGGCAACCGCCTCGCCATGAGCGCCCAGCAGTAGATGGTGCCCGTTACCGCCGCGACCACTTGCAGCCAGGCAATGGAAACCAGGGGTAATTCCCATTGGACGATGACCATAAAACCTGCGACTGCCGGGACCAGGTGCAGCAGGTCGGAAACCGTGGTGTGGATCATGCGGCGCTCGACGCGGAAGACCACGCCCGGGTAATAGCGCAAGCGAACCATGAAAGCGCCCAGCAGCAGTTGGGGCAGAAAGTCGATCACGCGGGCGTATTTGGGCAGGAAGTAAAGCAGAACCTGCGTCCCGGCGATGATGGGCACCGTGGTCACCAGGAAGATCAGCAGGTTGAAGGTTGCAAAGTCGAAGACCATATCGTGGTTGCGGTCCTTGGGATCGGAGGCGGCCAGATTCTTGGTGACCTTGCGCTGGAACACGGAGTTGATGGAATTGAGTACCTGGGTCATGACATTGGTCAGCGTCAGCGCCACGGCGTACTGACCGGCCATGCCCTGGGGCACCTTGCCGGAGAAGGCGAAAAGGGTCAACTCCCAGCCGTTGCACAGTTGGCGGAGGAAACCGTTGGCCCACAGGTGCAGGCCGTTGCTTACGGCATGGCGTACAAACTCCAGGGGCAACTTTTCAGGGGGCGGGAAGTAAGTTGAAAAACCCAGGACAAAGACGGAGGCAGTGGCCAGGAAGAGTCCCCAAACGTACCCGGACAGTCCGTAGAAGATGACGCCTGCCAGCGAGAGCCCGAAAGCCAGGAGGGTATTGATGATGTCGATACGAGCGATTGCGCTGAAGCCGCCGGTGGCCCGGAAGTGATTTCGGGCGTATTCATTGGGAACCGTGATCAGTCCCCATAAAACCAGGGGAAGCAGCAGGGCCCCTTCCAAAAAGCGAAAAGAGATGAAGGAACCTACCAGAATCCCGGCGAGGGAACCGGCCAGGGTGAATCGCCAGGCCAACTGACGATAGCGGCGACAGCTGACCTCGTCGCCTTTTGCCTCTGCTTCGGGGTAGAAGAAATTCAGGACCGAGAGGGTGCCGATGGTCACACGCGGCAGGTAACTGAACCAGGTGGCGATGAGTCGCACCACGAACATGATCTCCGGCGTCAGCAGGGGAATGATAATCAGCGACCTGCCGAAACGAAAGGGGAGCGTGATCATCTGGCGGCTCATCATCAGCCGGGCGTCGCGGCTGTCTTTGTTGGAGATGAGTTCGGGGGCCGAGGACGTGTTGCTCAAAAGCCGGGTTCCCGCGCTCTTACTGGGGTTTCCAGGTGAAGGAACGGTCTACCCACAGCAGCCAGCGCGCGTAATCTACCTTGCCGCGTTCCCGTTGCAACTGGGAGCTGAGGTTCTGCCAGGCGGCCTCGGGACACTGACCGAAACCGTAGGTTTTGACCTGGTCGGAAGTAAGGTACGGCAGGGTAGCTTGGAGGATTTTGAACTCGCTGTCGTAACGGTCTTTAGCCTTCAGTTCCGGCAGGTAGTGCTGAACTACCAGTTCATAGCAGGCGCGCGGGTCTTTCAGCACGTCGTTCATGCCGCGAAAGGTGGCTCTCAGGAAACCTTCCACAAGTTGGGGTTTCTCCTTATGGAACTTGCGCGAGGTCATCAAACCCACGCCCGGGATGCGACTGCCGGAGCCCGGCATACGCGTGTAAACCTTCATGCCAAGATCCTCCAAACGAATGGGTTCGTTATTGATATAACCGACCACCGCGTCTACCGAGCCCTGCTTCAAGGCGGCAACCTGGGTATAGCCGATGGAGACCACGCGTACATCGGTCAGCTTGAGGTTCATTTCGGCAAGCATGGATTTCAGACCCAGGTACGAGGAGCCGTAGGTACCCGTGATGCCGATCCGTTTCCCGCGCAGGTCCTCGCCGTTCAAGATGTCCTCGGCGGCAATCATGGCGATAGGGTAGGTCTGGTAAAGCGTGGCCACATTCACCAGCGGCAGTTTGCGCACGGCCGCGTGCATGAAGGCGTCCGGGTCGGCCGAGGCGATATGGACCTTGCCGAGCGCGACCAGTTTGGAGATATCGGGTCCCATGGTGTAGTCCATTTTCAGTTCGATGCCTTCCTCGGCATAGTATCCGCGTTGGTCCGCCACATAGAAGGGCGTGAACTGAACGTTGGGAATATAACCGGCGGCATAGATCAGTTTCTCGGCCGCCAGAACCTGAAGCAGCAACCATGCAAGCGTCATTACATTCTCCTTTTGTTATGCCATGGCCCGATAATCATCAGTTCAAGGGAAAGGGTCATCAAATAAAACCCGATTCCAAAAAAAGCCAAAATGATGATAGCAACAAAAAGCTGCGCCGTGTCCAATAACCCGTTGGCCTCTAAAATAAGATGACCCAAACCTTCACCGGTACCCAGGAATTCCCCGACCACGGCGCCCACCACGGCAAGAGGCGCACCGATCTTCATACCTGCCAGCAGGCCGGGCACCGCGCTGGGCAGTTCAAGGTAGCGAAAGCGCTGCCATTTATTGGCGCGCATGCTGTGCAACAAGCGGGCGTGCATGGGCGAAACACCGTGGAAACCCGCGATGGTGCTCATGGTCATGGGGAAGTAGACGATCAGGCCGGCCACGATGATCTTGGTGCCGATGCCGTTACCGAACCACAGCAGCAACAGGGGCGCGAACGCCACCAGCGGCACCGAATTGGCGGCGACCAGGTAGGGCGTGGCGATCTTTTCGACGATGCGCAATTGAGAGATGGGGTAACCCGTGAGCACGCCCAAGACCAGTCCCAACGCATAACCGGCCAGCACCTCGATCGCGGTGACCTTGACATGGTGTTGGAGCGCGTCCACCTCGACCAGTTCCCAGAAACGCAGCCACACGGCCCTCGGGGAGGGAAAGAGCCACTCCTCCGGTGCAAAGACCCAAATGATGAGTTGCCAAACCACCAGGATGGACAACACCAGGCCGATCGCCGCGGCCAGATTGCGCAGAATTCTCGGGATGGTCACAGCGGCTCCCTGGGCAGGTTGGGTTGAATGGGCATGACCTTGCGAATCTCGCCGACAGTATGGACGAACAGTTCGGAACCGAACGTGTCGAAATCACGCGGCCTGGGAATGGGAATCTTGCGTTCGGTGATCATGCGGCCCTCTTCCAGGATCACGATGCGATCGGAAAGGAACACGGCCTCGTTGATGCTGTGGGTCACGAAGAGAATGGTTTTACCGGTGCGGTGCCACAGCTTCAGCAGGTTCACATTGAGGTTGTCGCGCAGCATGGGGTCCAGCGCGGCAAAGGGTTCGTCCATCAGCAGTATATCCGGGTTCTGCACCAGGGCGCGGGCAATGGCCACCCGTTGCGCCATGCCGCCGGAAAGTTGAAAGGGATAGCCGTAATTGGCGTGGTCCATACCAACCTGGCGAAGGGCCTCTTGAGCGCGCTCATTGCACTCCTTGCGGGGTCGGCCGGCAATCTCCAGGGGCAGGCTGACATTGTGAAGAACGGTTCGCCAGGGCAGGAGCGCGGGCTTTTGGAAGACATAACCGATGGTCAAACCGGGTCGCCGCACAATGGTGCCGGCGGTCGGCTTGATGAGACCCATGATCAGGTCCAGCAGGGTCGATTTTCCCGAACCCGAACGGCCCAGGATGGTCACGAACTCCGACGCTTCCAGGTGGAAGTGCAGGTCTTCCAACACGGTCATCATGCCCCGGTTGTGCCGGAAGGTCATGGTCAGGTTGTCCACCTTGATCAAATCGTGTCCTTTGCCCTAATCCATTACCGTTCCATAGAGCATTTCGAACTCGCCCTTCAAGCGGGCGTAGTGCTTGCGGGCCTTTTCCTCGAACTCCGGCCCGCTCCAGCCGCGATGCTCGCCACGAGCATAACACTGAGCGTTGTGATTGTACATAAAGGCGTTGAAGCGGTTTTGCAGCCAGTTGTTTTGGGTCCGCTTCACCTTGCCGGGAACCCCCATCACGATGGAGTTGTCCGGGACCCGCGTGTTCTCCTTCAAAAAGGAGCCGCCGGCAATGATGCAGTTATCGCCGATGACGCAACCGTCCATAATGGTGGCGTTGATGCCGATCAGGCAGTTGTCACCGATGGTGCAGCCGTGAATGGTGCAGTGATGGGTGATGGAACAATAGCTGCCGATGTGAGTGGGAGTGCGATCGCCCACGTGAATCATGGTGAAGTCTTGGATATTGGTATATTCGCCGATGGTAATTTCCAACATCTCGGAACGCATGACCGTGTTGGGCCAGACACTGGAACCCTCGCCGATCGATACCTTCCCGTAAATCTGCACGTTGGGATGGATATATGCGACCTTATCCAGGACAACCTGTGGACCGAACTCTTGCATGAGCAAACCTCTGGGAGAAATGACGGCACGCGCCCATTGTACCCCAAGGCGGTTGAAAACCGGAAGCGGGTATATGGAAACCTCAGGGCTCCGTCAAAGTCAAACATGAGCCGTTGACAGCCCCGATTTGCTCGATTCTTACTGGGAGAAGGCCTAAAGATCCGCCTTTTGATGTTCGATTCTTCCCGGGATGACATGAACATTCTGCATAAGATCTTCGATTCTCCCCGGGAAGAATCGAGTATCAAACGCCGGCTAATCGTGTCTTTCCGGGCGTAATTTACGGCCGATTCGAGGTTGTCACCGGGTCAAATTACGGCTTTGACATTTCCCGGGTTGTTTTGTTGTTTTGCGGCTTGACATGGGGGTTTCCCAAATCCATACTTGAATGATTCTTTTGCCTTTTTTCCATACGGGTGCCCCAACCGAGCAAAACCCAGAATCGACAGGATAAAGTCGCTTCGAATTCAAGGCCGTACCGGACGCCGCAATCATGAATCGGCCTTGAACATACATCGAACCGTTAGGAGGTTTCCGATGTTGAACCAGACGAAGACCATACTCTGCACCCTGTTACTTTCCTTTTGTTTCTTGCCCGCCTTTTCGACCGGCCCCGGGTCGGGAGACACCTCGATTACCTTCGGCACCGCCTCGTTAAGCACCGGGGTGACGCTTCAGTACGCTGAACGCGGCCGAGGTAAAAGGAATGTCATCATTATGATCCCGGGTTACCTGGATTCCTGGTTTTCCTACAGCGAGGTTTTAAACAACCTGCCTGCTTCGTTCCATGCAATTGCCCTGACGCAACGGGGTCACGGCGATTCTGAAAAGCCCCTGGAAGGCTATGCCATGACCGATTTCAGTGAGGACGTGGTTGCCTTCATGGACCATTTCGGCTATCGCAAGGCGCATATCGTGGGCCACTCCATGGGCGGCGCGATTGCGCAAAGGGTGGCGATTGACCATCCCGAGCGAGTGAAGAAACTGGTATTGATCGCTACGACAGCCCAAGCGGTCGGCAATGAAGTGCTGCTTTTTGTCGCCGATGCGGTTGCCGACCTGGAAGATCCCATCGACCGCGAATTCGTTTTCGAGTTCCAGTCCGGTACGGCGCCCGATCCCATTTCGGATGAATTCATCGAGAACATTGTTACCGAGAGTCAGAAGGTGCCTGCCCGCGTTTGGCGCGACGCCCTGGACGGGTTGTTGCAAGCCGACTACAGCGACGAACTCAGTCTGATCGAGGCCCCGACCCTCATTCTTTGGGGTGATCGTGACGACATCTTCCTATTCGATGACCAACAATTCCTGGCCGAGAACATACCCAAAGCCAGGCTACAGATCTACCCCAACTTGAACCACAGTATCCAGTGGCAACGGCCCCGTTTGGTCGCCTTGGAAATTGCCGCCTTTCTGAGAGAAAAGAGAGGACACTTCCACAGGCATTAAATCCTTATTTCGGATCGAGGCGTCGGGCGGCCGGCGTCTTGTCCCCATCGGAATAAACCCGGTTAGTCCTGTGTCAACCGACCGGCTTTTTAGGCGTCTGTAGCCCTCCGGCGAAACATGTAGATGATCGTTACGTGTTTAGCCCTGATGGTAACGACGGTTTCATCGACAGGGTTCCTATGTCTTTTGACCTCGATGACGAAAGACCATTAAGCAATTAGATTAAGCTGTTTAAATGAAGTGGGTTCTGTCTCTAAGTCAAGATTAGAGATCATTTGTTAATGATTGACATCTAGTCTATGGCGTTCTATGCTTCACCGCTGAGTGTTCCTTTCCAACCTAAGGTATACCGGGAGCCCTGAAATGGCCCATTTGCTTGGAATTCGAATTCAAAACTATCGCTCCCTGAAAGACTTGACTCTAGGCAGGATCGGTTATGGAAAAGGGCAGCCCCTGCCGCCTATCATGTGCTTCATCGGTCCAAACGGAAGCGGAAAATCCAGTCTTTTAGACAGCTTTGCCTTCATGGCGGATTGTTTGGCCGAGGGGGTGGAGGCTGCTTGCGACAAACCGCATCGTGGTGGGTTCAGCCGGCTACGGACACAATCCAGCACCGAACCGATTAAATTCGAAATCTATTTCAAGCAACGGACTCAGTCTCGACCGATCACCTATGCTTTCGAAATCGAAGAAAGTAACGGCGTCCCCATTGTAGTCAGTGAACGATTACAGCAGAGAAGAAAAGGGCAAAAGCACGGCCGTCCGTTTTCCTTTGTAAATCTGAACCACGGAAAGGGAGAAGTATGGAGCGGCCAATCCACGGATCGGGAAGAGGGCAATGAAAAACATGAAGTCAGTTTGGATGATCCCGGTCGTTTGGGTATTACCTCGCTGGGACAATTCAAGGAGCACGAGCGGATTCTGGGACTAAGAGCATATATGGAGAATTGGTATCTCAGCTATTTCGTGCCGGACGCCGCTCGTCAACTACCGATTGCCGGAGCCCAGAAGCACCTCAATCGAAGCGGAGACAATCTGGGTAACGTTATTCAATACCTTCAACGATCACACCCGGATCGTTTCCAGACCATCCTGGAAAAAATCTCCAAACGCATTCCAGGTATCCAAACGATCGGCTTCCACAAAAGCGAAGACAATCGTATCTTGCTTCGTTTCAACGAAAGGGGTTATACAGATCCCTTCTATCAACAAAGCATGTCGGACGGCACTTTGAAGATGTTTGCCTACTTGTTACTGCTGGAAGATCCCGAGCCGCATTCATTCATCGGCATTGAAGAACCCGAAAACGGTTTATACCATAAACTGCTGGAGCAATTAGCCCGGGAATTCCGCCGGCACGCCGAGCAATCCGCCAACAAAACCCAGCTGCTGATAACGACCCACTCACCGTATTTTGTGGATGCATTGAAGCCGGATCAGGTCTGGTTATTGGAAAAAGATGACAATGGCGAAACTCAAGCGCGCAGAACGGCCGATATTCCCACGATCGAGGCATTGAAGGCAGAAGGGATACCTCTAGGAAGCTTGTGGTACAGCAACCACTTCGAGGAGAGGTTCAGGGGATGAAACTGTACATCCTTGTGGAGGGTAAATCTGAAGAGGCCTTTTTGGCCGGCTGGTTACCTCGATTCATTCCCCAACATACTTTCCAAATTATTCCTCACCAGGGCAAAGGAAAACTGCCTCGGGATCTGAATGCGCCGTCGAAATCTCATCATCGAGGTTTACTCGACCAACTGCCGATGAAGCTTCGCGCCTTTGGCAAGACCTTGGACCCGGAGGTTGCTCGCGTCCTCGTTCTGGTTGATCAGGATCATGATGACTGCCGGGAATTGAAACAACGAATTCAGGCCGCTCTCGGTCAAACCAACCCCGCCCCCATGACTATGATTCGCATTGCCACCAGAGAGACCGAGGCATTCTATATGGGGGAAAAGAAAGCAATGCGTCAAGCCTTCCCGGCAATGAACGGTCGGAAGCTGGATCGATATCACGCTTCCAAAGAGCCTGAGGCAGGAACTTGGGAGTTGTTTGCCGAAATCATCGGCGACGGATCGGAAGACAAGGTTGCTTGGGCGCGGGCCATGGCAAGCGCCGTCAGTTCAGAGAAGCCCGTTCCCAAAGCCAATCGATCCGCCTCGTTTCGGCAATTGTGTAAAGCCATTCTACAATTGGTTGGAGAGCCGATTGAAAAGTTATGAAGAGCCGTTCGATATAGCGCCCAATCATTTGGTTTCCAAGAGCCCGCCGGCGTTGGCCGACTCTCGATCCCAACCATTAAAATGCAGCCGGCTTTCGTTTAAGCCGGCTTGGGACCGTCGGTCAACTTTGCGACCGGCATAGCACAAGCGTAGGGCCGGTCAAGCATGGTGCGATGCCCGGAAATATCTCATTTCGGTCAAGCGGTAGACAATCGGTCCTTTTTATGGGCAAAATATTTCTCCCGGCCCTTGGAATGACTTGGGCGCTTCGTGTCGTATGCATCTTTGAGATCATCACCGGGAGGTTTTACACATGGTCTTATTGTTGATGGCGGTCTTGATGACCGATAGTAAGTATGACAAGAAAGCAGAGACTGCCTGGCGCACGGCCCGTGAGGAATCCATGCGCGCCGAAGACAGTTGGTTGAACCTGGCCGGCCTGTATTGGCTGAAAGAAGGGGAAAACACATTCGGCGCCGGCGAAGATCGCGATATCGTCTTGCCACCTCATACCACGGTTCCCAAAACCGGAAGTTTCTTCGTCAAGGGCAAGGAGGTCACCTACAAGATGAGTCGCGGTCAGCGCGCTGTCATCGGTGACAAAACCGCCAACGAGGGCATTCTGGAGGTTAACCAGACCCTGGCGCATAACAACCTGCGGTTTGTCCTGATGGAACGCGGCGGAAAACTGGTCATTCGCTTGCGCGACCTGCGCACCAAGACCTTTCGCAAGTTCGAAAATTTGAACTTCTTTGCGCCTCGTCGCAAGTATTTCGTCAAGGCAACCTTCGAACCGTATGAAGAACCCGAGAAGATTACCGTCGGCACGGTAATCAACACCGAGGTCGAGTATTGGGTGCCCGGCGTCATCAAATTCAAGCTGGACGGTCAAGATCTGACCTTAGTGCCGACCCTGGCCAATCTGGAAGATGAACGCTTCTGGATCATGCTGAAAGACCAGACCTCGGGCAAAAGCACTTACGGCGCCGGTCGCTTCCTCTACGCTTCGAGACCGGACGAAAACAACAAAATGATCCTGAACTTCAACCGTATCTACAACATGCCCTGCTCCTACACGCCCTATTCTACCTGCCCCTTACCGCCCTCCGATAACTGGCTGCCCGTGTCCTTGGAAGCCGGTGAGCGCAAGTATCACGAGCAGGACTCGATGTAAAATTGAACAGGAATTCCCCGGCCGTCGGCCGTCATGAGTCGGCGGGTCCTACCCGTTGATTGGATCGGGTCATGGCGGCCAACCAGGCGGTTCTGGGTTTTTCTACGACGACCTGGTTCCGCCCTGCCTCCTTGGCCAGGTATAGCATTTTATCCGCGCGGTCGACCATCTCCTCGAAGTTGGAGCCCAACTCCACGGCAATGCCGATACTCACTGTCAGGAAAATGGTTTCTCCGTCCGTTTCACAGGGCGTGTCCTGTACGGTTTGACGCAGGCGATCGAAGGTTTCGTGAATCTTGTCCCCATCCACGTGCGACGCGACCACCCCGAATTCCTCGCCGCCGTATCTGGCCACGATGTCGCCGCCGCGCAAATTCTTTTTCAAAAGAGCGGCCAGGTGCTTCAAAACCATGTCGCCCGCCCGGTGGCCGTAGGTGTCGTTGATGCGTTTGAAATAGTCGCCGTCGATCATGGCTACCACCATGCCGGTGTCCCGCCGGCGCGCGATTTCATGAAACCGGCTGCCCACCCGGAAGAAGAATCCCCGGTTGCACAAACCGGTCAAGCAATCGCGCAGTGAAGCCTCGCGAATCTCGGCAATGTGCTCGATCGTCTCCAGGTTCTGCATCACCCGGCACTGAAACTCCTCGTTGACGAACGGCTTGCGCAAAAAGTCATTGGCGCCCGACTTCAGCAGCTTTGCCGACAGGCTGCCCTTCCCGTGCGCACTCATGCCGATAATCGCCAGTTGATCGCGTCCGCGAAAGGCGCGAATCCGACCGATCATTTCATTCCCGTCCATTTCCGGCATGCGAAAGTCAATCAGGGCCAGTTTGATATTGCGATTCTCCTTGAGGATGGCAACGGCCTCCTCGCCGCCTCCCGATTCAATGACCTTCAGCCGTTGTAACTCCAACAGCCGACGCAACAGTTGACGGGTAACCGGCGAATCGTCAACCACCAGCACCTCGATGCCCGGGTTGCGGTGCATGCGTTTGACCAGGCGGAGGATATAATCGACATCGGTTTGGTTGTGCTTGTAGACATAATCGACCACACCCTTCTGCATTACCAGGTTGCGGGCATCATCGGCCAGGGCCGAGGTAAACACAACCATGGGGATACCGTAACTCTTGACCAGATCCACGATTTCGCCCTTGGGGGCATCGGGTAGGCCCAAGTCAAGCAGTGCAAGGAAGAAGCTGTTCCTGCCGGTTTCCAGGATTTCCCGAGCCGTTGCCAGGTCATGTGCGATGACAACCGGTATGCTCAAGCTGTCTTCGATCGATTTCTTCAGTAATTGACAAACCAGCCTGCTGTCCTCTACCACGAGAACCTTTTCCATATAGTTTACTCCGTACGGACGACCGTATTCCCTCAAGGTTTTTTCGGCAATCGGCGACCATCGCATGAGCCCGACGGCGGGCTTGCACCTGATCTCCAGAAATGCCAGAATGATGGGCGTTGCGGAGGGCGGACCGTGGATTTCATCGATGGATTGGATGCACCCTACATGCTGCTTGCGGGCTGCGGCCTCCTTTTGATCGCCACCCAACTTGTGGTGGCAGTGCTGAATACCTTGGAAAAACGCGATTTCGGCACGGTCCAACTGGGCACCCTGGTCACTCCGTTGTGCACGGGTTATCCCAACCTCATGCTGGGACTCTTCGGCCAGGAGCGCTTGCAGGGCGATTTGGTACTGCAATTGAATCTGGGCAACAATATTGCCAACGCGAGCCTGGTGGTGGGCTTGATTCTATTTGCGGCAGGACCCATTTCGGTTCGTGCGGGCAAGGGCAAAAGCAAGAAGGCCCGCAAAGCCAATCAGACCCAGGCCCTGGCCTTTGCCTTCCTATGGCTGGGCGCCCTGCTTTTATTCTTCCTGGCTTTGGACGGGCGCATCGACCGAATTGACGGCTTGTACCTGACGGTCGTCTATGTGTTGTACCAGGTGATCGCCTTACGGGGACGCGGTAAGGTGTCCAAGAAAAAGCGCCTCGGCTTCCCACTGGGTCTGCTGATGTTGCTGCTGTTGGGTATCGCCGCCTGGCTGATTCAACAAAGTATCGATGCCATTGCCGGTGCCTTGGACAAAGCGGGCGGCTTGCTGCCGGGCATGCAATTGGGCCTGTTTCTCGGTTTATTGACCGTTTTGCCGGAAAGTTTCCTTCTCCTTCGACTTGCTTGGAGCAAGGGCAGCCTGGGGCTGAGCGGCCTGGTGGGCGATTGCCTGGTCAGCGTTCCCCTCGTGATCGGTCTCTCGGCCATGCTGACGCCCTTTGAAACCCCGGCGCCGCTCGGTTTGTTCGATGCTTCGACGCGCCCCTACCTGATTCTGGGTGTTTGCATGGCGGCCTTAACGCTTCTGGCCGCCTCGGCCAAAGCGGAGGTTCCCCGACGCGTCGGCTTGCTTTTTATGTTAGGTTATGGACTGATCTGGTGGATGACCTCGTGAGGTGAAGACAATGGAGTTGGAAAAGCCAAACCGTCTGGCGGCCCGGGTAACGGAGTCCCTGGAAACCCTGATCGCCCATGACCTGAATGCCCTGCGGACCGATCTTATTCACGCCGTGGACGATCCCGCGGTGGACCTGCCGACCTTTACCGAGAAGGCGATTGCCTTTTGGAATCGTTATCTCGACGTGGACCGGATCTTCGTCTGCGACATGCGTAGCGGCGAGGTGGCGGCCGGATGGAACAAGGGCAAGAACATCGTGCGTTTGCAGGACTGGGACGACCACTACGTGCCCCTGGAAAACGATGAGGTTCTGCAAAAAGCCCTGGAAGGCGATGAATTGATCGCGGCTCCTGTCGAGGGTGAAGGCGCCGACATGGCCTTCTCGCTGCCGTTGGATGACGGTCGCGTCTGGTTGGTGGCTTTTGACGATACCGGCTCCGCTCGTGAGTTCTCGGCCCTGGACATGGCCTGGGTCAACCTGGTGCGCGACCTGATGGTGATCAAGTCAAGATTGCAGGTCAGTATCCAATAAACAGAGCGTCTTGCCGACAATGGACTTCGTTCCCAATCGTTTTCTCCTAACGGGGAGGTAAGTTTGAAACCCTACGCGCGACCCAACCGGAGGAACCGTCGCATGGTCTCTCTGGCGGACCTGACCGAACGTTTTACACGGGAACATCCACAACCCGAATACCGTGAAGCGCTTCTGGCGGGTCTTCCGGCCTCACTTTTCGGCAAGACGGTCGCGGACCACATCGAGGCGGTCCGTCTAGAGGGTAAAACCCTGATAATGAAGGTCCCCGATTCGACCTGGCGCAAGGAGCTTGCAAAACACAAAATCCGGCTGCTGGTAAAGGCTCGCGAGGTATACCCGGGCATCCGCGATCTCACCTTGGAGGGGTGATTTCAGACCCCGCCTATTAGCAGTTTGACGCCGCCGTGGAGAGTAAGTCATTAATGGTCAGATGGGTGATCTTCATAAGAAAAGAAGAGTTTCCTTGTTTTAAGTGTTGACATTTTGCGCTAAGATTACTATGTTGGTGTTTGCAAATCCTTGCAAATACGAGCATTGGCCAGAGGTAGGCCCGTTTCTGGATTGAGGGAGCGTGACAAAGTGGCAACCACAAAAGCTGACTTGATAGAGGCCGTCGCACAATCATGCGAAATCAGCAAAAAAGATGCGGAAGTTACGGTGAATACATTTCTGGAATGTATCATCGATTCACTCAACCGAAATGAAGGGGTTGAGCTTCGCGGGTTCGGTAGTTTCCGGATCAGGGAGCGTGGATCCCGGATTGGTCGCAACCCACGTACGGGTGAGCGAGTTGAGGTGAGTCCGAAAAAGGTTCCGTATTTCAAAGTTGGTAAGCAGCTCAAAGAGCTTATCAACGGCGATAACTGATCTTGTGTGGCCGGCATGCCGTAGGACCGAAACGCTTCGGGGCTACGGCATGCTGTTAAACCGGTAGACCGGCTCCCCTTCCAGGGTGACGTAACAACGATGTAGGTTACCCGTGAGGCAGGAGTGTACCGGCAGGAAATACAACACTTCGCCGATCTCGATCTTATCGAAGAGCTCGGGGGTTACCCGTAGTTTGCCATGCTCTTGAGATAGAGAATACAGCTCGGCGCCCTCCACCGGCTTCCCCCAACCGTGCTCCTCCCGCGTGACTAATTGTCCGTAGCAGCGTCCACCGTCGGCAGTGGTGATGAATTCCTTGGAGAAGTGCACGGAACCGCCGTAGATCAGGATATCGCCCCGACGGGGGTATTTGCTCACCACGGGACAAGCCAGGGCCACGGCCACCTGTTCCGGGGTGCAGGAGCCGATACGGCATTGGTCCAAATCATAGAAGACGAAGTTGCCGGGCCTTATTTCGTCGATGCCTTCGAAGTCGTCGGCCAACGAAGCCGTAGGCGTGTCTCCGACCGAAATTTCGGCTTGAAAACCATCTGCTTCAAGAGCATTACGAAGCCCGATCATGCGCCGTTTGGTCTCCCGATGGATTGACAGCACTTCTTCGGCGGATGCTGCGTGGTAACTGTGACCGGCATGGGTCAAAAGCCCCTTAAAATTGAATTTGGATGAAAGGGCAATGCGACGCGCGGTATCCAGCACCGCTGCAGGTTGGTCCCAAGGGATGCCCGCGCGACCGTAACCCACGTCGATTTTGATCCACAGGGCCACCGGGTGTTGCAGGCGTTCGTCCAGGTATTTGATGGTGTCGTTATGGTCCACCAGCAGGTTCAACTTGATTCGGCCGGACAAATCGTTGATCAGGTGGGTTTCCAGGCGATTGGCGGGAAAGGCTACCGTGATGTCGTCCCAACCATGCTCGGCAAAATAATTCGCCATGGCCAACGAGGACACCGTTATCTTCTCGATCCCGCGGGTCCGAAACCAATCGCCGATCTCTGCCGATTGATGCGTTTTGAAATGGGGCCTGAAATGTACCCCGGCCCGACCGGCCTTATTGGCCATTTCACGAATATTGCTCAATACTTTGCGACGGTCCAACATCAAGGTCGGTCTGGAGGTTCTGCGCAGATTGTCCATGTCCATGGAGGGACCCCCCTGGAAAAAATTTCACCAACCATAACGCCGTGGGATTCAACTGTCAAGAGCCTCTGGGTTTGGTTTTCGGTTAGTGAACGCCGCATTTGGATATTTGACTTGACACTATTGACGTCACTGTCTGATCTGAAACATCAGGCCGTAAATTGCGTAGATCTAATTCAGGGGACAGGCAAGGGACTTAATACTGAAGCGGTTGTATCTCTCGGTCCCGGAAGTGGGTTGCCCATTTAAGGCTCTTGTTGAAGAGCTGACCATCCGCTGACTGAGTCAAGGTTTTTAACTCTGACGGTCACAGTTGAGACATTTTTCACCTTAGCCGTGAGGCGGTGAGGAATGTAAATTCCATTCACCATCCCACAATCACTGGTGATGACTCGGGCGAGATTCAACTCATACATAATCGTGCATGTATGATTGCCTACAATCTCTTCTCTCCCGAGGCTCACCCGAATAGGTCCCCATTCGCTGCAAGGAGCGCTGCTATGAGCACTGAGAATACCAACATCCCTGAGGAAAAAGCTTCCAGAAAACCCCCGAAGAAACCGGGTCAAGACCATCGAAGCTATAATGAATCGGATCAACCTGAAGTCAAACCCCAATAATGTCGACAGCCGGGGATACCGATTGGTATCCCTTATTCTCACCTTTGGGTACTCTTGGATCCGCCGCGACCGGGAAAGGCTACTCTACTGAACGGCCAGGACTCGTTGAGCCAACGCTGCAAGGCCCGACGCACCAGCGGTGTTTTGCCCGCATCGTGGAGTTCTCGGATCGTCCAGAAATAAACCCATGCTTCCGCACCGGGCTTCTCGGCAGGGACGATGTAGACACACCCCAAAACGCGGGTCCCGTCTGTAGACAGCATGGTGTAGGTAAACGCGCGCCGTGCCCTGTGTTCGCGCATGTGCAGACCGATGTCTCGTTGGTTTTGCTCCGGCGTCAAGTCGTCGGCCGGCCAACCGTCCCATTGCAGGGTATCGCGTAAGAAAGCCGCGTTTTGCTTGACAGCTTCAAAGTCCATTACCGCGTGTTGCAGCGTCAAGGGTTCAAGCTTGAACACGGCGTTCCGCATGCCCTCGGGAACCACGAAATCATCGGCGACAAACGAAGCCTGGCTCCATAGTACGGCGGCAATCATGGTGGTAAGCAAATCGGCCCCCAGGGCAAAAGAATAGCACGGATGAATCATGAGCGATTCTTTCCTCCCAAAAACAGGGGAACTCGTCAAAGTCGCGTGTCGATTCCAAAGAAACCGGCATCCCGGTTCTGCTTCCGTGATCGCCTCTCTAATCGGCGAAAGTGGAAAACATGTTCCACATACACCCCAGTTTCCCGATGCCGAATAGATTTCCCGGTCAAACGGGCGTCAGTGGTTCGGCTTAAGGGAATATGCATGCTTCGGTGTCTTTATGCAGGTGCTCCAAGGGGGTCTGATTTTTCCACGATCGTGGAAAAATTCGCCAACATTTTCCACGATCGTGGAAAAATGAGAAATCGGGCCTGCATCCTGTGGATTAACAGAGTATTAAATTTTGGGATTTAACAGTGTCTTTTCCGCGATCGTGGAAAAAATGAGTTGCAAACTGATTGATCGACACGGATGATTGCATATTTCGGGCGAGCTAACCGCATTTTGATTGACTTTCATGCAAATTATGCCAAAAATTTTGTGAGGATTACGTTTACAAATTCTATGATGTACCCCGGTAGGCCGCTATATAAGAATAGTTTGCAAGAAAAAAAATGCAAAATTCCGGGTTGAAAAGGCATGTGTGCAATGGAGTCAAGCCGCCGGCTTAAGTCGATTGCACACCTGCGCAATCGAGTCAATCCGGCGTCTTGGGTCGATTGCACACCTGCGCAATCGAGTCAATCCGGCGTCTTGGGTCGATTGCACACCTGCGCAATCGAGTCAAGCCGGCGGCTGAAGTCAATTGCACACCTGCGCAATCGAGTCAATCCGCCGGCTTAAGTCAATTGCACACGTGCGCAATCGAATCAAGTCGGCGTCTTAAGTCAATTGCACACCTGCGCAATCGAATCAAGCCGCCGGCTTAAGTCGATTGCACACCTGCGCAATGCAGTCAAGCCGCCGGCTTAAGTCGATTGCACACATCTGAAATGGGCTCAAGACACCGGCTTGGGTCTGCGCAACCGAATTCAGAAGACCTCTACTCGCTGATTCGAACGCTTCGGTCGATCACCCGAGCGACTCAATCGGGATGGGGATGCTCTGCCGAGGAAAGATCCTGTCTAGATTCGTTGGATCATAAAGGTCAGATTGTCGTTTCCGCCCTTCTTTCCCAGGCATTTTTCCAGGATAGCGGCAGCCTGTTCGATCAGGGGAACGGAGGCGTCTTCCAAAACATCCTGAATCTCTTCCGGAGAGCAGTTGCTGACCTCGGGTTCGATGCCGTCGGTGGCCATCAGCAGAATATCGCCGGGTTTCACGGTGAAACTGCCCCAGGTAGGCAGCAGGCGGCCCATTTCCAGGTTCAACGGATGCCACTCTTTGGCCAGTTCCTCCGCGGAAATGGGAAAGGGAATGCCAGCGGTTCGGCCGATGCCGTCGGTAATTTCCTCGATGGAGGGCAAATCGGCGCGACCGGCCTTGACCTGTTTGTGGATCTTGGTCAATTGGAACAAGATATCGCTCATCTTGTCGTTATCGTCATAGGTAATTTCGTCGACGATGCCTTCCTTCATCAAGCCGCGCATAAACCGGCGGATCGGCTTGTAGTTGTCGCCCAGAAACAGGCCGTCGTGAATCTCGATCATTTCCTGCATGTGGCCGTCGCGCAGCCTGTAGAAGCGAGAATCGCCGGTGCTGCAATAGGCAACCGTATCGCCCTTCAAGGCAACCGAGATCAGGGTGGTGGAAGCACCTTCACCGAGACCGCCGCGGGGTTCCCGTTTTTCGCGGATTTCCCGGTCCAGGGTCAGGTGGGAAAAAAACAGCCGGCGTGGGTTGGACCCCTGCATCTCTCCAAAAATTCGCGCGAAATGATCTACGGCATAGTTCGCGGGCATGGCGCCGTAATGGGAATCGGCCAGTAACAGCAGGTCCACCTGTTGATTGACGTTAATCACGGCCATAGCGTCCTCGTTGCCGTCAACCTTCTTTTTGATGCAGGACTTCCGTCCGGGAGTGATGCCGCCTACTCTCTTCGGGCCGAATTCGAAAACCTCCGCCTGGTTGGGCTTGACGTAATCCGTGCCGTGGATGGTAAAGGTTTTTTGTCCTTTCATAGGTTCGAAATGCTCCTCGATCACACAACTTATCAGTTTAACCCAAACACCCCTGAAACGAGCCGGCGAAATATGACATGAAACTGCTGCCGGGCACTTGAATGAAAGGCCGGTTTTGAATGTTAATTCGTGTCAAGCTTTTGTCGATTCCTCCGATAGGACTAGGGAACAGGAGGTGGCAATGAGTCGTTCCACGCGACTATCGACCGCGGCGCATATCATGATGTATTTGTCTTGGAATGAAGGTGATCGCGTTCGCATCGATGATATTGCCATAAGCGCGAAGGCAAATCCGTCACGTTTAAGGCAACTGTGCAGCCTGTTGGCGCAAGCCGGGTTCATCCGCTCATTCAAGGGAGCCAAGGGCGGAATCGAATTAGCGATTCCCCCGGAACAAATATCGCTGTATGACTTGTGTCTCGCGATCGATGATCTCAATTTTTTTGCGCTGACGCCACATGACGCCAATCGAAAGTGCCCTATCGGCGCCACTATCGGGAGTATACTCGACCGGCTATACCAAGATTACAACAACATCTTTACGGAGTATCTGCGCGCTACCAGCGTGATGGACCTTTTGGAGATGTCGAACGAGGAAAATGCCGCCGCACTTGCCGGAAAAACGGCGTAGCGGTTTTTTACTCATATCAGCCGATTTGTGGTTTAATGTTGTCTAATGAACCTTTGGGGAAGGTAGTTGATGGCGCGTGACGACGAGCTTTGGAAATCTTGGATGCGGTTATGCAAAGACCCGCGCACCAGTGCGGAGCTTTTGGAGAAGGCCGCTTACTGGGAGTCGATCAACGATCCCAATCACTACGAGATTCGTCTGGCCATTGCCCGCCACCGCACAACCACGTCGGATCTTCTGACCAAGCTCTCCATGATCAAACACCTGGCCATTCAAATATCGGTAGCGGGTCATCCCAACCTCAGTGAAAAAACTGCCGTCAAAATTCTCAAGAGTCAATTACGCGAATTACGGCGGGCCCTGGCGGGTAATCCCAAGATTCCCTTGTTCGTCATGGAGAAACTGGCCAAAGACTATAAAGATGTCCGCGTTCGCCTGGCCAAAAACGTTGCCATCCCCAGAAGCCTCATGATGAAAATCGCCTCCGAGCGTGATCCGCAAATTCGCATCGCGCTGACAAAAAACCAGAGCTTGCACCATTCCATTCTGGAGCGCTTGAGCAAGGATAAAGATGTGGCAGTGCGTCTGGCCGTGGTCGATTCTGAGAGCATTCCCATTTCCGGGTTGCGGGAAATGGCCGGGGACCCCTCGGACAAAGTTCGCGAGGCCGTCTTCAACCGCGCCATGGACGACTTCCCCACTGATGTCGAGTTATTTCGCATTCTGGCGAAGGGTAAGAAAAGCGTTCTGGCCCAAGACGCCAAGGCTCACCTGGATCATCTGTTGACCGCGGAACACGTTGAGGCCGTCTCGGAAGAGGGGATTGACGACGGCTCGCCCATGAGTTTCGGCGACGATATGGACGCTACCTTGTCTTAGCCAGCCGTTGCTTCAGGGTTCGTTCCGCTTTTTCCCGAAGACCCAGACCGCTGACGCTTTGGGTGTTGAACCATAATCCCTGGTTCAGGTGCAGGCGGCGCTTGCCCTGCAATCGCACCAATTCTTCCCAGGTCTCCCGCCAGTGAGCGGCATCGGCGCGACCCGCCAACTCAATCATTTCCCCGGCGAAATCACTGAAGAAATGCTGGGGTTGGAAACCGTTGGCCAGTAGCGTCAATTCACGAACGGTAGCCATGAGGTGATCTTGGAAACGGGGCCAGATGATTTTGTCGCGCTGGATGTCCTGGAAATAATCCAGGGCATGCCCCTCGTCCAACATCAAACGCAGCCAGGTCATGGCGCGCCGTACATCCTCCCGGAAAATATCCCAGGCTTCCTCGTCTGTCTCGAGCTGACGGAAACTGATGGCGGCCAACCGTCGAGCCAGGGCCTCTTGTTTGTTGAACTTTTGGGTGAGGATGCGGGTTTTGTCGTCCTCGGTGAGACTTTGGAAGGCCATCTTCTGGCAGCGGGAGCGAATGGTGGCCAACAGCGCCTTGACGTCGGAGGCAATCAGGATGAAATACACGTACTCCGGTGGTTCTTCCAGTGATTTCAGGAACGCGTTGGCGGCTTCTTCGCGAAAACGTTCGGTGCCGTCGATGACGATACAGCGGCAGCGAGCCTCGAAGGGCCGAAAATGCAGGTTCTCGGAGATCTCGCGGACCTGGTCCACCTTGATATCGTTGCCGTCCGGGGCGATCTCTTTATAATCCGGATGGTTGCCGCTGTCGAATTTATGGCAATGACCGCATTCGCCGCAACCCGTCCGCTTCTCACATAACATGGCGCGGGAGAGGCACTGAGCCGTCAGCCTTTTGCCGATGCCGTGCGGACCGTAGAACAAAAGGCCGTGGTGCAGGTTGTTCTTCTCTACCATGCGGCTGAGAATTTTCTTCAGTCGGTCGTGGCCGTATACCGAATCAAACAAGAGCGGCCACCCATTCATCCACGTGATGACGAATATCCGCGGCCACTAAATCCGGTTCGCGGCCCGCATCGATGATAGTGAATCGATCGGGGTCGGCCTCGGCAATTTTCAGGAAGGACTCCCGAACGCGATAATGGAAGGCCATGTCTTCGTCCTCGAAACGTCCCTCGGTATGCACCAGATCTTCGTCCACGTTGCGCTGACGGGCGCGTTGCAAACCAACTTCGGGATCCAGGTCGAGTAATATGGTTAGATCGGGCTGCAAGCCGCCGGTACCCAATCGGAAGATATTGTTCAAATCATCTCGGCCGATGCCGCGCGCCGCGCCCTGATAGGCCACGGTTGAGTCTTGATAGCGATCGGAGACTACCCAAATACCTTGGGCAAGTTGCGGCTGGATCACTTCGGCATGATGCTGGGCGCGATCGGCCAGATAGAGTAGAGCTTCACAAACGGGCGTCATGCGCGTATGTCCGGGGTCCAACAAAATCTTGCGGATCTTTTGCCCGATCGCGGTACCGCCCGGCTGTTTGGTGATCAGGCAGGGAATGCCTTGAGCCCTCAGGTACTCGCCCAACATGCGGTGTTGCGTCGTTTTGCCGCAACCCTCGATCCCTTCCAATGTAATAAAACGTCCACGTTTCTCCATAGCACCTGCATCTTATCATGCACCGCTCACGGGCAGAAGTGAAAAGCCCCTTGAAGCTTGAGGCCGGGAGCTTGAAGCTTGCTAGACTCCGCTTGCACCGGTGAGTTGGCAGTTAATGCAAATGTCGTCCGGACATTTGCGTAAGCTGTGACGTAGGCGCTGCATCGGTTCGCCGTTTTCTATTTCTTCGTAGGTTTGTTTCAGGAAATTGCCGACCGGTTCATGCACCGTACAGGGTCGTACACTGCCGTCCGGGGTCAGGTACAGGTTGAACCACGGCAGTTGGCAGTTGATGGGTTTGATGCTGCCTTCTGCCGGGTCCACGGCTTCTCCCGTATTCGCGAACGGGGACAGTGCCGCTCCCACGCGTTCACTGCGTTCATCCGGGGTGTCCATGGTGATCAACCGGATGCCGGCGTTGTCGGCCATGGTGCGCAATTCGGGCAGGGCTTCCATAAATTTGTCCAAGGTGCGCGCGTCATCATGCTGTTTGACGGCGCCCGGCAGAGTTCGGAACAAACGCAGTTGGACCGTGGTGGGTTCCCACCGGCTGACCCAATCCATGAATGCCTTCAGGTCGTGGCAATTGTCTTCCTGAACCGTAAAGTTGAACCTGGTGACGGGGATAGGCCCCGTATGACTTTTTTTGGCGTCCGTAAAGGCTTGTAGGCGTTCGTTCAACTTCTCCCAGGTAGCGCCTACCCTGATGCGCTCATAAGTTTCTTTGGTGCCGCCGTCGCAGGAGAAAATGACCTCGTTGACCTTATTGCGCAAGGTGGCCTCGATGAACTTGTCCTTCATCAACAACCCGTTGGTGCAGTAACTGATGAAAGGAACGTTGTAGTCGCCCGCAATATCCAGAATTTTGTCGAAATGAGCCGTGACAAAGGGTTCCGCGCCGCAGGAAAGGTAGAGATAGCGGGTGCGCGGAAGCATTTGCTTCGCCATGCCCGCAAACATTTCGGTGGTCATGGGTCGCGCCACGGGCTTGCGGTCCGGATCGGAAAAATAGCACATGACACAACGCAGATTGCAGGCATCGTTGGTGTCTACGCGAAGGAGCAGGTAGCGTTTGCGCACGGCGCGCACGGTCTTAACCACGGCGAGGCGAAGCGACGGTGACTTGATTTTTCGATAGATCTCTTGAACGGAATAAAGGTTCATAATGGTGTTGGGAACTCCTTAGCCGTTGCGTTCCATGGGTGAACCATGGTACCCAATGAGGCCCGGTGTTTGACCGGCGGCGAGCGAGCCTAGTATGCAACAGGAAACAGCATGAGTCAATTTATACGCATTCCCGATCGAACCTTGATGGAAATCGTGGCGAAAGGCCGAAAAATAAGGCCGGAAGGGCATTCCAGGATTCCACCCGAGTATTTCTCCCCCATACCGCCCATTCGCTGGGTCTTTTGGCAACGCTTGCGCATGATCCGTTCCCTGATACAGAAATACGCCGGCGGCGCCCGCAATTGCCTTGATTTCGGCGGTGGGGGCGGTGTGTTGGCGCCCACTCTGGCCGGATGCTTCGAAGAGGTGGTGCTTTTGGACCTGGCGACGTACGAGGCCGACCTGACCATACAAACCTTCAATTTGAATAATGTCATTCTGTCCGAGGCGGACGCAACCGGAACCGATTTGGGAGAAGACCGCTTCGATGCGGCTGTCGCCGCGGATGTGCTGGAGCACTTCCGTGACCTGGAGGATGCCGTCACCCCCCTGCTGCGTTGGTTGAAACCCGGCGGTCTCCTGTTCACTTCGTTACCCACGGAAACACTGGTCTATGAATTCCTGCGCTTTGTCTTTCGAACCAAAAAGCCGGAAGACCACTACCATCGCGCGGTCGATGTGGAGCGCTACCTGGAGCAGAGAAACTTCGAACGCCTGGAACGCCTTTACTCACCGCTGCTGATTCCGCTGACCTCCCTGTTTTATGTCAGCGCCTGGCGGAAAAAAGAATAGGCCGGGAACCAGGTATTCGGCAGTCCCCGGCCATGAAAAGGACAGGCTTACTGAGGTCAGTAAGGTATTTCGGCCGCCCATCGCGGTTGGGGGCCGAAGATCTCAGGAAAAACGGGGCGTGTGCATATGTCCAAATTCAAGGACTTTCGGCTGATAGTAATCTGGTCATGCATAGAAAGGGGGGCGGCCTACCGGCCGCCCTGGGGATGGGAAACTCGGTTACCGATTGCGGTTCTGGCATCACCGGCTAACCGGTAACATCCTGGTCGGCATCATTGCCTGCTGGATGCCATTTAAGATGACAGTTGGATTTCACCAATTCAAGCAAAATAAAATACTTGCATTTTATTTGTGGTGCATGCCGATCCCGAATAAAATAAAACACCTTGGCGTGTATCGGCTTAGCCACGCTAAAACAATCACCGGGAGCCAAGATTTGTTTTGAGTAGTTTTTCTGAAACCGGCTTCCATAGCCGGCAGTAATGTAATCGTGAAACACTTTTTAATAGCAGGCACAATTTGAATTGACTATACTTTTTCATAAAGCATACGTATAATTTTCTCATGGCACGCGGAAGACCTACGAAAATTGAATCGATTGTCGGCGGACAGCTCGAACCGGGCCGCACCTACACGGTGCGTGAAATTGCAAAAATACCGGAGGTTGCCGCTACTTATAAAGATTACGGCGCCGCATATTCCGCCATTCGGCAATTGCTGGTTAACAAGTTGCACTTATCTCCCGCGGGCAGCCGAGGTGAAGGCGCATCCAGCGCCATGTTTTTTGAAGGCGACGCAATTCTGGCCGCCTTGCAGGTGCCTTTGCCCAATCCTGAACCACTCCTCCCAAAGCAAGCACCACACACGCCGGATCGAGAAGAACCGGCTCGGAAACCGGTACAAGGTTTCCGACTGAAACGGCTGTTCGTCGTCATGTCGGCGTCGGCGATAGCGGCCGTCATCCTGTTTTTCATCCTGCCCGAGCGGACGCCCCGAGAAAAAATCAGGGCGCTGCAAAAAGCGGGAGACATCGCCGGATTACGGGCCTTCGAACGCGAGATGCGTACCATGGAAGACCTGAACACCGGCGATACCCTGCAGGCCGAGCGTGCGGAATTGCACCGGGCCTTCGGCGGCGAGTTACAGCTGACGCATGTGCCCGCCGTCAAAACGAACCGACCGTACCGACAGGAAATTGCCGCCGCTATCGCCTCGCTTCATCCCGAGGTAGAGCACCTGAGCATCGACGACCTGTCGGCGGTTTTCCCTAAATTGGAGACGTGGCTGTTCAATACGCCCAAAGGTGTGATTCCGGTTCAACTTGGCGCCCGCGTCAAGATTGACGGAGCCGGCGGGCATGTCTCACGGATCGAGCCGACGTACTGCACAATAAGCACGGATCAGGGCGGAGAAGTCAATTTGTCCCGACCCGAGCTGAAGGTAATGGGCACGGGCGAACAACCCGGGCTCAAAACCCTGATATACCCACACCCGGCCGGAAACCTCGACGGCCTGCTGGCATGGGCTGCCGAGCAGCTTGAGGTACCTCTGATCGACCAGGCCGATCTGGACGGTCAGGTTGCCGGTTATTTCCCGCCTTACGATTCGGTACGGGCCTTTGTCGAAGACCTCGCCGATCCCGGCGTGCGTTTGACCGGCGATTCCCTAGTCCTTCTTCCCGAGCCCAAGCTCAAATTGCATCTCGGTTTTTTTGAAACCCAGATCTATCGTGGAGGAACCTGGGACCAGCACTTCACAGAACTCGCATCTCTCTTACCGCAGGGTCTCTCCTGGCCGGAACTTCCACCCGGTAATTGGTGGTACTCCGGGCAACAACTGGACACCTTAATTGCACAGCTACAAATGGATCCCGTTTTCCGTCGCGACGGTTCCGTGGTGCTGATTGGAGAGGAGCAGCCGGAATGAGAAAGATTATCGTTTTAACCGTCATTTTTTTATGCGCAGTCTCAGTAAACGCGATACCCATGCAAAACTCGAACTTCGCAAAATGGGAATATGTTACCCTTGAAAGATGTGCTCATCCTAGCGGAACGTGTAGTACCCCCCCACCCTTGTTATGAGGTGACTTATGCTATGGCTTGCCTTATTTTGTTTTTCCGGTCCTTGGGAATGGCAGGTGAACGGAAAGCTTTTCAATAATCAGGGTCACTGGCCGACCGGTGCACTCGCTCTCGATGAGAGCGGTACCGGGCTCCTTACCACTGATATGGAACGAAAGCTTTATCTGTTGGAACCAGGTCTGCCGCCGAAGGAAATTCACTTGAAGAACGTGCGTATCATCAAGGTGGCACTTGGTGATCGTATGATTTACGTCAACGGTAAATCCGGGGAACAGCTCGCTCTGTATGCCCTGGATCGGGAAACCGGTCAGGTTCTTACCGAAATACCCGCGCCCGCCTATCATTGCCTTCAGGTTACCGGCGGCCGGGTTGTCGGTGTAATTCTGGAAAAGCAAGGCAAGCCCATGATCCACGTGCGGGACCCGGATAATCTGGAGACTCGCGAAACCTTCTTCAAGCCTACGCCGCGGATCCTGACCATGGTCGACAATGCAGGCTTGTGGTTAGTCCACAAACGAGGCGCTTACGCGATGATGAGTGAGGTAAGCAAGCGTATCTACTTCGCATCACCCAGTCGTATCGATTGGGAGCGCGACCATAGTGACGCTCTACCAAATACTTATCCTTATAAGATTGGCGACTTGGGGCCTCATTTCATCTCACCCACGCGCCGGTCGACCCAGGCTCCGTTGACGGCGAATCAAACCAAGGGCCTGACTGACTTCTACCGGCATTGGCAAAGTCAGAGCAGGGTCGTCTATTTCGGTGCGTTGGGCGACGGGTATGTGGTTTGTTTCGAAATACCGGACCAAATCGACGGATTCTATGTCGGCAACCACCTGGGAATCCGTTTTCTCAACCGACGCTTCCAACCGCTGGGTCCGGTCCAAGAACGCTACGGCCAGGCGGCGGGCGCCGCCGGAGGGGCACTATACGTGGTCTATCCGGACGGCAGGGAGCCGTTGCCGTCCTCACCGGGCGCCATGACCGAACACTACGGCTTGGATCGCCTGGAGAGCTTGACGGCCCTGTACCGGCATTGGAAGAAATACCGCTTTCAAGAAAACCGGGGCTACCACATCATCGCGGAAGCCCTAAAACCCGAGGTAGGTTTTGCTTCTATCGAGTGAAACTGTTGGTTTGACAATTCAGGGAGGGGCCGGTGGAACCATCCACCGGCCTTTCTTTTTTGCAGATGCCGGCCCGGTCAGGAAACTGCCGGCCGGCCTTTTCGTTTAAATAATTAGGGGGAGCATTTGCGTCTTTGACGCTTTTTATCGACCACCTTCGCCGTGGAGGTTCCTCATGAAATGGACTGTGTCTGTGCTATTTTTCCTTTCCCTGAACATTTTTGCTCAAAAAACCGTGACCAACGGCCCCGTGCCGATCAATGCGTCCTATACCCTTTCTTTTGTCGAGGAGCTGCGTTTCGGCAGCGGCGAGGCCGAAGATCATTACTTATTTGCCAACGATAACTCAACCGTCACCGCCGATAGCGAGGGCAATATGTATGTCGCCGATGTGGCCAACGTAAGGGTGCTGGTTTTCGACCCCACGGGAAAGTTCCTGCGCGTGATGGCCAAAAAAGGCGAGGGCCCCGGCGAATTCCGCGGCATTCCCTCGTTCCAGATCCTGGACAACGGCAAAGCCATGGGCGTCGATCAAGTCATGATGAGCATTCCCCGCTTTTACTACTTCGACGAAAACATGAAGTTTGTCGAACAAAAACTCCCCATGGGCGGCGGCCCCGTGGCCGGCAATGCTTACTTCAATCGGGACGCCGGCTTCTTTTTCGGCTTCAGCTTCAAGGTGGATATGGAAAACCAGAAGCTGGAACTGGGCTGGTGCTTATTTCGGGGCGATTTCACCCTGGCGAAACGGCTGAGCGGTTACAAGATGCCCTTGCCGAATTTCGCAAAAATGGGTGACCCGGCCATGTGGAAGGAACAGATGGTACATCGCTTCAAATACGGCTCATCGGGTTTGGGAGCATGTGCTTTCGACAAGCAGGGCCGCATTTACCTGGGCGATGCGCTACATTACCGCATTACCCGGTGGGATCCTGAATTCACCAGGGAAGAACTGATCATCACCAGAAAGTGCAAACCGATCCACTACAGCCAGGAAGACACGGATGCACTTGTTGAAAACGTTGTTGATCAGGTCTTGCAAAGTCCTCTGCCGCAACTGGCTCAAATTTTTACCGATTCATTCGTTCGCCAGGCCGTGGACGAGGCCGATCTTCCGCCTACGAAGCCGCGGATTCAGGGACTTTTAGTCACGGAAGCAGGCGATATCCTGGTTCTGCGAGACATTCGCGCCGCGAACGGAGAACAAATGGTGGATGTTTTCGATCCCAAGGGTTATTACCAGGGAGAGGTCACCCTGCCCAACAATGCCTTTTTCAATCCGTTCCAATACATGCCGCGCATGTCATTCCGAAACGGTCGCGCCTACACTCTGGAGGTTGACGAGAACGGTGACGTGCAAGTGGTGCGTTACCGGGTCGAGCGCGTCAAACGCAGCTGATTCTTCGTCAAATCCCAAAAAGAAAAGGAGGGCCGGAGCCCTCCTTTTTTGTTTGGTGCTTCGAGTCGGTGCGCGAGGCAGCTTACATCATGCCGCCCATACCGCCCATACCACCCATGCCGCCACCGCCGCCGGCGGGCATCGGGGGCTCGTCGGCTTCGATTTCGGTGATGGTGCACTGGGTAGTCAGCATCATGGAGGCAACGGAAGAAGCGTTGATGATGGCGTGCTTGACTACTTTGGCGGGGTCAATGACACCGGCATTGTAGAGATCTTCGTACGTGTCGGTAGCCGCGTTGTAGCCGAAAGCGCCTTCGCCCTCGGTTACCTTTTGCAAGGTAATGGCGCCTTCAACACCGGAGTTGGCGGTGATGCGACGCAGGGGCTCTTCAACGGCCTTCATCACGATTTTGATACCGTGGTTGATGTCGGTGTTGGCGTCGGACAGATCGCTGACAGCGCTACGAGCGCGGAGGTAGGTGATACCGCCGCCGGGTACGATGCCCTCTTCGACAGCAGCCTTGGTGGCGTGCATGGCGTCTTCAACGCGAGCTTTTTTCTCTTTCATCTCGGTTTCGGTAGCAGCACCGACCTTGATAACGGCCACGCCGCCGACCAACTTGGCCAGACGCTCTTGCAGCTTCTCGCGATCATAGTCAGACGTGGTGGTCTCGATCTGGGCGCGAATCTGCTTGACACGACCTTGGATGTCGGCGTGAGCGCCGGCGCCGCTGATAATGGTGGAGTTGTCCTTATCGATGGTGATGGTCTTGGCGCTGCCGAGGTCATCCATGGTGACGTTTTCCAGCTTGACGCCGATGTCCTCGGAAATCAAGCGGCCGCCGGTAAGAACGGCGATGTCTTCCAGCATGGCCTTGCGGCGATCACCGAAGCCGGGCGCCTTGACAGCGGCGACGTTCAGGGTGCCGCGCAGGCGGTTGACTACCAGGGTGGCCAGCGCTTCGCCGTCCACGTCTTCCGCGATGATCAGCATGGGACGACCGGACTTGACAACTTGCTCCAGGATGGGCAGCAGGTCGCGCATGTTGGAAATCTTCTTCTCGAACAACAGAATGAAGGGGTTTTCCAGGTTGGTGATCATGCGCTCGTGATCGGTGACGAAGTAGGGGGACAGGTAACCGCGATCGAATTGCATACCTTCGACCACTTCCAGTTCAGTTTCCAAACCTTTGGCTTCTTCAACGGTGATCACGCCGTCTTTCCCGACTTTATCCATGGCGTCGGCAATGATCTTACCGATGGAGGCATCGTTATTGGCGGAAATGGTGCCCACATTTGCAATGGCGTCGCCTTCAACGGGCTTGGCCAACTCATCGATCTTCTTGACGATTTCGGCAACGGCCAGATCGATACCACGCTTGAGATCCATGGGGTTGTGACCGGAGGCAACGGCCTTGGCGCCGTCGCGGTAGATGGCGCGAGCCAGAACGGTTGCGGTGGTGGTGCCGTCACCGGCAGTGTCGGACGTCTTGGAAGCAACTTCTTTAACCAACTGGGCGCCGAGGTTCTCGACTTTGTCTTCCAACTGGATTTCTTTTGCGACCGTCACACCGTCCTTGGTGATGGTGGGAGAGCCGAATTTCTTTTCGATCAAGACGTTGCGGCCTTTGGGACCCAGGGTCACCTGGACGGCGTCGGCCAACTTGTTGACACCGCGAAGCAGGCCTTGGCGTGCTTCTTCGTCAAAAACAAGGATCTTTCCTTCTTTAGCCATTTCGTATGTACTCCTTCAAGCTATGCGTTGGGACCGTTAGCCGGCTTACTTTTCGATTACAGCCAGGACTTCGTCCTCGCGCAGAATGATGTGTTCTACATCGTTGAGCTTGACCTCGGTGCCGGCGTACTTGCCCAGCAGGATGGTGTCGCCCACCTTGACGGTCATAGGGATGAGTTCCCCTTTATCGTTTCTCTTGCCGTCACCGACAGCCATCACCTCGGCTTCGAGGGGCTTTTCTTTGGCAGAGTCGGGGATGATAATCCCGCCGCGAACTTCTTCTTTGGCATCGAGGCGTTTGACCAGGATGCGGTCGCCAAGAGGTTTCACTTTCATGGTTACGTCACTCCTCACACGACTTTGTTTGGTGCCGTTAGCACTCAAATTTAACGAGTGCTAATATAGGCTGATCCACCTGGCTTGTCAACTATTTTTGGTTTTATTTCTGTCATGATTTACAAAATATGAGTCGCCGGAGCTAAGGTTATTCATGTGCAGCTTGCCTTTCCATGGTAAACTTAGCCGTTTTGCTGCTTTTCAGCTCCCGGAAAAGCACCGTAGGGTTGCTCAGGCGACGTTTGCTCCGACCGGATTTGTATGGTACGGGCTTTGCTCAGGAGACAAGGTTTATGAGTAACCGTTCGCCTTCGCGGAAATTGCCGCGTCAAATTGGCACGGTTCTATCCCATGGACGACCATTTTGTCATGGACCCACATCGACAAGACTCTATATCGTTACGTGAGGGAACGCATGCAAGCGACTAGTGGAGAAGTATTGGTCGAAGTCAATCGTATCAAGAAGTACTTCGGCTCCATCAAGGCCGTTGACGACATCAGTTTCGAGGTGCGTCGCGGTGACATCCTGGGATTCCTGGGCCCGAACGGGGCAGGGAAATCCACGGCGATGAAAATGATTACCTGTTTTCTACAACAGGACACCGGTTCCATCAAGGTCTGCGGTCACGACACCATCGCCGAGGACCTGGCCGTTCGGCAAAAGATCGGTTACCTGCCCGAAAGCGCGCCCGCTTACGGCGAGATGACCGTCACCGGCTTCCTTAATTTTGTGCTCGATGTACGCGGTGTGGACGACCGGCAGGCAGCGATCGATAAAGCCGTCGAGATGACCGGGCTGCACAAGGTCATGAACCAAACCATCGAAACCCTGTCCAAAGGTTTCAAGCGCCGCGTCGGTTTGGCTCAAGCACTGATTCACGATCCCGAGGTTCTGATTCTGGATGAACCGACAGACGGTCTGGACCCCAACCAAAAGAAGCTGGTCCAAGACTTGATCCTGAAAATTGCGCGCAACAAGGCCATCATCCTGTCCACCCACATCCTCGATGAGGTGGAGCGCATTTGCAATCGGGCCATCATTATCTCGGAAGGGCAGTTACTGGAAGACTCGACTCCCCTTGACTTGATGGAAAAGGCCCCCAATCACAATGTGATTCACCTGGCTCTGGCCGAGGAGAACAAGGAGTTGGTCTCCAAGATCCAAGAACTGGAATGGGTCGAGCGTATTGTTCGCGAGACCGAAACTCGCTTGGAGATCTATCCCAAGGACCAGATGAGCCACCTGGCCGAGTTGATGCCCTTACTGGAAGGCATCCATATGGAAAGTATCACAGTGCAAGAGGGCCGCTTGGAAGACTTCTTCCGTGAAAAAACCGAGGGGGTTTGCGCATGAGCCGCTATACCGGCTTGAAAGCCGTTTTCAAACGCGAGTTCCGCGGCTATTTCGCCACGCCGCTGGGTTACATCTTCATGGTTGTTTTTCTGATCGCGGCCGGACTACTGACCGTTTCCCGCGACTTCGGGCGTTTCCTGGAACTGCGCCAGGCTTCCCTGGACAGTTTCTTCAACTTCCTCCCCTGGCTGTTTGTGGCTCTGGCTCCCGCCGTCGCCATGCGCCTGTGGGCCGAGGAACGCAAAACCGGGACTGTCGAACTACTCTTCACCCTGCCCATCACCCTGCGCGGTTCCTACCTGGGCAAGTTTCTGGCAGGGTGGTCCTTTATGTTGGTCTCCCTGGCGTTGACCTGTCCCGTGGTCTTTGTCGTGGCCTGGCTGGGTGATCCGGATTGGGGCACCATCATTACGGGTTATCTCGCCTGCGCCCTTTGCGTAGGTTTGTACCTGGCCATCGGCATGACCTTTTCCGCCATGACCAAGAATCAGGTGGTTGCCTTTATTCTGGGCCTGGCCGCTTCGATGATCTTCCTGAACATCGGCCGTCCCCAAAGCCTGGAAGTCTTTTCAAGTATTGCCGGGATCGGCGGGTACCTGGAACAGCTTGCCGCATCCATGTCTATCATCGACCATTTCAACAGTCTCACACGAGGCCTCATCGAGTTACGCACCCTTGCTTTCTTCGGCATCTCCACCCTGGGATGGCTGGCGGCCGGGATGGCTTTGCTCGATGAAGTCAAGGCGTCTTGAGGAGGTGGCCGCATGAAACATTCAAAACTTACCATTATCATGATTCTCATTGTGTCGGTGCTTGCGGTTCACGTGTTCTTCATGAACACCGAGGGCGCGCGCGTGGACATGACCGAAACCAAGTTATTCTCGCTGACGGACGGCACCCAACAGATCCTGGAAAAGATGAAGACCGAGGGCGTCAAGCCTATCGAGGTCAAGTTGTACTTTTCCGCCACCACCGGGAAGACCCTGCCCAACTTCATCAAGCAGTTCATTGTCTACTCCGACTATGTGCGCAACCTGATGCGTGAATATGTACGCGAGAGTGACGGTAAGATTCGTCTCAGCGTCATCGACCCCAAACCCGACAGCGATGAAGCCGAGGACGCTACCGATTACGGTCTGGACGGCAAGCCCATCAACCAGCACGGCGACAAGTTCTTCTTCGGTCTGGCCTTCGAAACCCAAACCGGTTCTCGCGATATCATCGAGTTCCTCTGGCCCGAGAAGCAGGAGACGATTGAATACGAGATCTCCAAGACCATCTACAACCTGCTTTGGCCCAAGAAGAAACGGGTCGGCGTCATCTCCAGCCTGGACCCCCTTCCCGACAACAACCCCTATATGCAGCGCATGCTGGCCGCTCAAGGCAAGCAACCCGGTGAGCCCTGGTCTATTATGACCGTCTTGCAGGAAAGCTACGAGGTGGAAAAGATCGGCGATGTGGATACCATCGATAAGGAGAAGTACGACCTGGTCATGGTCATCCACCCCAAGGGACTCGACGATAAAACCCTGTGGGCGATCGACGAATGGGTGATCACCGGCGGCGATACGCTAGTCTTCATGGACGCCTATGCCCTGGACGACTCCCCGCCCAACAACCCGCAGCAGCCCTGGGCCCAGTTCCAATACAACCGCTCGGCCAATATGGACAAGCTGCTGAACAAGTGGGGCCTGCGTTTCCCGCAAGACACTTTTGCTGCCGACTACAACATGGGCATCAAAATGCCCTCGCAACGCGGCGGCGCGGCAGAGGTGAATGTGGTCTTCATGGGCATCGACGACCGCAACAAAGCCGAAACCCTGAACCTGGATACGCCGGTATTCCAGGGTCTCACGGACATCCGCTTCTACACGCCCGGCGTGTTGGAGAAAGCCGATGACGCTCCCGGCGAGGTGATTCCGCTGATCACCACTACCGAGGCGGGCGACTCACTGAAAGTCATCCCCGGTTTCGGCGATAAGGGTCTTGCCTATCCCGACTTCCAGGACCCCGGCAAACTGCTGCGGAACTATTCTTCTTCCAAAAAGCAGATGCTGGCCGCGTTGGTGACGGGTCAAATGCCCTCCGCCTTCCCCGAGGGCGCAACCTTCCCCAAGGAAACCCCGCAAACACCGCCCGGCATGCCCCCCGGCTTCCAAATGCCGGTGCCCGAGGATGCGGAAATGGTGACGAAGGAAGCTGTTCCGGCCGATCAGCATCAGGAAGCCCGCATCATGGTCTTCTCCGATGTGGACTTCATCAGCAACCAGTTGGCTTTCCAACAATCGTTCTTCGGCCTGCAAGCCGTGGGCGACAACTACAAAGTGCTGCTGAACTCGATCGACTTCATGCTGGGCGCGCGCGAGCTGATGGCCGTACGCTCCAAGGAGAACATCGCCCGTCCCTTCAAGGTCTTCGACGAAATCGAACGCAGGGCCGACGCGGACATGCTGGAAGAAGAGAACCGCATTCGCACCGATATCGAAACCTTCCAAACCCAACTGCGCGAGAAGCAGGGCGGCATCAGCCAGAAGAACGCCGTCCTGTTCCAAAAGAAGATGGGCGACGAGATCGCCGAGTTGAACAAGAAGATCGACGAGGGCAACAAGCGTCTTCGGGAAATTCGCAAAACGAAACGCTCGTCCCTGGAAGGCACCGAGAGCACGGTCCGCTTCATGATCGTGGCGCTCATGCCGATCATCGTATGCGTGTTCGGCTTGTTTACGGTCTTCAAGCGAAGAACTGAAAAGCAGGGAAGGGGGTGAACGCATGAACCTGAACCGTAATCTGATTATCGCGGCGGTGGTTCTGCTGTCGCTCTCGGTATTCTCCTACCGCAACTCAATATCCCGGGCCGAACGTTTCGAGCGCGGCCAGAAATTCCTGACCCAGCTCAACCCGGACAATATCAACGAAATCGAAATCCAGAAAAGCGGTGAAACCGTCACCCTGGCCAAGTCTTCCGACAAGTACCTTGTCAAGGAAAAGCACAACTATCCTGCCAAGAACGAGTCGGTCAACCGTTTCATCAACGACATGCTGAACATCAGCTTGGAGAAAGCGGTCGGTTCCGGCGAAAGCCTGGAACAAGAACTGGAACTGGACGGCGGCGAAAAGACTACCAGGGTTGTGCTGCGCAATGACGCCGGTAAGGACATGGTGCAGTTTTACGTGGGTAAATCGTCGGAGGGCGGCCGCGGCGCTTACGTGAAGCGCATCGACGGTGAGGACCAAACCTCCTACCTGACAAGTCGCGGCGTCTTCCTCAGCACTACCGCCGACAGCTTCCTGGACAAGGAAATCCTGGATGTAGCCGCCGACAAACTGGTCAGTGTGCAGGGCGGTGATTTCAAACTGGAGAAAGGCGATGACGGACTGAAGCTGGCCCGCCTGCCCAAGGGCAAGAAGGAAAGCAGCGAGGTCAGTCAGGTCAAAGGCGCTCTGGCCGGTTTGCGTTTCGACAAGGTCTTCCTGGCCGACGACACCGAGGTGGCCGCTCTGAATTTCGCGCATAAAACGGTCTACAACCTCGATGACGACAGCTCCTATACGGTGCTGGCCGCCAAGAAGGATGACAAAACCTTCCTGAAGATTTCGGGCGAAATGGATCGGGAAAAAGTGAACCAGGCTGCCTCCATCGGCCGTGATGAGGCCGAGGACCAGTTGCAAGCCAAGTCGGAAGTGCTGACCCGTATGGACGAGGTCCAGGATTTCAACAACTTTCACGGATCATGGATCTACGAGGTCACCGACTACGTGGGCAAGAAGTTCACCAAAAAACGCGCTGAACTGATGGAAGACGAAGAAAAGGATGAGGATGCCGAGTAGCATTCACTTCCAATTCCGGACAAGATAGAGGGGAGGCTTCGGTCTCCTCTTTTTCTATCTTTTTTCCAACCCCTCGATTCAGGAGCACGGCCTGCATTGATTATCTGCTTGCCAGGTTTTGTTGGGTCAGCTTCAGCCGGTCATGCAATTGCCTTAACTCATCTATAGAGAGCTTCTCCAAATCCTCGGAGCTTTGAACGGGCAAACCTCTCAGGTCTTGAAAGACCTGAATGCTGCCAATGAGCTTACCTTCAATCCGGCCTTCTTTGCGACCTTCTTTGCGGCCGATTGCTTTGAGCTCTTGGAAAGCCACGCTGTCTTCCCTTGGAATGAAATTGATCATTTTCCTCAACTCCTCGAACGTAAATTCACTAAAACGCTGCATGACGGCGAAGATCAAAAGGTCGCCCAGCATCTGGGTCCGTTCCTCTGTTAAATCTAGTTCTTTAATTTGTGTTTGCCAAGTGCCGATGTTCCGGTCGAACTCTTTGCGGTTTTTGGTCACCAGAGGTTTCAGTACCGTCAATTCACCGGCGTTATCACCCAGCCTTTTCAGGCAATCCTCGATACAGTAACGGCGGATGAGCGGCGGTTCGGCTTTCTCCAGAGGCGTCAACTCCTCAGGCAATCCCGGATCGTAAGACGCTTTCAAGAATAGGAATACCATCTGCCATGGTCCCTCGAACTCGTTTATTTCATGCCAGGTGAAGGCAGTACGCCCCAGTCGCCAGTAGATCTTCTGATCCAGATAACCCTGTGCCTCGAAGAAGGTGCGAATACCCTCCGCGTCAATACGATAGAGAAAGCCGTCCAGGCGTTTCTCGGTGGTTTTGACGGTAATGCTTTCATAGATATAGCTTCCTTCAACCTTCTGGCCGATCAACCGAAAAAGGTCATTCGGCCTGGCCTTGAAATATTCGTAGATCAGTTCATCGGTTCTCATAGGCCCGTTCCGCTGTTGTCAGTGTTTACAGGTACAATGCGCACAAAAGCCTCCTTGGACGGTGATTTGAGACACACCTCTCCCGCACTTCCCAAAGGGTTCGAGAAGCCTTTTTCAGTCAGGGAGTGACGGCCCTGCCCGAGAGACGGCGCACAGCCAGAGTACCCTGGCCGGCTTGAAAATGCCAGGACTTTTTCGAAGATTCTTTTCGCCTAAGGTGTTATTGGCCAGGGCTTTCCAAGATCGACAGGGATTATGGCCAGGTCAGGGTTTTGGGGATGATGCCGACGGCCATGCCGGCCCAATCCAGGGCCAATAAAACGGCCAGGCCGATAAGGGCCAGATCCAGGTATCGACCGTACTTGTCCACATTTGCCCGCAGGTCGGGGCGCGCCAGCCAGAGCCCGTGCCTCAGCGCTTGCAACGCCGCGTAGAGCATGGCCAGCCAACCCAGATGGTGATAAGCCATGCTCCCTTGGAAATCACCATGGGCCGCGTGGACCCAGGAGCGAGTCAACCCGCAACCGGGACATGGAAAACCCGTACTTAGCTTGAACCCGCAAAGCGGCGGCAGCGGCATGCCCGCGACCATGGGCGGCAGGTCCGGCCTCGACGAGGGGCGCAACACGAAGGCCGCACCCAGAAACGCCAGCATCAGGAGAAGTACCAGCCAATGGACGCCGGCCCCGTTTCCGCCGATCTCAGGTGAAGGCTTGTTTGACGGCTGCATCATTCAATACGACCAGAGCCCAGATACCAAGGGGGAGATCCACGAAACAGCAGCAGCAACCGGTCAAGCAGGGAATCAAAGCCAGGATGGCGCCGGCCACACAGACGTTCCAACTGCGCATGCGGATCATGCTGATACCGGAGGCCATGATCAAGCACTGGCTGACCAACTGCATAAACAACATGGGTTTCTGAAAGCGGGCCGCCATGTCCACCCATTGATCCGCCAGTTCCTGATCGAATTCAATGTCCATTTCTCTGTAAATATCCAGGAACTGGTTGATTTGTTGGCTGGGATCGGTCACGGCGATCAGGCTGTAGAGGATGTACATAATTCCAATGGCCGCGGCCGCGGTAAGCGCAATGCCGGGCGCCAGCAGTCTCTGCTTCGCCAGATTGGGATCGAAGCCTCCTCCGTCTGAGAAATCACGGCGGGGCGGCGGGGGCGGAGGTCCGTCTCCGTAAGATGAAGGCGGCGGCGGGGGTGGGGGTGTCGGGGTTTCCATGAATTCTCTCCACAAAATGATCTTAACTTATTGTAACCGCCCGAGAACGATCAAGCCAACCGCTTCAATAACAAATCGCACGGTTGCGAACGGCAAAACGTCCTTCTTTCAATACATCGGTGACGTGGTTGATGCCCCAGAAATAAACCAGGTACATGGCGGAGGGCGCATCCAGGAAGGCAATATCGGCGATTTTACCTTCCTCCAGGCTGCCGATCCGGTGGGCCTGACCCAGGCTGTCAGCCGCGTTCAGGGTCACGCCCACAAAACTTTGCTCGAAGGTCATGCCCAGATTCATGCAGGCCAGGGCCATCATCAACGCCTGCGAAACCGTGTGACTGCTGCCCGGATTGTAATCGGTGCTCAAAGCCAGGGTGCATCCGGCGTCCATAAACGCGGCCGCATCGGCATACTGCCCGCGAAGGAAGAAACTGGTTCCGGGCAACATGGTCGCAAAGGTGCCCGCATCGGCCATGGCGCGCATATCCCGCTTGCTCGCGTGCACCAGGTGATCGCCGCTGACCGCGCCCAATTCCGCGGCCAAACCGGCGCCGCCCAGGGGAAACAACTCGTCCACGTGCATGCGTAGTTGGAAACCCAGGTCCAGCGCGCGTTGCATATGACGGCGGGAATCCTCCAACTCGAAGACCCCCTTCTCGCAGAAGATGTCCACGTAGCGCACGGTGCCGCGCTCGGCGACTCGGGGCAATAGTTCCGCGTTCAGATAATCGATGTAACCGCCGGGATTACCCTGGTACTCGGGCGGTACCTCGTGGGCGCCCAGGAAGGTCTGGTGCATCTCCACCGGATGGCTTTCGGACAACTGGTCCATGACGTCCAACTGCTTCAATTCACTGTCCGCATCCAGGCCGTAGCCTGACTTGGCCTCGATGGTGCCCACGCCGTGCAGCAGCATGGTGTCCAGGGTTTTCTTCGCCCGGGCGGCCAGGTCTTCGCGAGAGGCCTCGCGGGTATGCCGGACGGTGGACTTGATGCCGCCGCCCCCCTTGGCGATGTCTACATAAGTAGCGCCGTGCAGGCGACGGTTGAATTCGTCGGATCGATCGCCGCCCCAAACCAGGTGAGTGTGAGGATCTACAAAACAGGGCACGGCCGTTTTGCCGCCCATGTCTACCCGTTCGGCGTCGGCAGGGGTGACCGCCAGCACTTCCTCTCGCGGACCCACCTTGGCGATGGCGCCGTCGCTCACCAGAATAGCGCCGTTCCGGACGGCCCGGACACTGGTCGCCTCGCGGTCGGCACAAGTACCTTGCGCCGTATAGATCTCACTGAGACCTTCCAATAACAAACAATGACTCACTTGGGTTTGACCTCTTTGATCAACTGATCCACCTGGCCGTTGGCCACGCGTCGGGCGGATTCCTTCTTACCGCGAGCGGACTTGGGCCGCGGCGCGAATTCGTGGATCTTATCACTTTCGCGCGCTTCCTGCTGCTCGGCTTCCACGAAATGATTGAAACGGGAAACCATCAACTCCGCCTCGGCCAGCAGGTCGTTGCGCATGCGCCGCACCTCGGAGGCCTGGTGCCGGATCCGGGCTACTTCTTCGCGAGCCTCGTCATACAGGCGCTCGGCCTTTAACTGGGCTTCCTTGACGATCAACTCGGCCTCTTTCTCGGCGTTGGTATGGATGTCGGTTTTGATTTGCTGAGCCGTAACCAGCGTATCTTTGAGCACCCGATCGCGGGACTCCATATTCTTCAGACGTTCGCGCAGGATGGTCAACTCGCGTGACATATTGTGGTTTTGTTCCATCAGGTTTTCGAACTCTTCGGAAACCGCGTAGAGGAAGTGTTTGACCTCCTCAGGCGCATAGCCCCGCAGCTTTGCCGAAAACTTGTGGTTTTGGATCTCCAACGGGGTAATCATGGCAAACCTCCGTGCCCTTCAGCCGAAAAAATAAAACCGTAACATTCCCATCAGGTTAAGGCTTGGAAAAATGAGTATACCCCAGCACGGAGCCTCAGGCAAAAGATTTGCGTATGAGAAGATGTTTCAAAGGCTCGATCAGGCGCCCTTGGGCATGGTTTTCGGAATCATCGAGGTATCGGCCTTGCCCTCCAACGCGGAAAGCATCAGGTGTTCCACCGCGCGCAAACGCCGACAAACCTCGCGGGCAATATTCAACTGCAACAGGGTAAAACCGGCCAGGTCGTGCCGACGCAAATTATTGAAATCCGCCGACCCCAACGGAATAGCCCGGCAAACCTCTCCCGCGATCACCGACGCGCTACGCGGTCCCGGATCGATAAGTGACATCTCCCCGATACAATCGCCGCGCCCCAGGGCGCACAGCAGGTAGTGATGGTCCCCGTGATACTTCACCACATCGGCGCAACCCTCCTCCAAGACATAGACGCAACCCGGCGGAGTGCCCTGGCGCATGATATATTCTCCCGGCTGGAAAACCACCGGCCCGGTCGCGCCGAGCAGGTTCTCGAGAGCAGCCCTCGTCAATCCGCCGAATATGGGCATGCCCTGTAGTAGGGTGATCCGTTCGTTGTTCATGGTCGACTTACGAGCCTCCACTCCTTCATTATCGGTAACAAGTTTCGTGGTGTAAAGCTTTCCACCTGAATTTCGTCCAAACATCGTCTTGCAACATGGCTGCCGATTAGGCAAGATGAGCAAAACCAACGGCAGATGCCGATGCCGGGAGCAACCGATGAAGATTCAACTGAAAGATTGTTTTTACCAGGAAACGCTCAACGCCATGAATTTCCTGAACGAGATCGTGATGCGCTATCCCAAGGCCGTTTCTTTTGCGCCGGGTCGGCCCGTGGAAGAATTATTCAACGTGCACGGCCACCTGCGCGAAGTGTCGTTGTTTGCTTCCTGGTACGGGCAAAGAACCCGCCGCACCACCAACGACGCCTTGAACTCGCTGGGGAACTACGGACGCACCAACGGTGTGCTGGGCGATCTGTTGGCGCAGCATCTCAAGGTAGACGAGAACATCGAGGCCGATCCTGAAGCCGTTATGGTGACCAGCGGCTGCCAGGAGGGGATGGCGATCGCCATGAGCGGACTTTTCGACCCCGCGCATGACGTATTGCTGATCAGCGACCCCACCTACATCGGCATTACCGGCCTGGCCGGTATCTTGGGTATCGAGATGGAGCCGCTGCCCTTTGACGAGGAGGGCTTCGATCCGCAAGTGCTGCGAACCGCCGCGGCAAAGGTGAAAGCCCGGGGCAAGAATCCCCGAGCGGCCTATCTGATTCCCGACTACAACAACCCGCTGGGCACCTCCATGCCCCTGGAAACGCGTCGCCGGGTTCTGGAAATCGCCGCCGAACTGGACCTGTTGCTGTTGGAGGACAACCCTTACGGCATGTTCAGTTTCGACGAGCAACCCATGCCTACGCTGAAATCGATGGACCGGGAAAAGCGCGTCATCTATATGGGCACCTTCTCCAAGACCCTGTTCCCCGGACTGCGCTTGGGCTACATGGTAGCCGACCAGGAAACCGCGGACGGTCATCTGTTGGCCGACGAACTCTCCAAGGTCAAAAGTTTTATTTCGGTGAATACCTCGGGCATCCTTCAGGCGGTGGTCGGCGGCGTCCTGCTGCGCACGGGCGGCTCGCTTCGCAAAGAAATCGAACCGAAACTGGCCTTCTACAAAAAGAACCGGGATACCATGCTGGCCGAATTGGAAAAACAGTTGGGACAAGACGTGCTGAACGGCGCCGTGCACTGGAATCGTCCGGCGGGCGGTTATTTCCTGACGGTTACCCTGCCGTTCGACTTGACACCCGAGCGCCTGGACATTTGCGCCGGCGAATACGGTGTCATTGTCTGTCCCATGTCGCTATTCTCCCTGGCCGGAGGTCATGAACGACAGATCCGCCTTTCCTTCAGTTACGTCCACCCGGAGGACATCGTGGAGGGCATCACCCGCCTGGCCCGGTTCATTCACGCTCAGGTCCAAGAGGATGGTTTTGGAATGAGCCCGACTTGACCGGCCTTGTGTTCGGCAGCGTTTCCAAGTATAAAAAGAATAGCGTCATGTAACTGTCCCGAACGGTGACCGGGCCGGAAAATATAAATCGGAGCGGCAATGTCGATACGCCAGGCTTACCAGAATCTGATTGAGGGCGTTCAATATGCAATCGTCCCCAAAGGAACAGCGCGCCAGGGCGGTTTCGTGGAAGGAGAAATCCATATTCGCACCGATTCCAAGCCGCTTAAAGGCATGATGTTGGAAGTTTCGCTGGAACAATTCTGGTACCAAAACAAGGAAGTGGTCGTCACGCAACTCCTGGAAACCAGTTGTACCATGGAGGCTCAGCAAACAAAAGCCTGGCCTTTTGCGCTGAAAGTTCCCGACAACGCCAGGTTAACCGTGGAGCCGCCCAAACAATTCGAAATCTACAAGGCGCAGGGCTGGATGATCAAACTGAGATTACGGAGGCCCTTCCCGGGACTGGACCTGTACCTCGAAGAGGCGGTGAAGGTTGAGGTGGCCGCGGAGATCGATGCCCTGATCAAGTTTTGCAAGCGTCGGTTGAACATGACAATCTCCCAGGAACCCGTGTGGAACGAAGATACAAAGCAGGTGGACTTCCGTATGACGCCGCCCCCCTCATTGGCCTATGCACTCAGCACGCTGGACTTTCGGGTTATGCTGACCGAGGACGGCCTGGACGGAATGATCACCTATAATTTCAGTAATAAAAAGGTCACCGACTATCTGAAAACGGCGATCGGCAAACGCAAACGCATCCAACAGAACCTGTTTCTTCCACACGACGCCTTACTGCTGCCGGACGGCGCCCTCAATTTCCCCGGTGCTGAAACCTATCTGGGCGAGGACAAGATGCGGGCCCTTTGTGAGGGCCGATACGACGGCAAACTCTCCCTCTCCGATCACGACGCCCTAAACCAGGGCAAGCCGAACACCGATCGAGGTTTGCCGGAATAATATAGGCGTTTTCGGTTTCATGCCTTTGTTATGAAGTCCGGCCGGGTGGTCGGTTGGGTGGTTGTGAATTGCGATACTCGCCGGTGGTCAGCGGCGGTGGAATCGGAAGACAACCAATAAGAACTCGAACTCCAAGATATGAAAACCTAACAAGCTGTTATTTGAGAACGGCTGCATAGGACAACTTTATTTATTTTATTTTTCATATTTTCTTGCCGGGATCGAATTCTGACGCCTGATTCCTCGATGTCAAAAGTCGGGGAGCTAAGAATGAGATCTCATTCTTTGCGCACCGAAAGTTCAGGGTCAAAGAATTCTTTTTAATTCTTTGCTCCCGAAAAGTCCGGGTCAAGGACCCACAACTGATTTCTTTCACATTACTTTTCAGTGAGCAAAGAATCAGTTCTCATTCTTTGCTCCTGACTTTTCCGGGTCGAAGAACCAGACCTCATTCTTTGCTCCCGAAAAGTCCGGGTCGAAGAATCTGTCGCGATTCCTCGATCCTCGTTTCAAAGACACAACGAATGACAACTGGATTTGAGGCCCTTCTTTGCTAAATTCTACTTCTACGAGCCGGACCTCGGCATCGAGAGATCCACACCGGCAATCGTACGGCTGAGTGGAAAACGCTTGATTATGTAAACCTGCGCAGGTTTTTATTATTCAGCCGCAATGAAATTAAACTCTGACTCTGTTTCCAACGTTATGCTTAGATAGGAGGCACCCAATCACCCGACAGTTTTACACCTTGAAAGCGGCAAACTGTTATCGGCATCTGACCCATGCCTTTTCAAAGAGGAAAGAATAGCAAGGAGACCGGCCAGTCAGGACCATGTCTGACGAATCACGGCCCGACTGAATCAGGTCGGACGCGGACCCGCCTTTTTTTCGCGATTCCGCCTTCCGGCCAAAGAGCGAGGCCGCCCTCGGGCGGCCTCCTACTCTTGCGTGGGCTACCAGCCTACCGGCCGGCCTTCGTTTTGTTTGTCCAGCCACTCTTTCAGCGGGGCGAAGTAGTCCAGGATGGCGCCCGCGTCCATTTGTCGCGTCCCCGAAATCGCGTAGAGGGCTTCCGGCCAGGGCTGACTGGAACCCATGGCCAACATGTCGGCCAGGATCTTGCCGGCTTTCTTGCTGCCGTAGATGGAGGCGCGATGCAGGGGGCCCTCGTTACCGGCGGCCTCGGCCAGGGAGCGGTGGAACTGGAACTGGAGGATATGAGCCAGGAAGTAACGGGTGTAGGGCACATTGGCGGCCACGTGGTATTTGGCGGCGGGGTCGAAGTGTTCCTCGGTCCGCTTCACCGGCGGCATGATGCCTTGGTACTTCTTGCGCAGCTCCCACCAGGCCTTGTTGTAGTTTTCCGGGGTGACCTCACCGCTGAAGACCTTCCAGCGCCACTGGTCGATCAGCAGGCCGAAAGGCAGGAAGGCGATTTTGTCCAGCGCCTGGTTCAGCAGCAGGCCGATGTCCTTGGAGGGGTCGGGCACCGCGTCGATATAACCCAGGTCCTTCAGGTAGTTGGGCGTGATGGACAAAGACAGGGTGTCGCCGACCGCCTCGTGGAAACCGTCATTGGCACTTTCCTGGAAGAAGAGGGGTTGGTGATTGTAGGCGCGCTGGTAGAAGTTGTGGCCCAGTTCATGGTGGATGGTGCTGAAATCATCGGCATTGATCTTGATGCACATCTTGATGCGCAGGTCATCCTTGAAATCGATGCTCCAGGCGCTGGCGTGACAGACCACGTCGCGATCCTTGGGTTGCACGAAGAGCGAGCGCTCCCAGAAGGTAGCGGGCAGGGGCTCGAAACCCAGCGAGGTGAAGAAGCGTTCGCCCACCTTGACCATTTGGATCGCGTCCATCTTCCGGTCTTTGAGGATTTGGGTCAGGTCGTAACCGGGATCGGCGTCGCCGGGTGAGACCAGATCGTAGATATTGCTCCACTGCTGCGACCACATGTTGCCCAGCAGGTGCGCGGGGATGGGGCCGTCGGCCGGCACCACCTCGGCGCCGTAGTGATCGCGCAGTTTGTTACGCACGTAGGCGTGCAAGGAGATGTAGAGCGGCTTGACCTGCTCCCAGAGCCGGTCCAGTTCCTTGGGAAATTCCTCGGGGGGCATATCGTATTTGCCGCACCACATTTCGGCCAGGTTCTTGAAGCCGAGTTCCCTGGCTCCCTGGTTGGCCAGTTCGACGAAGCGCTGGTAATCCTTGCGGATGGCGGGAGAAACGGTGCGCCAGCCTTCCCAGGCCATCAGCATCTGCTCGGGGTCCTTGTGCTCGGCCAGGATTTCGCTGAGATCACCCAGATCCAGGGGGTTGCTGCCGGGAGGAGTGTATTTGCCCTTACCGTAGGTGCCGGTCATGCGGGTGACGATCTGCGCCAACTCGGCGGCAAGTTTGGGATCGCCGGGGGTGGGCATGGCGGTGGAGTTCTTGAGCGCCTTGAACTTGCGAGCCAGGTCGTCGGGCATCTTCACGCCGTCGAAACGGGTGGATTCCTTGGCGTAGCGGACGATGGTGGACACGGTCTTTTCGGTGGCTTTCGAAGCCAGAATCTGGGTGTCGTGGGTGATAAAGTTGGCGTTCACCCAACCGGCGCGGGCGTCTTCGGTGAAGATCTGCATCAGGTCGGCTTCGACGGCTTCCATGAAGGCGCGAGCGCCGTCCGGGGTTTTGGGATAAGTGTCGGCCGAGAACAGCGGGCTGATGATCGAGAGAAGCGCGAGGATACAAGCTTTCGCGCGGTTACATCGATGCAAACGATACATGGGGAACCTCCACATGGGTTATAGAACCCCGCGATTATACCCCAAAGCTTGTGTCCGTGGAGATTCGTCCCGCCGGCGGGAGGGTCTTTGGGCTTCTTGGAGTCGGCCGGCGTGTCGTCAGTAGATAAATAATGGTATTATCGCGGGAAGGGGGCTGGTATGGGCACCGAGGCAAAAAAATTGGTTTCCGCCGCAGAATACTTGCGAACCGAGCGCCTGGCCGAAACCAAAAGTGAGTTCTATCGCGGCCGTATCATGGCCATGGCCGGCGCTTCAGCGGTACATAACGCCATTGTTGCCGCGGTCATCGGGGAACTGTACGCACAACTCAAGAACACGGATTGCCAGGTCATGCCCTCCGACCTGCGGGTCAAGGCTGAAGCGAAGGCCCATTACACCTACCCGGATGTAACCATCCTATGCGGCAAACCCGTTTATGAAGACAACGAAACCGATACCCTGCTCAATCCCAAGGTGATTATCGAGGTGCTCTCACCGTCCACCGAGGCCTTTGACCGGGGCAAGAAGTTCGAGAGTTATCGCACCATTCCCTCTCTGCAGGAATATGTATTGATCTCTCAAGAGGAGCCCAAGGTGGAGTGTTTCCAACGGCAGAACGCCTTCTGGGTCTTGCGGGAAAGTCGCGGTGATGATGACGTCATGGAGTTGGCGACCGTAAAGGCGGCATTGCCCTTGCGGGATATCTACCGTCAGGCGACCGTGCATCGCCGCGAAGCATGATGCCCCGACACTAAGGGGTTACTCATCATTATCGACGGTTTTCGACTCGGGGCGGGTGATGCCCTTGAAGGAGACGTATTTGGGGGCCAGTAGGGTACGGAAAGGGTCGGTTGCGGCTCGTCCCTGGTTTTTGCCGATATCGCGATCGAAATCCAGGTCGTAGCTTACCCTTTTTGTATCCAGGCGCGTGAGGTTGGTGTCCACCAACTGGGGGACTTCCATGCCCAGCTTAACCTTCATGCCCTGCATCACCGATTGGAAACCCGCCAGTTGCTGTTCCAACAGTTCCGAACTGAGGTCGTTGAAGGCGGCGCCGTATTCAGTGTCACCCACCCGCCAGGTCCAGACGCCGTCCGGGGTCGACTCCAAACGCATGATCCGTCCGCCCAGTTTGTCGAACACCTTCTCGGCGTCGGGGAAGCGTGCGGCGATATCGATAACGCGCACGCCGGACACCACCTCGTTGCTGTAGCGCCGCAGCTTGCCGCCGTTTTCTTCGATCACGCCTTTCAGGGCGTCCTTTTCAAGCTGGTTGAAGTCGATACCGTCTTTCGGCGCACGGGAGCGAACCAGTTGGAACATCTGGTCCAACAGTTCCATACGGAATTCCAGGTTTCCGCCGCCCTTGGCATCCACGCTGAGCTGCATGTTCAGGTCCATACACCCGGTGCAACATAAAAGGGGCAACAGGAGTAGGATGCGCCGCATGGGCCCTCCGGGGTTGTAAGGGCGCCGGTGAGAGAATCCCACCGGCAGGTTTATTCAATCGTTATTGAAGAAGTTGGCGAAGGGGTTGTGTCCCAGGTTCTCTTCGTCGGTGAAGCGCGAGATCATTTCACCGTCGGCCTCGTTGGTCTCGGTTTTCAGGGCGAAGTTGAAGCGACCGCGATCGTCGATCTCGGTAAGAATGACGTTCACCTTGGCGCCGACCGGGAAATCGCGGGCCAACTGGCGCGGAGAAGACTGCTTCAGGGTGCGCTTGGGGATCAGGCCTCGTGCCGGATCTTCCAACGCCTGCACGATGACGCCCGCGCCCAGAACCTTGACCACTTCGGCCTGGAGATGCTCGCCGATTTGGAGGTCGGAGCGAACTTCCTCGTCCCAGCCGGGCAAAGCCAGCGTGATTTTGCGGTCGTGATGGTTGATTTCCACCACTTCCACCTCGATCGGGTTACCTTCTTCAAACTGGTCCATATCCACGTTGCGGCCCGCTTTCTTCATCATGCGTTTGGGCAACAGGCCGTCGATGGAGGGCGCTACGGTGATGAAGATACCGAAGTTGCTCTTGCGGGCAATCTTGCCCTCGACCATCGTGCCGCGTTCGAAGGGCAGGTCGTCCCAGGGATTGGGCAGCAGCGCCTTGCGCGACAGGGAGATGCGTTCCTTGCCGCGATTGTCCAGGGTAATGTCCAACACCTTCACATCGACTTCGTCGTTCAGGGAGAGCACGTCTTCCACGCGCTGCACATTCTGGTAGGCCAACTGACTGATGTGCAACAAGCCTTGCAGTCCGCCGAAATCGATGAAGGCGCCGAAGTGCTGGATATCGGCCACGCGTCCGGTCAAGACGGCGCCCGGCACCAACTTTGCCCGCACCTCGGCAACGTTCTTCTCGCGTTCGGCTTCCAGGAGGCGACGGCGTGACAAAACCACGTTTTTCTTCCGTACTTCTACCTCGAGCACCTTGAACTTGAAGGTCTTGCCCACCATTTCACCGGGATTGGAAGGGGCGCGTAAATCGATCTGCGAGTGGGGACAAAAGCAACGTACCCCGGCAACATTGACCTCATAACCACCGGAGATCACCGAACTGACTTTTCCTTCAATGGGTTCACCGGCCTGATGAGCGGCTTCCAGGGCGCTGAAATCGCCGTGGCCCATAACGGGGTCCAAGCCCACTTCTATCTGACCGCCGACCTTGGTCACGTAGACATCGATATCCTGGCCTTCTTCTATTTGGGTGTACCGCTCGTCGGCTTCATTAATCGGCATTTGCGCTTCGCTACGCATGCCGATATCTACAAATGCGGAGCCTTTGGACACGGCGACCACGAGGCCCGGCAGTTTTTGGCCCACGTTGACGCGATGTACCGCGCGCTCTTCAGATTGTCTCAACAGTTCTTCAAAGTTCTCTTCCATCAAATGCTCCAAAACCCGCGTAACCTCAAAACCACCGGGCGGGATTTCGGCTCGCGCATCAAATACCGCCAAGATTGTACCCTTTTTCTCGGCTTGAGCACACACCCAACTGCTTGTTTTCATGGATTTCTAGTTCAAAGATCGGATGATTTCGCGGGGGCATTCCGTACAAGCCGCACTTGGTGGTATAGTTAGCTGACAGTTTACTGTCGGCAACCAACCCAAGGGCAGGCCATGGCACCACGATACTCCTATATAGCTTTCGAAGGCCCCATCGGGGCGGAAACCCGCGATCTCGCCCGCATGGTCGGTCAAGCAATGGACGCAGAACTGGTCGAGGATCTGAATGCCAACCCCTTTCTGGATGATTTCTTCAAAGAGAAGAACGGCGCGGCCTTTCAATGCCAGTTGTTCTTTTTGCTGAACCGCTACCAGATTTTGGAAGAGTTGAAGCAGGGCCACCTGTTCAAGCCGTTGAAGATCTCCAACTTCATCATCGAAAAGGACCGCATCTACGCGTATCAAAACCTGTCCGACAGCGAGTTGGCCCTGTACGAGAAGCTCTACCCGCTGCTGACGGCCCATCGCGTGAAGCCGGACCTCGTGGTCTATCTACAGATGTCGCCCGAGCGCATCATGGAGAACCTGAAGAAGCGCAAGGAAGTACGCCAATACCACATTTCCCCCGAGTATGTAGAAAATATCGTCGAGGGCTACAATCGTTTTTTCTTTCATTATGACGATACGCCGTTGATCATCCTCAATGCCAACGAGGTCAATTGGGAGAAACACCAGAGCGCCTTTGAGGACCTTCTGGCCTTCTTCAAACGCGACCTCCGCGGCGTGACCTATTTCAACCCCCTGCCGGACGGGTAGGCAGGTTGAACGGAAGATCTCAGCCGGAATAACCCATATTGACAGGGGGAATCTCCATGGGAGTGACCGGACCGTAGGATTGTTCGTACTTCTTCAAATTGGCTTGTAGGGTATTGACCAGGCGTTTGACGTGACCCGGGCTTAAAATGACCCGCGAGACCACGGACCCCGACGGCGGCGCGGTCATCAGGAAATCCACGATGAATTCCTCGCGCGTGTGGGCCACGACCGCGTTATTGGAATAGACACCGGACTGTATGCTTTCAGGAATTCGGACCTTGAGTTCTTTTTTTTCATTGCCCATGAGGATGCCTCCAGCAGGTTCAACATGCAGATCCCATCATAGCCCGGAAAGCGACTCGACCGGGTAAATATCTCCAGGCGTTACTTGTGTTTTCTCTTCGTTTTTATCTGCCGGAGATGCTAAAGGCGGTGTCGCTTGTACGGTTCCCCGCCGATACCGTGGGACCGGAAGACGCGATCGATAATGTAGTCCAGCATTTCGTCGGGCTGAAACGGGGAATTCTCGGGGTAGTTGAGAATGATGGCCAGGTAACCGTGAAGCATGATACCGATGGCCCCGGTGGCGCGAATGAAGTCGTCGGTGGAAACCAGACCCTGCCGTTCAGCTTCTTGGAAGGCCTCGATGGCCGGAGCCTGCGATTTCTTGGCTTGACGAAAGCTTTCGATGGGATCGTAACCGCTTTCGTCAGCCCGTAACATGAACATGATTTCGTAGTACACCGGGTTGTCCAAGCCGAAACGAACGTAAGCGCGCATATAAGCTTCCAGGCGCTGAAGCGGGTCCGTGTACCGGCCGACGGCCTCTTCCATAAGCGAGAACAAAAGTTGGTGACCCTCTTCAACCAGGGCCTGAATCAGTGCCGCCTTGTTTTCGAAGTGATAGTAGATACTCGGTGCTTTGCAACCGATTTCCGCCGCAATCTTGCGCATGGACAGGTTTTTTACGCCCTCACTCAACAAAAGGCTGCGCGTAGCATCGAGGATTTGGCGACGTAGGCCCGTTCTGTCAGTTTTCGTTTTCATCGGCAGGACCCTCCGGCATTATTACAAGGGCCGTAGTATACCGGAAGCTCGGGCCGATACCAAATACTTTGCCTTGAAAACCTAATGAGGTCATAGCCGCCTGTCCGGTTGCCGGCCCATTTTTTCTGTAAGCTGTATCATGAGATGTTCGCATGGCGGAACAGATGTGCCGCCGCCGGTACACCAGATTTCGGTACACCTTACACCTTTTTTACGTAAATTCTTATATATCAGTATTTTAGTTTTTTGGCACGGCATATGCTATATGGTTGGGTGTCCGATGAATCTTTTTTGAAGGAGTTTTGGTCATGTCCGTTTCCAGTTATGCAAAAGTAGATGGTGTCCCCGGTCCCGCAAAAGGTAAAGGCGTCGATGAGCAAATCGAACTTTACGAATTCGACTATGAAATCACAATGCCCACCGATCTGCGTGACGGCACCGTAACCGGTCGTCGCCAGCACGGTTTCTTCTCCATGACCCACGAACTGGGTAAGCATTCACCCTTGTTCGCCAAGCACATCTGTGAAAACCTGGAAATCGCTTCCGTGGTGGTTTCGCACTACAAGCCCGACGCCAAGAGCGGCGACCTGGTGAAGTACTTCAGTCACGAAATGAAGCAGGTCAAAGTGGTCGGTATCCACCACTCCAAGCCCAACACTTGCGACCCGGCCAGCAAGCCCTTCCGCGACATGGAAACCGTGCGCTTTATGTTTGAGGAAATCACGGTCAAAGACGAGGAAGGCAACGAATACACCGACAAGTGGGAAATCGGCTCTTAAGTCCGATCGGTAAACTCTACTTTGGGTACCTGACCCCAGACGAGTACCCGCGCATAGCCCGATCCGGGGGACCCTCCCCCGGATCTTGCGATGCCTTGATCCCTTTTCTCTTACGTCAACCCCTGTATCTAACCGATTCAATACCGGCCGTCGTGGTCTGTCCTGCCTTTTATATCGAACACGGCAACCCGGTTTACCAGATCCCAATCCCTTGATTATTGTGAAAACAGGCCCTCGTTTCTCTTAAATGTCATCCAAGGCGGAGGTTACTGTTTGTGTGGAACATTTTCAATCGGGGGCCGACCGGTCCTCCAGTTATAGAAAACAAGAAAAGGCATTGCCGAGCGCAATGCCCGAAAAATTGCTCACGCCTTCACGAGCCTTAGGGGCCCGAGCGGGTCCCTCTTTTTTCCGGTTTTGACAGGCACAGAAATGCTCAAGCCTTCACGAGCTTTGGGGGCCCGTGCCCGGGTCCCCTTTTTTTCAACTTGTGAAGCACAATTATGCTCAAGCCTTCACGAGCTTTTGGGGGCCCTTCGCGGGGTCCCCTTTTTGTTTGCCCAGCGGGGTAAGCATTCCCGGCTCGCTGAAAGAAGCGGGCGTCACCCCGACCAGGGGGAAGTCAATCTGAATCGCAAGGGCGCTGTCCGCAAGGGCGGGGGCTGCTCGTAGGGTAGCGTGAACAAGCCCCCACGTAAAACGGACTTCCTTGGGAACCAATCCCCAACCTGAACAATGACCGTGCTTATAAGCGTGGTGGGGGTTTGTTCGCGACGGAAAAAAATACAACCAACGCGACGCCGTAAACTTGTACCGAAGGCAATCGCTCAAAGAGTTTCCCTATTCCGGCGGCAACTGCCTTCGGGCGATCCGTTTTGCATCGCGTCGGGTTCAGTTCCATCCGGCGCAAACAGACCCGCCCCGTGCCGGTAGGCGCGGGTTCGGAACTTCAATGGTCTTTGTCCCGTTGTAACACCGATCAATGGGCGGGCCTGTTTACGTTACTCGTAGTGTAGTGCTTCGGCCGGGTTTACCGTGGTTGCCAGCCAACTGGGGTATAGGGCGCTTAGCGTGGTCAGCAGGTAGATCATCAGGCCCGCGGCGATGAAGCCGATTGCGAAGGTATCCAGGCCGACGTTCGAGGTCAACCCCAGGATGGGGATCTGGGCCGCGAAAATCGATCCCAGGAGAATGGCCAGGGAACTGATGACCAGGAATTCGCCCAAGACCTGGGTGTAGATCTTGTTGCGGGTGGCGCCCTTGGCGCGGCGTACGCCCATCTCCGAGGTTCGTCGCGTCACGTTTTGCCAGAGCACGCCCACCAGGCCCAGGGTCACCATGGCCAGCATGAAGAAGGCGACCAGCGACATAACCGCGATTTGCGTCATGTATTGGTCGATATGCGCCTTGCGCATGCGCTCCAGCGGCGTCACGGTGAACGACCAGCCCTCGGCGATCGATTCCAGCTTTTTGACCATTTCCTCTTCATAGACCACCGGGGTACCCGGGGCCATCTTCAGCATCAGCTTTTGCGGCATGACGGCGCGCGGACCTCGGGTACGCAGGGGAACCAGGGTCATGTAGTCTTGCAGGGAGAACTCGCCGTCCTTGCGGTAGTCGGTAAACACGCCCACCACGCGCAAGTCCAACTCCTGCCGGTCCAACATCACCTTCTGCCCCAGGGGATCGCTGTCGGCGAACAATTCTTCGGCCAGCTTTTCGTTGATCATCACCGGCAGCCAGTTTTGGGCCTCGTCGGTCTGGTCGAACCAGCGACCGCTGACCAGTTCCATGCTCATGGTTTCCGGGAAGTTGAGATCCACATGGGCGAACTGCGTCAGGAACCTGCGCTCGCCGTTCAGGATGTAGTTGTTCCAGGTCCAGCCGGAGTAGGGGGTGATATCGGCCATGGCATAGTTTTCCACGGCATCCTGGCTGTCCAGGTAGATCCGGATCTGGCGCACATAGTTTTCCAACTTGTCGCGGTTTTCCTCCTGCTCGTCGGCGTTAGGTTTGAGCACCTGCACCGACCAGACGTCGTGGTAGTCGAATCCCATGGGTTTGACGAAGTTGCTGTAGTAGTAGGTAACCGCGGTGAACAAGGCGAAGAGGACCAGGAAGGAAAGGCAGATTTCGGTCATGATCAGGGCATTGACCCGCTTCCGGTTCCAGACGATTTTGAGTAGATGGCGGATCATCAAACACCTCCCTTCAAGGCGACCACGGGATGAGGCCGCGACATGCGCCAGGCGGGATAGACCCCGCTGATTACGCCGAAAGTAACAGTCAGGAACAGGCCGGCGGCAAAGATCTTCAGGTCCACGCCCAGTTGCGCGTAGGGAATGAAGCCCGAATTTTCGATGATCTCCAGCACTCCCACGCTGAAGGCGAAGCCCATCAAGCCGCCCACCAGCGTCAGGATCAGGTTCTCGATGAGGAACTGGCCGGTCAGGTTACCGGAGGTGGCCCCGAAAGCTTTGCGCACGCCGATCTCGGAGGAGCGCTCCATGATGCGACTCATATTGATATTGATCAGGTTGACCGCCGGCAGCAGCATGAAACCCAGAATGGCGCCGATAGCCGTCATCATGATTTTGGCCACGCCCGGGTCGCGGTCCCAGGAATGGGTTAAGCCGCGCACCATCATTTCAAAGCGGGTATCGGCAAGCGCCTTGAACTGGTGCCACTTTTTGGGGTCGGGAAGTTGGACGGTGGGCAGGAGGGCTTCCAGTTCATCCTTAATCGCCTTGAAATCGCCCGAGGATTTCGCCAGAATCACGGCTCCGAAGCCGCTCATCAACTCCTGACGATAGTGTTGCGATTTCATGGTGGCGATGGGGACCCAGACATCGGCATAAGAGGTCTTGCGGTATTCGGGAACATTGGCTACCACCCCCACAACGCGGAAGGTCTGGCCGTCCACTTTGAGCTGTTTGCCCAGGGCGTCCTCGCCGTTGAAGTACTGGTCGCGGACGGCCTGGTTGATGACGGCGACCATATCGGCCCGTTCCTCGTTATCGCGTGTGAAGGGCCCGCCCTCCAGGAAATCGAAATCCATGATCTCCCAATACTGGCCATCGGTTCGCTTCAAGTTCATGGCGTATTTGCGGCCGTTTTGGTAGGCGAAGGTTTCCCGTCCGCGGGTGTAGGCCGAGACGTTTTCGGGCGTTTCCATCTTGCGGACATAATCGTTGATGAGCTTGTAGCCCGGCGGGCTGCTTCTTTGGCCGCGACCCTCCCGGTAATCCATGCGCGTTCGGTCGATGAACAGGCAGCGCTCAAAACGCGTATCCGGCTTCAGGTTGTTATTGATATTGCCGTACATGGCGGTAACCACCATCAGCACCATCAGCGTGAAGCTGATGCCGAACAGGCTGATGAAGGTAAAGATCTTGCGGCGCAGCAGCACCTTCCAGGCCAGTTTCAGATATGCCGTCAACATGATTACACCACCTGCTGGCCGTCGAAGACGCGAATCACGCGGCCCGTGCGGTCGGCCATGCGCTGGTCGTGAGTGACCATGACGATGGTGGTGCCCTGTTGGTTCAACTGGTCCAGGATGCCCATAATTTCTTCGCCCATCGAGCTGTCCAGGTTTCCGGTAGGCTCGTCAGCCAGCAGGATCTTGGGTTTGCCCACGATAGCCCGGGCGATGGCCACCCGCTGTTGCTGCCCGCCGGAAAGCTGGGTGGGGAAGTGATGAACACGCGAACTGAGACCCACCCGCTCCAGGGCTTCCACGGCCAACTCGCGCTTGCGTCTGCCGCCGGTCTTGCGGTAGAGCAGGGGCAATTCCACATTGTCGCGCACGCTGAGGTCCGGGATCAGGTGAAAGTTCTGGAAGATGAAGCCGATCGTCTCGTTGCGGATGCGGGCGACGTGTTTGTCTTTGTAGGAATTTACCTCGCGCTCGTCGATCGATACCTTTCCTTTGGTGGGTTCATCCAGCAGGCCCATGATGTTGAGCATGGTGGTCTTGCCGCAGCCGGAGGGACCCATGACGGAGACGAATTCGCCTTCCTTGACTTCCAGGTTGATATTGGAAAGGGCGGTGGTTTCCACCTTCTCCGTTTGATAGACCTTGTCCACTTCTTCAAAGCGAATCATCACTCTCTCCTTCTTTTGGGTTTGGTTCTGTACCGACTCATGCATGACCGTTTACCTCTTGACGGGCACCTTTTCCATGTGTATCCAGGATCTGCTGTCGGAAATAATGACTTCGTCGCCCTCATTGAGGCCGTCGACGATCTCGTAATGGTCCTTGCCCGAGGCGCCGGCGCGGACCGTGGTGCGGTAGGCGGTATCCTCTCGGATCACGAAGACCCGGTGGGTGCCCGCGCCGTTGACGGCGGGTCCTTTCTTGAGGCGCAAGACCTCGGCCTTACGGTCCAGGACGACGTACACATCCACACGCATATTGGTGCGTAGGGTGATGCCGGGATTATCGAAGGCCACCTCGAACTTGAGGATGCCGTCTTCAACCGCCGGCAGTAACTTGGTTACGCGGCCGTCCAGCAGATCGCCGTTGATGTCCACCCGCGCCTTTTGGCCGGCATGCAGACGCGAGGCGTGGAAATCGGAAATACTGGCCTCCACCTTGAAACTGGTCATGTCGGCAATGCGGGCGATGGGATCGCCCTTGCGCACGGAAGCGCCCTCCTCCTCCACCACCCAGGTCAGCACCCCGGTTCGATCGGCCATGGCGCGGGCGCGTTCCAGGTCCCGGGCCAGGGTCTCGCGAGTCTTTTCGAGAATGCTGATCTCCAGGTCCAACTCGGCCAGACGAGCCTTGGAGACCGCCGCCTCGTCCTGGCGGTTTTCTTCCAACTGGCGTTTCTCGACCAGTTTCTTGTCCACGTTCAGGCGGGCTTGCAGCAACTCTTCACTGGAGATAAGGCCCTTGTCGGCCATGCTCTTCTGTTGCTTGTAACGCGTTCTCAGGAACTCCAGGTCCAACAGCAGCAGGTCCATCTGTCCCTTATTGGTCTTGCGGAACTTTTCCAGTTCCAACTCTTGGAGGCGTTTCTTGTTTTCCTTGAGGCTCAATTCTTCCGTCAACTTGTCCAACTCGGAGACGGCCGAACTGGTATCCAACTCCAGAATGGCTTCACCGGGAGCAATTTCGGTGCCGGGCGCCTTGAGGATCTTGAGCACGCGACTGTCGATGGAACTGGTCAACATAGTTTCGGACTCGGGCGTCAACACGCCGGAAGCCTGGAGGCTGTCCTCGATGATGCCCCGTTCGACGGTCGCGGTCCGAATCTCACCGCGAGAAATGCTGACCCGCAGCAAGCCGGCCCCGAGAGAAGCTACCAACCACACGCCGGCCAACGCCAAAACCACGACGGCAATCTGCTTGATGAGACGCCTGCGGCGCGTGTTGTCGGATATCGGACGATCCATGGTCACCTCCACCCCCTAAAGAGCAAGCAAGGTGCCAAAGGTTATCTTTCTTGATTTAAATAACTTGTGTTCGAAAAGACGAGCCAGGCCGTTCGAGTTCGAACAGCAACTGTTCATTTTCGGACACCCGCACCGATGGAAATCCAAAGCTTTCCGCGGGCGACGTTCTCATCCTGAATGCCCTGATCGGTTTTTTCCCGACACGAAAAGTCAAATGCGCCGATGCGGGCTGTTATGTAGTACTGTAAAAAACACGCCCTAATTGGTTGTTCTATAGGCCCTTCCCTATAGGTCAGAATAGTTGTCGGATCGATTATTAATGAAGACCAAGGAGATAACATGGCATACTCAGCAGCAATTCGTGAGGCAGCCCTTCAGAAACTGTGCGCCCCTTATAAACCGAGTTTGAGCTCTGTCGCACGGGAGTTTGGGATAAGCCCGGAAACGCTAAGGGAATGGCGCAAATGGCGCCGCCCAAAAATGGATGGTGAGACGGTGAGTCAACCAAAGAGACAACAAGACTGGTCCATGGAAGAACGCTTCCAAGCAGTCATCGATGCGGGTATGAGTGAGGGGGATTTGGGCACTTATTGCCGCCGTCACGGCATTTATACCAACACCCTGGCGCTTTGGCGGGAGAACTGCCTGAATGCCATTCGCAAGAGTACCCGCAAGGATGACGAGAAGGCAGAGCTCAAGAAGAAGCTCAAAGAAGCGAATAAGGAACTCGAACGCAAGGATAAGGCGCTGGCGGAAGCCTCAGCGCTCCTGTTACTTCAAAAAAAACGAAGGCACTCTGGGGAACGGCTCCCGAGGACGAGGACGACATCTAGACCCACAGACCCGGCAACGGATCATTGCTCTGGTCAAAGAGGCCGTCGTTAACGGATGCCGTAAAGCAAAGGCTTGTAAAGCCCTTGGGGTCTCGGCAAGGACGGTTGAACGTTGGCAGCAGGCCGAAAGCCTGGTCGACCAGCGGACAACAAGGGAGTACCAACCTCCCACTAAGCTGAGCCCGGAAGAGCGCGCCAAGATCTTGAAGGTGGTGAATTCCCCCGAGTTCCGCGATCTTCCGCCAAGTCAAATCGTGCCAATCCTTTTGGACCGAGATCAGTACTACGCTTCGGAGTCAACCATCTACCGTATCCTGCGTCAGGAAAAGATGATGACACACAGGGGCAAACGGCGGCCCCGGAGCCGTCGGCGACCCAAAGCCCTTGTCGCAACAGCACCCAACCAGATCTGGACCTGGGACATCACCTACCTACCGTCAGCGGTTCGTGGGAAGTACCACTATCTCTACATGATCGTCGATATCTTCAGTCGCAAAATCGTGGGTTGGGCAATTCACGACGAGGAGTCGTCTGCTCATGCGGCACGCCTGATTGCACGGGCTCACAAGGCCGAAGGTGTCAAAGCCGGTCTGGTGCTCCATTCCGACAACGGAAGCCCGATGAAGGGAGGCACTATGTTGGCCAAGCTCCAGGATCTAGGAGTGATCCCCTCGTTCAGCAGGCCCTCGGTCAGCAACGACAATCCCTTCTCGGAGTCGCTGTTTCGGACTCTGAAGTACCGTCCTGACTTTCCGGATACCAGCTTTAGCAGTCTATCGGACGCGCAACGCTGGGTCCGTCTCTTCGTCCGTTGGTACAACGGGACGCATCGTCATAGCGCCCTGAAATTCGTGACGCCCAATCAGCGTCACGCCGGGCTTGACACCAAAATCATGGAACAGCGGAAAGCGGTTCTCGAGCGGACAAAGGAGAACAACACGGCACGTTGGCGTGGTTCCGTTAGGAACTGGGATCTCCCCGATAAGGTTTATCTTAACCCACTCAAGGGTAAGGAGGGTGACCATGCTGACGTGGCCTGAATCCTCTGTCCTTTGCGGCCTCAGAGGCGCCCAAAGGACCCGTGAGGCCGTTCGCCGTCAAATCCAGGCAATGGGGCTGTCTTGCAATGAACTCGGCATCCATCAGCCCGATCAGCGCATGATCCTGCGCACCTGGTCCTGCGATCAGATCCTGGCCTCCATCCCCTGGCTTCGCCATATGAACGCCGTGGGGGCCCACATCTATCTCCGGCCGACGGCCTCTCGTGGCCTTGTCCTCCTCGATGACATCGACCTTTCCACCATTACTCGGCTGCGAGCCGACGGCCTTCCGCCGGCGGCCGTCGTTGAAACCAGCCCTGACAACTACCAGTGCTGGATTCGCTTGATCCATAACCGCGAGCAGCGCGATATCCCCAAGGACCTCGTCCGGCAGTTACTGCGCCGCCTTGCCGCTCACTACCACGCTGATCCATGCTCCGCCGATTGGCGCCATTTTGGCCGCCTGGCGGGCTTTACCAACCAGAAACCGTGTTATGCCTCGACCAACGGTCAACCCTTCGTCTTACTCCGGTTTGCCGTTCCTGTTGTGGCCCCGGAGGGGCGCTCCGCCCTGCTCCGTGCCCGACTCCTGAAACGTCGCGATGAGCAGCCTCGCAAGGCCGCCCTTCCACTGCGGCCTCACACCTACACACAGCGTCTACGACGCATTCTTACGATCAATCGCCGGCAACCATGGAGCCACTCCCCGGATTACTCGCGGATCGATTTTATGATCGCCCGTGAGATGCTGACTGAGGGGCATGACACCGACGTGGTCGAACGCGCCATCTTGGAGGGTTCACCCGATCTCAACACCCGCAAACACGGCCATATCCAAGACTACGTCCACCGCACCGTACTCGCCGCCGCTTCCACTCTTCCTTTATCCCCTTCCCGCCACCTCAACCAATCCGTCAACAAGGGGTCTCCCCAAACTGGATGACCACCCACCCAAGGGGGAGGGGCTGTGTATTCCCCCTTCTTTCACTTTTTTTGCGACAACTACCTTGACATCTACCGCCTTCGACAAAAAACATCAACTTTTGTCTCAAAAAGCGCCTCCTGAATTGGTTTGAGGAGTCTTTTGCCCGGGAATGATACTACCCTCGACGCCGGCAGGTGGTCCCATTCCCAAGCAAAAGACTCAAAGGTTCAGGTTTAAGGGGTCTTTTTCGGAGAAAAGTTGATGATATTGTGCTGAAGACCACATTCCACGCCCAAACCTCGACGCTAACCAAAAGGGACCCATTTGCACTAAATAAAAGTTACCCGGAGGCCGCGCGGCTGTTTGAATGATCAGTACGGTCTCGAGTGAACAGAGCCTTCGGCCAATCTATCACCGTGATAGATTGCCTTCGGTTAAAAGCAGAGCCGCCGCCGGGTCAGATTG